>CAVGWF010000007.1:0-3589 GCA_963632825.1 Escherichia coli | reverse complement strand
TCCATCTCGAGGATGCCCCGCAAATTTCGTGCGTGCTGCATTTCCTCTGCGGCAATGTCTTTGAGTATTGAACCGTATTTGCAGTCTTGTGCCATGTGCATATACTTCACGACATCCGACAGCTCATCCGCTATCGCTTTAGTTATCTCATCCATTTGCAGCCTCCTGAATGTGCCTTTGCAGCGCGTCAATGTCAGCCACACCGAAAGTGAGCGTCTTCTCCTCCTTGAGTATAAGCGGGATGGGGGAGATAGTAACAGGGAATACGCCGCACTCTGCAAGCGCTGAGCGAATTGCGCTGAGCGCCGCTGTAATGTCATAGCAGCCGTTGCACTCCGGCAGCAAGGTCTTGAAACGCCGTTAGATAAAATACCGTCAACCGCTGTGTCAGACTGCTGGACAAGCTTAGTTCCCGCTACGATGATGGTCTTTAGCGCTGTGTCGTTTACCGCCGGAGCTACTTCTCTAAGTATAAAGGTTACAGTCCCGTTTACTAACTGCTGTTTAGTGACCGTCATGGCGCGTTACCTCTTAGGTCGTTGTGGTAGAGGTCGAAACCGAAACAGTTGCATCGCCCCAGCCGGGATTGATGTTGGCGTTAGGGATAACGACCTTAGTCAGAGACATAAGCTGCGCAATGTTGTTCTGCGCGACTGCCAGGGTGGAGGTCGTAGCGCAGTTGGTGACGGCCTGAGCGCTGTTTATTGCCGCCTGATTTGACACTGCGTTATTGATTTTGTCGTTCAGAGCGTTGAATACCTCAACCATTTTCTTCTCCGTGATCAGCTCTGCCGACAGCAGCGCATTTGAGCTTTCGCTCGACGCGAGCTTCATTGCAAGGTCGAAAGTTTCGCGGGTTACGAGATCGCCGCTGCTCGTACCTGCTACCGTGCGGCCAGTGCCGAGAACGCCGGAGAGCAGCCCCGAAGATGCCGCGCCGAGTGCCGTGCCGATAATTCCGGTGGTAAGACCTGCCGTACCTACCGATTTAGATGCATACTCCATTTGTCAAGATCCTTTCAAAATTATTAAGCGTGCGCACCGCTTTCTTGTATACATCTTCGCATAGAAACGGTCTTTCAACCTGTCAGTTGCAGGGCAGTTGCAGGTCGGATTAATGCCAAATTAACAGCGCATGAAAAGAGGGTAACGCATAATGCGTTACCCCTTTGCTATTTCAGCTATTTTGTTTTTGATACAGCGTATTCGCCGGTTGACGGTTTCGACACTGCAATGCTGCCGGTCGGCTATCTCGATGAGCGACAAACCGTCGGCGCGCATGTTAAGTATCTGCTTCTCCTCCAGCGTAAAACCGCATTCAGCTATAAGTCGTTCGCGCAGTGCCGTAGGGAATTGCAGTTTGTTTATCCGGTGCGGCTGCGCTATGTTCGTCAAAGCTTCCATTGTCACCGCCTGTCAAAGCTTCAAAGATAATGTCGGCAAGGTCTGCCGATTTCTCGTCAATGCCGTTTATACGGCAAAACTCTTTAATGGTTGCAGTCATTAAAGCCTCCTGTGGTTTACAAGGGATGATTTATTTCTTGTACAGCGAGTAGTACAGTGTTCGCTTCTGCGCTGCCGTGAGCTGCTGAGAATTGATGTATTCAACGACTTTCGCTTTCTTCGAGCCGGATATGCTCTTGCCGTTCTTGTCCTTGTCTGCATGAGCGCCGGAGTTAAACTCGTATACATCCAGTGCGATGGAGTCGGGGACATTCGCCGCCTGAGCCGTTTCGAGGTAGTCGCCCAACGCGCAATTGCCCGAGTCCGAGGTCATATACTCCCGAACCTTCTCGGTGAGCTGCGCACCCGAATAGCCGCCTTTCAGCAGCCCCCGCGCCTGCTCGACATTGTTGTAGCTGCCGTTGCCGTCAGTGTCAACAGATTTCATTATAGATCGGTCGGTAATATACTGCGCGGGATTGCCGCTTGCCTTGGCTTTTTCTATCCACGAGCTTACCTCTGTGCCGCGCCGTACCGTCTGTTTTGCAATGCCGTTAGCATAGTTGTATGCCTCTTTGATAGCGGCGGCTTTATCCGCGTCGCTCATGCGCTTGTACGCTGTGCTGTTTATCAGCTTCCGCACTACAGCAAGTGACTCGCTGCCGCGTGTCTTGGCGTACTCTACATACTCGTCAGCCGTCAGATACTCGCCGTCTATCTTTGTGTTCTGAGCGGGGCGCTGCGGGAATACGCCGGTCTCGCCGCTGTCATAAAGCCGCTGCAGCTCATCGTCAACATCCGTAACGCCGGATTTCTTCATGTTCGCCGGATTTAGCATATTATTAAGAAATCGCGGCAGTACATCGCCGGTATCTTCCGTCCTGCCCCAAGCGTCAATATAGTCTATCTGCTGGAAGTCAACGCCCGGAGTTTTATTCCCGAGGTTGCCGAGAAAGCGCTGCATATTTGCGGAAAGGTCGCTGTTCCTATCGACGAATGTTGTCTGCCTACCCGGCGTAAAAACTCTTTCTATCTGCCCGAATATCGTCGGGAAGAACTGAGATATTAGCGAGCCGAGGGCCTTTGTGGTGATCGCTGCAAGTGCACTGCCGTTGCTGTAGTCAAGACCTTCGAGCACCTCATTAACGCCCTGAAGCATTGACATGTCCAGCATAGGCGCGGTTATGTTGCTTACGGTGTCGAGCACCTCACTGAGCGAGACTGGCTCGTCGCTGTCATCGACAAACTTGTTATACAGTTCTACTCCGACGAAAAGCGGCATACTTTCCGGCGCGAGCCAGTCGAGGGAGGCGTTCCAATCTCCGATGGTTATTGAGTAAGCCTGCTTGCCCTGAAGCTTGTCGAATGCCGCCTGCTCATCGTCACTGCCGCCGCCTGAAACGATACCTAAACTTGCCAGCCACGCGCCGAGCCCGACAAGCGCCGCTCCCGTAAGCCCCTGCGCGAGGTTGTCTATATACTCAGCCGCAGTGATACTGCCTCTTCTGAGCCGTACCGAGTCCGCCGTGAGCGTTTTAATAAGTCCCGCCGGTGAGTAGTCAACCGCTCTGACGAGAATGTTCGCGGGTGTTTTCTTGAACGGCAGCACGCCCTCTATCACGGCGTTTGAGACCCTGTTTAGAGTCTGGTTTGAAGTCCTTACGCGCAGTGATGTGACCCACTGGGAGAATGCGTTCGTGTCGCGGTATGTCGCCCTTTGTGCTTCCCTGATCGCGTAATCCCGCGCTTTGTCTATCTCTGTCGCAGACATTGTGCCGTCTGAGAAACTCACGGCATCATAGCCGTTAGCTTTGAGCCACGACGCAAGTGACTCGGCGTATGCGGGGCGAGAGAACCAAGAGTCCTCCGCGTTCAGCGCATTGGTGTTGAACTTTCGCACCGCCTCGAGCGGTCTAAACCTAAATATGGTGCGCTTGTCCTCTACGCCGCTGTAGTTGTCGTTGTACTTGCCGCCGGACATTATAGAGTCCACCGAGTTTACATAGTCGCCCCACGCGAGATGAATGAGCGATCTGTCTGCATCACTGAACGGATTTAGCACCGCCTTTGTTCTGTCTATGCCGTTCCCGCTGGCGCGGTTAACAACGCTTTCAATTCCGGCTCCGACAATATTTTTTATCATTCG
>CAVGWF010000006.1:0-55731 GCA_963632825.1 Escherichia coli | reverse complement strand
GTCGAGCACGACATTAACGATAACTCCCTTATACTTCTGCTCACCATCTATTCTCTTCTCAAAATAGCTCATGATACTCCCCACAAAAAATAATTATCAGCTTTACATAATGCCATATCAGTATATCATCATATTTGTGATATTTCCATAATTTTTGTATAGAAAATCAAAAAAAATTCCGTTACAATCAGCTTTGTTAACGAATTTTATCGTATTGTTATTCAGCTTGTTCTTTTTCCGTTACCGTAGTGTAAATCTGTTATTATCAGGAGGGAAATATTATGTTATCCGATGCCGCAGGAAACGCAGCCGCTGCCGTTATATTTGAGGACGACAGCATACCTGCTGATGAGCTGGCCGGCTGTATCAGAGAAAAAACGGAGCTCAGCGGAGGCTGCATTGAGGTAGATATTTTTACATACGGAGGGCGCACGCTTGTTATTGCCCGCCCCGCCGCTCCGCTGCAAGGCAGGCTTTCGGCAAAGCTGCGTATTAAGCGAGGCGGAAGATACGGGCGCAGACCTTGATGAGCCTCCCGGCGGCGGGAAATTTTATGTTTTTGTGAATAATTGTGCTGATACTGGATTTTTATATGGGCACATGGTATAATTATCTGCCATATAAGGAGTTGATGTTATGCGCAAATTTACAGCTATAATACTGGCTTTGCTCACCGTTGTATCCCTGTGCGCCTGCGGCAGGAAGGACACCGGAGATGCCGAGCGCGAGTGCGGCGTATATATAAAGATGGAGGCATCCGATGTCTATGCCGTTGCTTACGGAACGGACCAGGGCTCCGAATCCTTCGGAAACGCTGACAATAGCCCCATTGAGGCAGGCTCGGTCATTCACTTTGACTTTGCCGGCGACAAGGCCGACAGCACCGAAGCGGCGGAGATTGAATACAGCATCTGCATTTACGATTCGGAGGTTAATGTTATCGCGGTAAAATCCTTTGTAGATGATTTTTCAAACCACGCCAAAGTTAATATCACAGTCACCGCGGATCACAAGATAATAAATGCCAACGCCGGAAGCTGCGGCGGAGATGTGGTAGTCGAAATGGAAGATGTGTCCGCTGAGGACGGTGTTTCGTACATGGTGCCCAAGGTGACTATGCCCGACCGTACCGAGGCTGCGGATACGATGAACGCCAACATCGCAGCTCTCAATGAGCTGTTTACCGGTGATCTGTACACCGCTTATCACGAACGCTATGTTCAGAATATCGGCGATGGCACCGCAGATGGTCTCAGCGCCTTCTCCATGGGCCGCACCGTCCGCACCGAGCGTGCCGACAGCGCCGCCGTATCCCTGCGGGTCGTTGACAGGGTCTCTCTCGGAACCGAGAATCTGCTGAGCATAAGCGGTCACTGCTTTGATCCGCAGACCGGCGAGGAGCTCAGGCTCTCCGACCTCGGCGAAAGCGAGAGCAAGATCGTCAACGCCGTTTCAGAAGATATCCTCGTATCCTTTAATGATGACCCTAAGTATACTGACACCTTCTTCAACGAGGGATATTCCGAGACGATAAAGTCCCTTGTTTCCGACGGTCACTGGTATCTCTCCGATGAGGGCTTTGTCGTTATCGCAAATGAGGGTGAAATCGCCGACGCCGCAAACGGCTTCTATGAGTTCACCGTGTCTTATGACAAGCTTGAGAACATTATAGACGAAAGGTTTATCCCCGCCGGGCGCGAGGGCAGCGAGGGCAATGTTAGCGTTGCTTTTGCAGCCGACGCAGACAGCGATGACCTCACAATACTCGGCAGTGCGGCAGCCACCGACATCAAATCTCTGCTCGTTTCAGCGAGCGGCTCGATATACGATGTCCGTGTATACACGATAAATTACAATGCCTCTTCCGGAGAATATATCCCGGTGCGTCAGATCCTGTTCTGCAGCGACATGTCCGACGGTGCGGCGCTGGCGATAAACACCGAGCTCACCGACACGGTGCCTACGCTGGCAATATTCTTCAATCAGGGTGACGGTACAAACGAGGTCCGCCTTCTCTCGCTTGATGACAGCGGCTCCGTTAAGGTGACCGATCCCAACGGCGGTGCCGGCACCGTGATCACCTCCCGCCTGCCATATACCGGCGATCTGAACGGCGACGGCAAGGACGAAACGATCAGCACCGCAGCCGACGATCAGGGGCTTACCGTTATAAGCGTCGAGAGCTCGGGTGAAACATGTGAGGTCACCACATGCATAAAAACCGTTCACAGCATAAGGCTCTATGATCTTGATAACGACGGTGTGCGCGAGATATATATTGACGGAACGGACGCCGGTTCCGCTTCGGTTACCTGCGCGGTAATGTATTCTCCGGACGACAAGCAGCCCCTGCACATGGCGCTGTTTGACAGCCAGAGCTATGCGGAGGGACTTTTTAAGGAATTCGGAGATACTAAGCTCATCCTTGACACGGAGGTTAATATTCTCGGTACCTATAAGGTAAAGAGCTCCTACTCACTCTCCGACAAGAGCTTTACGAAGGACTCCGGTGAGCTTTCATTTGATGATAACGGCGAATATGTCACCACCTCAAAGAGTATAACGCTCGCAAACGGCAGTCTGCTCAAATCCGGCACGCGCCTCCGCTTCACCTCAACGGACGGCAGCTCAGTCATTAATTTTGTGACGGACGGCGGTTTTACCGGCTCGATCTCAATTTCAAACGACGGCAGCGGCTGGAAGATTGCCGGGCAGCCCGACACCAGCTATTTCACCTCGCTTCCCTATAAAAGCTGAATATTGAATACGGATATGAAAATCTCGGCAATACTTTGCGTATTGCCGAGATTTATTGCATTATGCGAGAGCTTTTTTATTATCTTCTCATTTCGCGGTTGCGCAGGAAGTTCATCATCCCGTCCTGCATATTATCAAGCTGCGCAAGGAGCTTTCCGGCGCCGTGAGCTGCACACGCGAGAGGATCATCTACTATCATGGTCCTTATATGCGTGCTGTCCTCTATCATTCTGTCCATACCGTAAAGCATGCTGCCTCCGCCGGAAAGGATCATTCCGTTTACGCCGAGATCGCCTATGAGCTCCGGCGGTGTGCGCTCAAGAACCGAATGGACATTTTCAAGGATGAGCTTTGCCGGCTCTCTGAGAACATCCATGAGCTCCTCCGCAGTCACCGTTACCGTGCGCGGGAGTCCCTTTATGAGGCAGCGGCCTTTGACCTCCATGCTGTCGGGCGCGTCATTTCTCGGGAAAAGTCCGCCGATGTTGATTTTTATCTCCTCTGCGGTCATCGCACCGATGAGCAGATTATGCTTTTTCTTTATATATCTTATTATTGCCTCATCGAAGCTGCTGCCGGCAATTTTTATAGACTCGCACTCTGCAACTCCGCCCATGGATACCACCGCTATCTCGGTAGTGCCGCCGCCGATGTCGATGACCATATTGCCGTCGGGCTTTTTAATGTCAACTCCGGCGCCTATCGCTGTGGCTACCGCGGTTTCCACAAGGTAGACTCTGCGCGCACCGGCTTCTATTGCAGCGTCAATAACGGCGCGTTCCTCAACGCCGGTGATGCTGCTCGGCACACACATGAGTATGCGCGGCTTAAAAAGGCTGAACGAGGTTATGCGGCTGACAAGCTCGCGCAGCATAAGCGCCGACATATCGTAATCGGATATTACTCCTGCTCTTATCGGGTGTATGGCAACGACATTCGCCGGAGTTCTGCCGAGTGTTTTCTTTGCATCCTCGCCGACCTTGAGCATTCTGTCCTTGACCTTGTCGACCGCCACAACGGTTGGCTCACGCAGCGCCAATCCCTTGCCCTGAACAAAGACAAGAGTGTTGGATGTACCCATATCGACCGCTATATCTCTTTCATATATGACCATATTACGCTCCGATCCGCCGCAAAAGCCCTGCGGCATGGTTTATTATATATTCTGTCCAAGTTATTCCGCCGTCAATCCTCATGACGGGCAAGCGTTACGCAATATACACATTTTGCTCCGGCTTTTTTCAGAACGCGGGCCGCCTCGCTGAGTGTTGACCCCGTGGTTACCACATCGTCAACAAGGAGAATGTACTTGCCCCTGACATCCGCATTCGGGAAAAGCTCATATGCCCCGGCAACATTGCTGCGGCGCTGCTTTGCATCGCGTGTTGTCGACTGTGCCGCGTTGTTCTTTATCTTTTTCAGCGCAGGCACGCACGGAAGCTCCACGCGCGCAGATATCTCCTTTGCGAGCAGATACGCCTGATCATAGCCTCTTTTCCGCAATCGCGCCCTGCTCAGCGGTATCCATGATATCATATTGATGCCGCCGCAATCAAGATTATTTTCGACACACTCTGCCATTATCTCTCCGTACCGCACGCAATATGCCGAGCAGCCGTAAAATTTATACCGATGGATGGAGTCGCGGACATTGTCCTTATAGTACAGCGGCGAAACACATTTGTCTATAAACGGAAACTTCTGATATACGCTGTCGCCCTTTGTATACGGGAGCCTGCTGCGGCACTCATCGCATATGTCACCGTTTTCAAGAACGCTGCTGCAGAAAACACATTTCCACGGATATACGAGACTGACTATGTATTCAAGTATTTTCATCCGAGAGCCTTATCCTGAGTGCGCTGTAGCGCCTCGACTGCTTGTGATTATCTATCATCCGGTGTGCTACCGAATCGTCGCCGACCATTATAAGAAGCTGCTTTGCACGGGTCACTGCGGTGTACAGAACTCCGCGCGTCAAAAGCATCTGGACTCCGGGATTGAGCGCAAGAATAACCGCAGTATACTCGCTGCCCTGCGACTTATGCACCGTCAGTGCCCACGCGTGCTCAAGCTCGCCGAGCATATCAAAGCCGTAGTACGCCAGTCTGTCCTCATAATCGACGGTAACGGACTCCGATGCCGTGTCGATATCCGCGATAACGCCGATATCGCCGTTATATATCCCAGTACCGCTCTGACCGTTTTTGCCCTTCCAGACAATGTCGTAGTTATTCTTTACCTGTATCACCCGGTCACCAGTGCGGAAAACCGTATCTCCGAAAGGTTTTTCCTTTTTGCTCTCGGCAGGCGGGTTCAGGGCCTCCTGCAGGCGGCGGTTGAGGTTCCTCGTCCCCGTTTCACCCTTTCTGCTGGGTGAAAGCACCTGTATCTGATTTTGAGGTATCTTCATATTCTCGGGCAGACGGCGGCGGCACAGCTCCACGATGGTATCAACACAGGAGCTGCCCTGCAATCTGCGCAGGCGGAAGAAATCACCGCTGTTTTCGTTGAAATCGGGATGCTCTCCCCTGTTTATCATGTGCGCATTACGCACTATGCGGCTGTCAGCCTTCTGGCGGAATATCTCGGTAAGCCGCACGGTTGGCACCGTGCCGCTTTTGATTATATCGGAAAACACATTGCCCGGTCCCACCGACGGGAGCTGATCGGCATCGCCGACAAGGAGCACGCGGCAGTTAGGCTTCAGTGCCTTCAGAATCGCATGCATAAGTGTTATGTCAACCATCGAGCACTCGTCGACAATGAGCGCATCGCAGGCAAGCTTATCCTCCTCATCCTTTACAAACACTACCGTTTCCCCGTCCTCGGACATTTTTGCGCCCAGCATACGGTGTATTGTCGATGCCTCCACGCCGCACAGCTCACTCATGCGCTTTGCCGCTCTGCCGGTGGGCGCTGCAAGGTATGTTTCAAGCTCAAGCTCATCATAAAGAGCCAATACCGCCTTCAAGATCGTGGTTTTTCCTGTGCCCGGACCGCCGGTTATGACAAGGATATTGCTGTCGGCGGCGAGGGCGATAGCGTCTCGCTGCAAGGGGGCATATTCAATTCCGTTTGCCTTTTCAAGGCGCGCTATGAGCTTATCAGCTGCTTTAGTCAGGCTGCCGGTGCGCTTTCCCATACTTTTTATTCTCTCTGCGGTGTATGTCTCAGCTTCAAAAAGCTCCGCCAGATAGCATGCCTCCAGTCCTGCGACCTTGTCGCAGACCACTTCACCGGTCTCACAGAGCTTGTCCACCGCTTCATCGGCAAGCTCCGGCGTTACGCCTATGAGCTGCGCCGTTGCAGAGGTCAGCTTTCCGCGCGGTATGAAGCAGTGACCGTTGCCTGAATTGTGGATGAGTTCAAATGTGACCGCCGCGCACACGCGGTTGAGGCTGTCGCCGTCTATGCCGAGTGAAAGTGCGAGCGAGTCTGCCTCGGCAAAGCTTGCACCAATGTGCGACGACGCGAGGATATACGGATTTTCGTGCACGACCTCGATGGCGGAGCCGCCGTAGAATCTGAACATTCTGAGTGCAAATATGGGCTGTATGCCGTATGAGCACAGAAACTCTGTCAGCCGCCTGACACCCGCCTGCTTTTTGAAGCCGGCGCATATGTCCTTTGCCTTTGTCCTGCTGATACCCTTGAGCTCGGCAAGCTGCTCCGGATGCATTTCAAGTACATCCAGAGCTCTGTCGCCGAATTTATCGACTATCAGCGCCGCCGTTGCAGGTCCGATGCCGCGCACTGTGCCTCCGGCAAGATACTCGTATATCTCCGATGCGGAGGTCGGCAGCGTGCGGCTGCACTGCTCTATTTTAAACTGTCTGCCGTGCTGGGCATGGGTCATCCATGTTCCCTCGGCAGAGATCATTTCGCCGGGGGCTATGTACGGAAGGCATCCGACGGCCGTGACCGTCTGCCCATCGTCAAGGTCTATGCGTACGACCGCGTATCCGTTTTCGTCGTTTCTGAATATTACGGCTGCAATGCTGCCGTTTATCTCGCTTAGTTCCTGCATTCTATTCGTCCTCTGTGTATTCTATGCACCTGTACTGCATTTGAAACCGCCTTGCAATGCTGCGGGTCAGCTCATCGGGAGCGTGAGCCGATATGAGTATACCGGCCTTCAGGGTTCCGTTTTCGCGCAGCCATATAAGACTTCTGAGCGTGTACTCTATCGCCGGCTCCGCACCGTTTATGCTAAGAATTATCCTTGCGTCAGTATTCTTTCCAAGTCTGACCGGAGTGAGCAGCAGTCCCTTTACCGACCAGATAATAAGCCACAGCACCGCAGCCGCCGCAAAGCCCGCCGCAATATAAACCGTCATTTCCACCCCTCCCATACCATTCTACGGGAGGAATGCCCGATCTGTTAAAGCATTTTTTTAAGAAACTGACCCGTATAGCTTCCGGGAATCGCTGCACACTGCTCGGGAGTACCCGCGAACACAAGCGTTCCGCCGCCGTCGCCGCCCTCGGGTCCGAGGTCAATGATATAGTCGGCGGTTTTAATTACATCAAGGTTATGCTCGATTATGACCACCGTGTTTCCCGCATCGGCAAGCTTTCCGATAATGTGCAGCAGCTTGTGAACATCAGCCATGTGAAGTCCGGTCGTCGGCTCATCAAGGATATACACCGTTGAGCCGGTGCTGCGGCGCGAAAGCTCGGCAGCAAGCTTTACCCTCTGTGCCTCGCCGCCGGAAAGCGTTGTGCTCGACTGTCCGAGACGGACATAGCCGAGTCCCACATCATACAGTGTGTCAAGCTTTGCCTTGAGTTTAGGAAGGTTCTCAAAAAATGTGCATGCCTCCTCAACGGTCATTTCAAGGATATCACTTATATTCCTGCCTTTGTAGCGCACCTCAAGTGTTTCTCTGTTATAGCGCTTGCCTCTGCACACCTCGCAGGGTACATAGACATCCGGCAGGAAGTGCATTTCTATTTTCTGAACGCCGTCGCCCTTGCAGGCCTCGCAGCGTCCGCCCTTGACATTGAAGGAAAACCTTCCGGAGCTATAGCCGCGCAGTCTTGCATCCTCGGTCGAGGCAAACAGCTCTCTTATATCGTTAAACAGTCCCGTGTAGGTTGCGGGGTTTGACCTCGGAGTTCTTCCGATAGGGCTCTGGTCGATGTCAATGACCTTGTCTATATCCTCAATACCGCTTATACCGGCGCATTTTCCCGGCTTTACCTTTGCTCTGTTTTTCTTCTGTGCAATGCTCTTATAGAGAATCTCGTTTACAAGGCTCGATTTTCCGCTGCCGGATACACCGGTAATGCAGGTTATAACGCCTTTTGGTATATTAACATCTATTTCCTTCAGATTGTGCTCGGCTGCACCGTGGATCGTGATAAAGCCCTTATCGGTGCTCCTTCTCTGCGCCGGCACGGGGATCCTTCGTCTGCCGCTGAGGTACTGCCCCGTGAGCGACTCCTGACAGGCACATATATCGCCGACGCTTCCGGCGCATACGACATTGCCGCCGTGCACTCCCGCTCCGGGACCTATATCGACTATATAGTCGGCAGCACGCATTGTCTCCTCATCGTGTTCGACAACGATTAGCGTGTTGCCGAGATCGCGCAGATCCATGAGCGTTTTCAAAAGCTTTTCATTATCGCGCTGGTGCAGACCGATGCTCGGTTCATCGAGGATATACAGGACACCCGTCAGCGATGCGCCTATCTGCGTTGCGAGCCTTATGCGCTGACTCTCGCCGCCCGACAGCGTTGCCGCGCCGCGCGATAGGCTCAGATATTGAAGCCCGACATTTTTAAGGAAGCCGAGCCGCGCCTTTATCTCCCTGATTATCCTATCGGCAATTATCTGCTCCCTTTCGTTCAGTTCAAGTCCGTCAATGAAATCCATAGCCTCGATAACCGACATATCGCCCATCTGAGCGATGTTTATGCCGCCGACGGTGACGGCAAGAGCCTCCCTGCGAAGCCGCTGACCGCCGCAGTCGGGGCACACAACCTCGGACATACATTCCTCTATCTCCGCGCGCATTGCCGGACTTTGCGTTTCGTAGTATCTGCGCTCAAGATTTTTGCATATTCCCTCGAACGGGCGCGAGAATTTGCCTGCAAACGAGCTGTTTCTGCGCTCTCTTTCGTATGTCAGATCAAGCGCCTCGCCCTTTGTTCCGTAGAGCAGTATCTCCTTTACGCCATCGGGAAGGTCGCATATTGGTGTGTCGAGTGTAAACCCGTATTTCTCGGCAAGGGCATTGTAGTACATCGCAGCGATGGAGTCTGCGCCCCAGCCCCAGCCTGTGGCGTTTATCGCGCCGCCCGATATGCTCAGGCTGTCATCCGGAATGATAAGCTCCGGATCGACAAGAAGCTGCATGCCGAGTCCGTCGCACTTGGGACACGCTCCGTAAGGCGTGTTGAACGAAAACATCCGCGGCGTGAGCTCCTCAATGGATACGCCGCAGTCCGGACAGGCATAATTCTGCGAAAACAGCATCTGCCGGTTCTCGCCGACTATATCCGCAACGACAAGTCCGTTTGCCAGAGCCGATGCCGTTTCAACGGAGTCGGCAAGCCGGCGGGATATCCCGTCTTTTACCGCGATCCTGTCAACGACGATCTCTATCGTATGCTTTTTATTCTTGTCAAGCCTTATGTCCTCGCTGAGCTCGTACATGCTGCCGTCTACGCGTACGCGGACATAGCCTGAACGGCGGGCATCCTCAAACACCTTTACATACTCTCCCTTGCGTGCACGCACGACAGGAGCAAGTATCATAAGCCTTGTACCGTCCGGCAGCAGCATAAGCTGGTCGATTATCTGGTCAACGGTCTGCTGCCGTATCTCCTTGCCGCACTTGGGACAGTGCGGCTTGCCTATGCGAGCCCAGAGAAGGCGCATGTAGTCATATATTTCGGTCACGGTACCGACGGTGGAGCGCGGGTTGCGTGAGCCGGTTTTCTGGTCGATGGATATCGCCGGAGAGAGCCCCTGAATATAGTCAAGATCCGGCTTGTCCATCTGTCCGAGGAACTGACGCGCATACGACGACAGGCTCTCGACATACCTGCGCTGTCCCTCGGCATAAATCGTGTCGAACGCAAGGCTCGACTTGCCGCTGCCGGAAACGCCGGTCATGACGACGAGCTTATTGCGGGGTATCTCAATGTCTATATTTTTAAGGTTATTGGCTCTTGCACCCTTGATTTTGATATAATCATTCATTCTCACTTACCAGCTCCGCAAAATTTGCGCGCACCAGCTTTGCCAGCTCCTCCGGTGAGAGCTCAACCTGATACCCGATCTTTCCGGCACTGACCATCACGGTATGGTAATTGAGCGCGCTTTTATCTATAAATGTCTTATACTGCTTTTTCATACCTATCGGCGAGCAGCCGCCGCGCACATATCCCGTCAGGGCATTTATCTCGCCGACATGGATCATCGCAATTGACTTCTCTCCCGCCGCCTTTGCCGCTTTTTTGAGATCAAGTTCTCCGGTTACGGGCACATCGAAAACATATACCGTCTTGCTCGCACCGCGTGCTACGAGAGTCTTGAAAACCTGCCCCGGCTCCTGTCCGCAAAGCTTTGCAACAGTAACTCCGTCAACGGCATCCTCGCCATGCGGGTACTCATGCGGCGTATAGCTGACCTTCTTCTGTTCAAGAAGGCGCATAACATTGGTTTTCTGTTCTTTCATATCGGCTCCCCCCACACTGTGCATAATGGAGTATTATACTCCCAAAACGCCCGTTTTTCAACATAAAAGGACTCCCGAAAACTCGGAAGTCCAAATTTCAGCTTAATTAAAATTAATATCAGTCCTTCTGAAATCTTGCCAGCAGATTTTCCGTGCTGCCGTCAAGTATTCTGATATACCGCTCGGTATCATGCTCATCAAGCTTCGGCATACCCATGTCAAACCACTGGGAGATCCAGCCGATCGCCGCGTTTACATAGAAATCACACACAAATTCCAGATCAGACCATTCTATATTCTTACCCTCTGCGCAGATGACCGCAAAGCTGTGCACGCAATAATGCAGGCGTCCCTTGAAATATCTGAGCAGGTACGCACGGTTCTGCGAATTGAATATATTCAGGACGAAGGTGCGGTTATCCATGAGATACTGGAACCACTCTATGACATTCTCACGCCACTTGTCATAATAGATTTCATGTGGGAGGGCCTTATTCGTGTCCTCCTCGAACACCCACTCAAGCAGATCATAAACATCGTCAAAGTGATAGTAGAAGGTCTGTCTGTTAACGCCGCATTCCTCGACAAGATCCTTGACCGTTATCTTATCTATAGGCTTTACGGACAGCATTTTTTTCAAGGCATTTCCCAATGCCTCTTTTGTTGAGCTTGCCATATCTATTACCTCTCTTGCTAATATAACCGGCGGTCGGCTGCGCTGCGGCTCCCGTCAGTCATAGCATATTATTTGTTGTAACTATAACATATTTCAAACGAAAATGGTAGCTTTATATTTAATTTTTTCTCGAAATATGTTTAAATATAAGTGTTTATAACCGTACATGGGGTGATGCTGATGGAAAATTTCAATCACAAGGTCGGCCGATACGCTCCAAGTCCGAGCGGAATCATGCATCTGGGAAACCTCGCCTCATGTCTGCTGGCATGGCTCGATATAAGGAGGCTCGGCGGCAGGCTCATATTCCGTATGGAGGATCTTGACCCGGACAGGAGCCGTCCGGAATATGCGGAGAGCATTGCCGCGGCTCTGTCCGCACTCGGTCTCGGCTGGGACGAGGGCTATCCCGACCGCGGGTATTCTCAGAGCGAAAGGACACTGCTTTATGAGGATATATTTGATATGCTTCTGCGCCGCGATATGCTCTATCCGTGCTATTGCAGCCGAAGCAGCCGGCTTGCGCACAGCGAAAAATGCCGGTGCCGCGAGCTGAGCCATATACAGCGGCAGGAGCTCGACAGGCAGGGCAAAAGGTGTTCGTGGAAGATAAAGGTGCCGGATAAATGCATAAGCTTTACCGATGGGCATTACGGAAGCTTCACGGAAAATATTGCGGACTCCGGGGATTTTATCATAAGGCGCTCCGACGGTATTTTCGCCTATCAGCTCGCAGTTTCGTTCGATGACATGGACATGGGCGTTAACCGGGTCGTGCGCGGGCGGGACATTCTTCCGTCAACGGCTCGGCAGATATGGCTCATCTCCGAGCTTGGCGGAAAAGCGCCGGTATATTGTCACGCTCCCCTGCTCGTCACCGGTGTTGAACGCAAGCTGTCAAAGCGTTTCGGCGACTTCGGCACGGATAGGCTGCTCGAAAGATATTCTCCCGAGGAGCTTATCGGGTATCTCGGTGCGCTGCTCGGCATATCCGGCGGTTCCCCCGTGAGCGCAGATGAGCTTGTCGACGGCTTTGACTGGAGCCTGGTCACAAAAAACGATATTCTCATAGAATGAACCGGCGGTTGACCGCCGGTTCATTTTTCAATCTCTGTTAAATTCACGGAGTCTGAGCTCCGGATTTTTGGTCAGCGCCCAGTTTACACACCACTCGGAGGTAAACAGCAGAAGATTGTTGCCCTTGAAATCCTGCACCCACTTTGTATCGCTCGTCAGGTTGAGATCGTTGGGGTTTATATCATCGTTTTCTATCCAGCGCACCACCTCATACGGCATGCTGCGCCGGCGGACATCAACACCGTACTCGTTCTTGAGTCTGTACTCAAGCACCTCAAGCTGAAGTATACCCACAACGCCGACGATTATCTCCTCGACGCCGGTATAGGGCTCGTGGAATATCTGGATGGCACCCTCCTGCGCTATCTGCATTATACCCTTTTCAAACTGCTTGCGCTTCATGGTATCTATTCGCTCAACACCGGCAAATATCTCCGGTGCAAAGGTCGGTATGCCCTCAAATTCGACCTTCATGGTCTTGTCGCATATCGTATCGCCGATGGAGAATATGCCAGGATCGAAAACGCCGATAATATCACCGGCATACGCCTCGTTTATTATCGCGCGCTCCTGTGCCATGAGCTGCTGCGGCTGCGCAAGGCGTATCGGCTTTCCGCCCTGCATATGATAATACTCCTTATCGCGTTCAAACTTTCCGGAGCAGATACGCATAAACGCAATACGGTCGCGGTGAGCCTTGTTCATATTGGCCTGAATTTTAAATACAAACGCCGAGAACCTGTCGCAGAACGGATCAATGATCTCATCGCCGGCTTTGCGCGGCAGCGGCGGCATCGTCATATCAAGGAATCTCTCCAAAAACGGCTCTATACCGAAGTTGTTGAGTGCCGAGCCGAAGAATACGGGGCTGAGCTTGCCCTCGCGTACAAGGTCTATGTCAAATTCATATCCCGCGCCGTCGAGCAGCTCGACATCATCGCACAGCGTGCCGCGCAGTTTTGGTCCTATGAGCTCATCGAGCATATCCGTGTCGTCAAGGCTGCACTCTATCGCTTTTATCTTGTCCTGACCGCGGTGGAACTCGTTAAAAGCGAGTATCTCGCGCTTTTCTCGGTCGTAAACTCCCTTGAAGTCCATGCCGCAGCCGATGGGCCAGTTTATCGGATATGTGCCGATGCCAAATTCCTGCTCGAGCTCCTCCATGAGGTCATATGGGCTTCTCGCCTCGCGGTCGAGCTTGTTTATGAAGGTGAATATGGGGATATTCCGCATTGCGCATATCTTAAAAAGCTTGCGTGTCTGCGGCTCTATACCCTTTGCTGCGTCGATTACCATGACTGCGCTGTCGGCTGCCATAAGGGTACGGTAGGTATCCTCGGAAAAGTCCTGGTGTCCGGGAGTATCCAATATGTTTATGCAGTAGCCGTTATACTCAAACTGCATGACCGATGAGCTTATTGATATACCGCGCTGCTTTTCAAGCTCCATCCAATCGGACACGGCATGGCGTGCCGTAGCCTTTCCCTTTACAGATCCCGCAAGCTGGATGGCTCCGCCGTAAAGCAAAAGCTTTTCCGTAAGTGTTGTTTTGCCGGCATCAGGGTGCGATATAATTGCAAAGGTCCTGCGCCGCTGTATCTCCTTTATCATATCTAACATGTGCTTCTCTCCATGCAAAAAATAACTCAGCTTGATATATTATCACAACTACAGCGCAAAAGCAAAGATTTTAGTAAGAGCAAACGGAAAACGCACTGCCTGAGCAGTGCGTTCCCACTCAGCGCACAAAAAAGTCTGCCGACTTTCATGCGCGCTGAAAAAACGCCACATTTTTTGTGAAAATTCATTTTCACAAAAAATCTCGCTGCGCTCGTCAAAAAGCCTGATAAATCAGGCGCTTTTGATGGCTATAATCCAACTTGAGGCGGGCCTTGCCCCCTCAAGCTCCCCCGCTGCGCGGATGTCTTTGCTCAGCAGCATAGGTTTTTTCTGCAAGCGGAAAACGCACTGCCTGAGCAGTGCGTTCCCCTCTACATTCATTCTTTCTCTATGACTCTCACTATCTTTGTAGGCGTGGGATCCGCCTTATACCTTGCTTTACTGATAACCATGGCTATGATAACTCCGACTATTGCCGCTGCAAACGCTGCTATTATGCAGGCACCTTCGCTCAGCGACAGCGCCGCCGCTGCCATATATCCGGCAAAGAGCAGGACTATAGGCAGCACATATATCGCAAGCGCCCCGCGGAAGACTCCCAAGGTCGGGGTTTCTATCATAACATGCTGACCTCTCGCCGCGCCGATGGGGTTTTGAACCACAGATTTCATAAGGCTATCATACCTGCACTCGCCGCAGCTGCCGCAGTCGCCGCCGCATATGCCGAGGCGCTCGACAACAACCTCTGCCAATCCGTCGTCTCTTATCCTTGTAATTATTGCTTCCTGGAGCATCAGCATCACCAACACACATTTTTATGCATTATACACCCGTTTTTCCCTTGTAGCAAGCATATAATTATGATATACTACAAAATTGTATAGTAAAGATAAAATAGCAGGAGGTGTCTATCATGCCGGGTGTGCTCAATCTCAAGAAATCAAACTGCAAAAACTGCCATAGATGTATAAGGAAATGTCCCGTTAAATCCATACGCTTTACCGGACATCAGGCGCACATCATAAGCGACGAATGCATTCTCTGCGGTCAGTGCTTTGTCGTATGCCCGCAGAATGCCAAGGAGATAATCGACGACAGAGAGCGCGTGAGCGTTATGCTTCAGGGTAAGGCTCCGGTGATCGCCAGCGTTGATCCGTCGTTTTACGCCTGCTGGACGGATTGCGGCATAAACTCCGTGCGCAGGGCGCTAAAGGCGCTCGGCTTTACCGATGCCGAGGAGACAGCCGTCGGCGCTACCATAGTAAAGCGCGAATACGAGCGCCTTCTCAGAGAGCAGGAGCAGGACATCATCATCACCTCCTCGTGTGCTTCACTGAATCTGCTGATAGAAAAGCACTTTCCGGAGCTCCGCCAGTACCTCGCACCGGTGGTTTCTCCGATGATAGCGCACGCGATGGATATAAAGCACCGGATGCCCGATGCGAAAGTGGTTTTTATCGGTCCCTGTGTTGCAAGAAAGCAGGAGTTTGAAGGCACCGCCGTTGACGCGGTGCTGACATTCGAGGAATTTGATCAGATGCGCCTGTCTGCGAACATAGAGATAACCGCCGAGTTCGGCGAGAGCTTTCCGGGCAGGGCAAGGAGCTTCCCCGTTACCGGCGGCATACTTAAGAGCATGGATATACCGGACACCGGCTATCAGTGCATAGCGACAAACGGTCCGAAAAACTGCTTGAACGCCCTCAATGACATAAAGAGCGGGAACATTCACAAGTGCTTTATTGAGCTTGCCATATGCGACGGAAGCTGCATAGACGGTCCCATAATGGAAAAGTATATCAATTCCCCTATTCGTCACATATGCTCGGTGCTTAAAAATGTCGGCAAGGAGGATTTTAATGTTCCGCAGCCGCCGAAGGAAGCGCTTTATATGCAGTATGTAGGCACACCACTGAGCAAAAAAATGCCCAGCGAGGCCGAGATAAGAAGCATTCTCGCAAAGCTCGGCAAGAATGCCAAGGGCGATGAGCTCAACTGCGGCTCGTGCGGCTATAACACCTGCCGCGACAAGGCAATAGCGATCTACCGCGGTACTGCGGACTACAGCATGTGCCTGCCCTTTATCATGGATAAGGCCGAGCGCTTCAGCAACAAGATACTCAACAATATGCCCAGCGGCGTTGTCGTTGTAAACGAGGATCTTGAGGTACAGCAGCTGAACCGCACGGCAATGCAGATGCTGCGCATTAACCACGAATCGGACATTCTCGGTGACAGCGTTGTGAGAGTGCTTGACACGGCGCCGTTTTTTACCTGTCTCGAAACCGGAAAAAGCGTTAAAAAGCTGCGCGGGTACTTCTCGGACTACGAAAAATATTTTGAGCAGACCATTGTTTATGATCGTTCCTCCAAAATACTCATTGATATATTTTCCGATGTAACCGAGGAGGAGGAAGAATCCATGCGCCGCAAGTCCATCAGCCAGCAGACAGCAGAAATAACGAACAATGTAATAGAAAATCAGATGCGCATCGTTCAGGAAATTGCCTCCCTGCTCGGCGAGACCACGGCGGAAACCAAGATCGCGCTGACGAGACTAAAGGAGTCGTTGAGCCTTGAAGAAGAATAATCTTTGCAGCGAAATTGCATATATGAGCCTCAATCACGATGGCGAGCAGCTATGCGGCGATCATGTCGAGGTTGTCGAAAACGAAAATTCCACAATCATTGTTCTTGCGGACGGGCTTGGCAGCGGTGTCAAGGCGAGCATCCTGTCAACGCTGACCTCGACCATAATATCAACCATGCTCGCAGCGGGTCTGAACATTCGTGATGCGGTCGAGACGATAGCGGACACTCTGCCGATATGCTCAGAACGCAAGACCGCTTTTTCCACCTTCACCATCATCAGGCTTGAGGGCAATTCGCACGCCGACATAATCCAATATGAAAATCCGAATGTCATACTGATAAGGAACGGCGTTCACTGCGAGTTTCCGCTCAATACCATGAGGATCGGGGAAAAAACGATATATCATTCGAGCCTTGAGCTTACAGGCGGCGACCTTTTTCTTGCCCTGAGCGACGGAATGCTGTATGCCAGCAGTAACGGAGTGCTCAACCCCGACTGGGACAGGGATGCCGTTATAAAATTTATGGAGCCTCTGAGCGATTCGGGACTTACATCGAATGTTCTTGCTAACATACTGCTTGAGGAAGTGAACAAGCTCTACGGCGGAAAGCCCTTTGATGACGCGACGGCCTGCGTGGTCAAGATCCGCCAGCGGCAGACCGTTAACATTGCCGTCGGACCTCCTGAGAATATAAGCGATAACCACAGGATGATGGCGCTGTTCTTTGCTAAGGAGGGCAAGCATATTGTGTGCGGCGGTACCACTGCCAAGATCGCAGCCGAGTATCTGCATGCTGCCGTGCATACGGATTTCGAGTCGCCCGATCCGGACATTCCGCCAATATCGCACATTGAGGGGATTGATCTTGTTACCGAGGGCATAATCACGGTTGACCGCATACTGTCATACTCCAAGGATTATATAATGGATAACCGCAGCTTTGAGAAGTGGTGCTATAAAAAAGACGGCGCCTCGCTTGCGGCACGGATACTGTTTGAGGATGCGACTGACATTAATATGTTCATCGGTCACGCAGCAAACCCGGCTCACAGTGAAATGCCGCTCAATTTCAATGTCAAAATGCAGATACTGAAGCAGCTCTCAAATAACCTTCAAAAGATGGGAAAACGCGTTAAGGTCCACGATTTTTGATATTTGATGAAAAAAACAGCTCCCGTCGGAGCTGTTTTTCATCATATATACCACGCTCTGCTGTCATATGGGCAGAAGCGGTAAGCCAGTCCGGGTGCGAGCATATCTCCGTTTCTGCACAAGAGCTCGTCAACGCGGACAAACTCATAGCCCTGCTCGGTGAGCGTATCTATAGCACGCAGGACGGCGGGAACGGTCGCGTCCTTCGTATCGTGCAGCAGGATAATGTCACCGTCGCGGGCGTTGCCAATAAACCAGTCATAGATATATTCCTCATCTATATGCACCCAATCGCGCGGCGATGACGACCACAGTATTGCAATGCTGTCGATCTGATTGAGTATCGCGCCGGTATAATAGCCGTACGGCGGGCGCAGAAACTTGGGATACTCGCCGGTTATGCTCTCGATAAGACTGTTTGTGCGGTCTATCTCATCGTAAATTTCGTCCATGGAGTGCTCAAAAAAGCTTATATGAGACCATGTGTGGCAGCCGATAAGGTGTCCGTCATCATACATCTGCTTGACAAGCTCAGGGCGCTTTTCGACCTTGCTGCCCATGAGAAAGAAGCTGGCCTTTATATTGCGCTCTCTAAGTCCGTCAAGAAGCTGCTGCGTATATTTTCCGGGGCCGTCGTCAAAGGTCAGTGCTATCTGCTTTTCCGAGCCGGATATATTCTGCGCACCGTAGGTTTTTGCAAACGGAGTAACAAGAAAGCTCACAAGAGCAAAAACGAGTATCATCGCAGCAATGCCCGCCGATGCGCAGAGCAGCCGCTTCTTCATATTCTTGCCGCCCCGCTTTCGGCGGCTGCTTTCCTGACAGCCTCGGCGACCGCCTTGCCGACACGCGGATCGAACGCCTGCGGCAGAATATTATCGTGCGAAAGCTCATCGTCGCCGACGAGCCCTGCAAGAGCATGGGCGGCGGCTATTTTCATTTCGTCGTTTATGTCGGAAGCGCGCACATCCAGTGCGCCGCGGAATATGCCCGGAAACGCAAGAACATTGTTGATCTGGTTCGGGTAATCGCTGCGGCCGGTGCTGACAACGGCGGCTCCCGCCTTTTTTGCCTCATCGGGGAATATCTCCGGCGTAGGATTTGCGCAGGCAAAGACGATCGCGTCCTTTGCCATGTCCGACACCATCTCCCGAGTCAGCACGCCGGGGGCTGAAACTCCGATAAACACATCTGCGCCCTTTATGACATCGGCAAGGCTTCCTTGTTCACGGCCGGCGTTAGTCATTGCGGCAATCTCCTGCTTTGCAGGGTTCAGGCCGGGTCTGCCGGAATAGATCGCGCCGCTGCGGTCGGTCATTATCACATTTCCGGCTCCGCACGATACAAGGAGCTTTATTATTGCTATGCCTGCCGCTCCCGCTCCGGAGGTTACTATCTTGACGGCTTCAAGGCTCTTTCCCACAACCTTAAGGGCGTTCATAAGTCCCGCGAGCATTATGACGGCAGTTCCGTGCTGATCGTCGTGGAAAACGGGTATATCGCAGCGCTGCTTGAGTCTGCGCTCTATCTCAAAGCAGCGCGGAGCTGATATATCTTCTAAATTTATCCCTCCGAACGAGCCGGCAAGCAGTGCCACGGTGTTCACTATCTCGTCAACATCCTTGCTGCGGATACACAGCGGTATTGCGTCAACACCGCCGAATTCCTTAAACAGCAGGCATTTGCCCTCCATGACCGGCATACCCGCCTCGGGTCCTATATCACCGAGTCCGAGCACGGCGGTGCCGTCGGTAACAACGGCTACAGTGTTCCAGCGGCGGGTCAGCTCATAGCTTTTATTTACATCCTTTTGTATCTCAAGGCACGGAGCGGCAACGCCCGGAGTATATGCAAGGCTCAGCGACTCGCGGTCGTTTGCCTTTGTCCTCGCCGCCGTTTCTATCTTGCCCTTAAGCTCATAGTGCATTTTAAGTGATCTTTCAGCATAATCCATTGTCTTTTACCTCTTTCAGATATTCAGCTCTGCCGAGCTTGTACAGGTCGTTGCCTTCGCAGTCTATGGCGACCGTAAGGGGCATGTCGCGCACCGTGAGCCGCCTTACGGCCTCGCATCCGAGATCCTCCCAGCAGACCAGCTCGGCACTCTCTATTGACGCCGCCATAAGTGCGCCCGCTCCGCCTATCGCAGCGAGGTACACGGCCCCGTTTCTCACCATTGCGTCAACAACGGCATCGCTTCTGCTGCCCTTGCCTATCATTATTTTCAGTCCGCGGTCGAGCAGCCGCGGAGAGTAGGCATCCATCCTGCCGGAGGTCGTAGGACCGGCGGAGCCTATGCAGCAGCCGTCATGCTCGGGCGTTGGACCTACATAGTAGATCGCGCTTCCCTCGAGGTCAAACGGGAGCTTATCTCCTCTGTCCATCGCCTCGCAGATGCGCTTGTGCGCGGCATCACGGGCGGTATACACCGTTCCGGACAGCAGAACGCTGTCGCCTGCGCGCAGTCTTTTAATCTCCATTTCGCTCACCGGAGCATTTATCTTATATTCCACGGCGCACCTCACAGACAGCAGCTTGCCCTGCGCGTTGCATGGCAGCTTATATTTACGGCCGCCGGAAGTCCGGCGACATGTGTGGGCATGGCTTCAATTGCTACGGCGAGAGCGGTGGTTTTGCCGCCGAAGCCCTGAGGTCCTATTCCCATAGCGTTTATCCCGTCAAGGAGCTCCCGCTCGAGAGCTGCGTAATATTCGTCCGGATTAGGCTCGTCAAGGCGGCGGAGAAGCGCATGCTTTGCAAGATAGGCAGCCTTATCAAAGCTTCCGCCTATGCCGACACCTACCACTATGGGCGGACATGGGTTTGCTCCGGCGCGCTCGACCGTTTCAAGCACGAATTTTTTAACGCCCTCAACGCCGTCGGAGGGCTTGAGCATTTTCAATGCGCTCATATTCTCGCTTCCGAAGCCCTTTGGCATTACGGTTATACGCAGCTTATCCCCTGCAATTATTTGAACATTGATAAGAGCCGGAGTGTTATCTCCGGTGTTTACGCGCCGCAGCGGATCGCACACAACGCTTTTTCTGAGGTATCCCTCACCGTAGCCGCGCCTTACGCCGGCATTTACAGCCGCTTCAAGGTCGCCGTCTATATGCACCTGCTGACCGAGCTCAAGGAATACGCACGCCATGCCAGTATCCTGACACACGGGCAGCGTTTTTTCGTGCGCGATACGCACATTCTCCGACAGCAGCTTCAGACTGCGGCGGGCATTTTCCCATGTTTCGGTACTTTGGGCACTATTTATGGCGTTTATGACATCCTCAGGCAAACGGAGGTTCGCCTCAATGCACAGCCTTGCCACGGCATCTTCTATAAGTTTTGCTTCAATGATCTTCATTATCTGCTCCGTCAATTAAGTTTACACCGCAATTATAAGCAAAAGCAAAGCGGGAGTCAACAAACTCCCGCTTTGTTTTTCTGCATTTTCAGAACGCGCGGCGCCCGGGAGTGCTCAATTCCCGAGGTCTCTCGCTCATCCGACGCATGCTATTTGTTTCGCCGGCAGAGCCACAGACCGTCTGCGCTGGTCAGGCAGTGCCTCCGAAACAGGTTTTTTGCTGCGCGTTATACTTGTGATCCGCCCCGAACCGGGAAGCAGATACCTCGGTGTGGGCTCCTCGGTATCTCAGCTCAGAACAGCTCGGTATTGCCGCACGGCAGCTATCTCAATGAAAGGTCGGGCAGCGCCCTCCCAATAAATGAAATACTGATTAATTATTCTCGCACCATTTGACAATATCGTCGACGCACCAGCAGGGCGGTTCGCCCACGCCGGTCTTTGCCATCTCAAATGTTGCCTTCTGAGCGTCGGTAAGATCGGTCTTGCCCTCAAATCTTGCCGCGATCTCCTTGTTTTTCGCTTTCATTATGAGCTTGAACGGCAGCGGCAGCTTATTTATATTAAAGCCGCCCTGACGGGTGAACAGAGGAACGCTGGGTGATATAGCATTCTTTTTGCGTCCGACAGACTCGCTCTTTTCCGAAGCAGGGCTCATTCCGACCTGAACGACCGCGCCGATGTCATACTTTGCCGCAGCCTTGGCATAGCCCATTATCTTGCCGGCAAACAGCCAGCCTACATAAATGATTTTGGTATCGGCAGGAACATATTCCTTGCCGAGAGGGCGCGCAGGGATGTGAAGTTTTGCCGAGAGGAGCTCTGCATACCTTTTGCATGAGCCGGTAGTCGATGTGTAAACTATTGAGCTGAACATAACTATACCCCCTGTATTGTTTATGGATATAGAATAGCACAACATCTGCTCAAATTCAAGACCGTTAGTGAGGCCGAAAGGCGTATTTGGAAATATTTTTTTCGTTTTTTGCATAACCGCAGGCACTCGGGCAATACTATAAGCGGACAAAATTTTATTTGGAGGCAGCATTATGACACCCAAGGAATTACTCTACATTGAAGATGCACTCGGTCACACAAGGTTTCTCATGACTCAGTGCAGCATTGCGGCAAATCAGCTCACGGATCCGGCTCTCAAGAGTCAGGCTCAACAGTATGTAAACGAAAATCAAAAGCTTTTCACACGGTTTTTAGATCTTGTTTAAGGAGGCACCGGTATGAATGACAGAGACATTATGGAAAATCTTCTTCTCACGACAAAGGGCGTATGCGACCTATTCATGCACGGCAGCATCGAATCAAGCACCGAAAATGTGCATCAGGCATTTACTGCCGCGCTCAACAACAGTCTTTCCATGCAGGACTGCATATACAAGCAGATGTCCAGCCATGGCTGGTACACCAGTGAACAGGCTCAGCAGCAGAAAATAGATCAGGTAAAGCAGAAGTTTGCCGGAGCTCAGGGCTGAAAAAGGACCGCAGGCTGATGTCCTGCGGTTTACATAATGCTATTTCTTTATTTTTCCCGGACTTACCTTGAAGGTTTTTGTAAATGCGCGGTGGAATGCCGAATAATCGGAAAAGCCGCATTCCACTGCAGCCGCCGATGCCGCCATCCCCTCTCGGATAAGGCGCGCTGCGAGCACCAGACGCTTCCGGAGGATGTAATTGTGTACCGTACAGCCGGTCTGTGCCTTAAAGGTGCGCATAAAGTGATAGCGGCTCATGTAGCACATTGCCGCCATGTCATCTATGCTGAGCTCTCCGGTCAGGTTCCCGTTTATAAAGGACAGCGCCGGAGCTATTCTGCCGCCGTCACCGGCTTTGGAGGACTCGCCTGCGGTGTCGCTGAGGGTTATTCTGTTTATTCTGACAAGGAGCTGTGCAAGCATCGTGCCGCGCATAATGTCCCCGCCGAAAAGCCGGTCATCCATAACGCTCTCAAGCCGTTCTATATCCGCTCTGAGCTCCGGTATGCCGTCATGAGCCGGTCTTACAAGGCAGTATCCCCTTTTTTCGGCAACGGTGAAGCAGTCCATGAGCCCTGCCTCCGGTGCAAACCGCTCTACATACGCGGAATCAAGGTAGATTATGACCCTTTCGTAAGGAACGCTGAGGTCGATCGCCGCCTTATGTATCATATGATGACGCACGAGCAGCACATCCCACGGCTCAAGCCTGTAAGTTGTGCCCTCAACGGTGTAATCCACGCTTCCTGATACAAGTATCACGAGCTTATCAAACTCATGAAAATGAAAGTCCTTCTCCTGACCGGAGGTATCCCTCAGATGAAAAAGTCGGAAGTTTTCGTTCAGGTAGCCGTCGTTTGTGTATTGATACTGCTTTGTCATCATTCTACCCCCGCATCGTTACTATCAGGCATTATATAGCACGATTTGCAATGTTTCAAGCACTATTGTCAATTTACATGGCAAATAGTTCTGAATATAATTCTCTCAGAAATCATTGTTTGGAGTGTGTGTAATGACAAAAAAATCATTTTTCAAATCATACGGCTTTATAATATTCATGCTTCTCGGTATTATCGGCGGCTGTATCGTCGGTGCGCTCAACCCGGTTGTAAAGGATGCCTCGGGCGAGGTTGTTTCAAAGGGTGCGACCGTTCTCGAGCCTATCGGAACGGTTTTCATCAACCTCATGTTCTGCGTTGTCGTTCCTATGGTCTTCTGCTCGATAGCATCGGCCATTGCGAATATGTCGAGCGCAAAGCGTGCGGGTAAGGTCATGGGCATCACCGTATGCACCTTCTTCGTTACCGCAGCTATCGCAGCCGTTATCATGTATGTCGTTGTCAGGTTCTTCCCCGTCGTCACCGGTGACTATACCGCCGTCGCGGGCGAGGTCGACTCTACCTTGAGCGTCACCGATATGATAATCAACTTCTTCACCAAGCCCGACTTCGGTGAGCTGTGGAGCCGCAAGGCGATACTGCCTCTGATCATAGCCGCCATTTTCTTCGGCTTCGGCATTCAGATGACCGGCGGAAAGGACAGCATGGTCGCAAGGTTCCTCGATAATCTCACTTCCGTTCTCATGAACGTTGTAAAGATCATCACCTACTATGCTCCCATCGGCTTCTTCGGCTTCTTTGCCTATCTCGTTGCGACCTACGGTCCCGATCTCATCGGTGACTACAGCCGCACGCTCATCATCTACTACGTTCTGTGCTTTGCTTACATGTTTATTTTCTTCCCGATCTATGCCCGCTTCGGCGGCGGCAAGGGCGGCTCAAAGGTCATGTGGAAGCACCTGTTCCGACCGGCGGCCGTGTCCTTCGGTACCTGCTCCTCTGTAGCTACTATCCCCACGAACCTTGAGGTATGCGAGGAAACAGGCGTTTCAAAGGAAGTCTCAAACATAGTCATTCCCCTCGGTGCAACGATGCACATGGACGGCTCGGCAATGAGCGCCATCATCAAGGTCGCATTCCTGTTCGGAATTTTCGGCATGGACTTCGGCACCGGTCAGGCGGTGCTTGCCATAATCGTCGCTGTGTTCTCCTCCGTCGCAATGAGCGGCATCCCCGGCGGCGGCGGTACCGGCGAGCTTGTTTTGTGCACGCTGTTCTTCCCTGACCAGCTTGCTATCGCATTCCCCATCGCGCTGGCCATCGGAAACCTCGTTGATCCTCCCGCAACCATGGTAAACGCAGCCGGCGACTATGTTGTATCCTTCATAGTCGAGCGCTTCGCAAACGGCAAGGATTGGCTCCAGAAGAAGCTTGCAAAGGATTCGGAAAATAAAATCGAGGCATAACTTCTCTTCTCTTATAGCTGAAAGCACACAGGATTAAAAACCTGTGTGCTTTTTTCGTCATATTGATGCGTCAACATCCGATTTAAAGCGCTCCCATGCGTCCTCATGCTCAACGAAGTATAACGGGCACTTCTTGCCGCAGGTATCGTAATGACGGATAACATGCTCGGCCGACAGCCCGTATGTATCGCAGAGCCACGCCGTAAGGCGAACGAGAGAGGCGTATGCCGCCTCGGTAAACCTTCCGCTTTCATCGGGATGGCATACCTCTATGGAAATGGTATCGCGGTTGCGTTCACTGGTAGCAGACGACTTTTCGTCCAGCGGAAGACACTGTATGATCTCTCCGTCAAGTCCTACGACAAAGTGTGAGCTGACCGTGCTCTCGGTGCCGTCAAAATAGTTTCTGTTCTGCTGCGCGGTGGTGCCCGGATTTCCGACATAATGAATGACGATATCATTTATCTCCTCCAGCTTGACCCCGCGGCGCGAGTGACCGTCGACCGTTATGAGCTGAACATTGACCCAATCCGGTGCCGGCTCATCGCGCACCGTGTTTTTATTTACGAACACCTCACCTTTTACTGCCGCCACCGCTATTATGGCAACGGCTGCAAGCACGGCTATCACCGCCAATGCGTGGTTTTTTCCGTGGTTCATTTCTATCACCCCTGCAATTCGTAATTAAAGCTGTAGCCCTTATCGCATATGCGCAGCAGCAGGGCATTGCTTGTCTTTTCGTCATCGCTCTCACCGCCTATCTCCTGCCCGTCGGCAAAAACGGCTTTTATGAAAATATAGTCCGTATAATACGGGCGGACATTCTCCCCCGGGACAATGCTGCTTATACTGGCACCTATCGGCGCGGCAAATGCTTCCGCAATGCTGCGCAGCAGCTCAATGTCCGGATGTGCGGGCTGCGCCTCGGTCCAGCCGGTGTAATCGTCTGCATAATAGTTAAGCGCAAGCAGCACGCCCGTCTCATCGTCGATCATGAATGTCATGCTGCCGTTTTCATCGTATATGGTCACGCTCCAGACTATTATAGACGGAAGCTCGTCGGAGTCGTCAACGATGAGCATCGGCTGAGGGACCTCCTCTTGATACTCGGCCGATTGCAGGTCTACGCACCTTATGCCGAATTGCTCAAGCATTCCGGCATATTCCCGCACCTTTTCCGCCGCCTGAGGCTCCGACATATATTTACCCTCCGAAAGGTCGGCTAGATATATGCCGCCGTTAACGCTTACAAGCGCAAATTTCTGTGCAAGGCTTACGCTGTCTCTGTCGTCTGCGCCGAGCGTCGCCTCGAATTTATCAAGGCTCTCGGTGCCGTTCAAAAGGGCATTATCCTGAATTTTTGCCGATGCAAGCGGTATACCGAAGCCGATGCAGACAGCGATCATTATTGAAGCCATTGCAGCAGCCATGCTTTTCATACTGCACCTCCGTGAAGTTCAACCGTTACGCCGGTGCCTTTGCCGGCGCTGCTTTCAAAGCTGATGCTGCCCTTATGCAGCCCTGCTATCTCATTGCACAGTGAAAGCCCAAGTCCCGCTCCGCCCTGCGCACGCGAGCGGGACTTATCCGCCCTGTAAAACGCCTCCGTCAGGTGTGCCATTGCCTCCGGAGGAATGCCGGGTCCGTTATCCTTTACCGTTATGCTGCATCCGTCGGCAAGCATTTTTGAGCTTATGTCTATCTTCCCGCCGTTATCAAGGGCCTTATACGCATTATCCATGAGATTTACTATGAGTGATTTTACAAGATCAGGCTCTAAAAGGCATTGTCCTGAGCCGCACGAGCAGCTGATCGCTATCCCCCGCTTCTCGTAAGACGGTCTTAGATACTGCACGACGCTTTCAATAAGCTCAGCCGGAGATGTGCTTTTCAGATCAAGCTCCGTGTTTTTCAGTACCATAATATCCAGCAGCTTCAGCGACAGGCTCTCAAGGCGCCTGCCCTCGCAGAAAATGTAATTTGCGGCGTCCAGTCTCTCCTCCGCATTAAGGCTCTGACCGCGCAGGAGGTCGGCATAGCCGATAATGGAGGTCATGGGAGTCTTGAGCTCATGCGCAAAGCTGCCCATAAACTCCTCCTGACGGCGCACGGTGTCATGCATCTGCTCCATACTATCCTCAAGCTTTGATGCCATTGCGTCAAAATCTCTCGAAAGCTGACCGAGCTCATCGCCGCTGCTCATGCCGCATCGGTACGACAGCTCACCGGAGGCGAGCTTTTTCGTCGCATTTGTCAGCCGGCCCAGCGGTTTTGTCAATAGCCTCGACATAATGTATGACAGCACGGCGCCCACGGCAATGGTCGCTCCAAAAACAATCATGTATGTCTTATACTGCTCATGGCGCATCTCGTACACGGAGGAAATGTCCCAAAGTGCGGTAAGATACATAGGCCCGGACTCCGTATTGACGACACCGCTGAGCTTATAGTAAAGCTTGCCGTCGCCGAGAGCTTCAATGCTTATGCCGCTTCCGCCGTAAAGCTCGTCTGTCTCAAGGCTTCCGGAGCGGTATATTATCCCGTCGCCGGTAAACAGGCAGACTGAGCTGAAGCCTATCATGCCGGCATCGTTTAATTGTTCGATAACATCTGCAATATCTGACCGGTTGGGCAGAGACGATATGGTATTTACAAGCTGCACCGTTTTTATAAGGAAGTCGTATGAGCTCTCGGCGGCATTCCTCTCCTGCTCCAGAGCGGATTTAAACGAGCTTGACAGCATAAGACTTCCGCCTATGCCGAAGGACAGCGACAGCAGCCATATCATGCAAACGGTGATTTTGAGCCTGAAGCGCACCTCACACCTCCAGTCTGTAGCCGACCTTATTAACGGCACGCAGTCTGTTCTCCCAGCCGACTTTTTTGCGCATGCGCTGGACATGCAGATCCACGGTTTTTGAGCCGCAGGTGTAATCCCCACCCCACACGCGTTCGTATATCGTCTCGCGGTAAAGTGCCGTGCCGGGATTTCTGGCAAACAGCAGAACCAGATCAAACTCCTTGCGGGTGAGCGCTATTTCGTTCCCTTCACGGAATACCTGCATGGACTGTGTGTCGATGCTCAGACCGCCGATGCTTATCACCCTGTCGGCTTTATTATACCGCCTTAAAACGACATCTACTCTCGCCTGCAATTCGAGCACCTCGAACGGCTTTACTATATAGTCCTCCGCACCCATGCGCAGTCCCTTCACTCTGTCGGCTACAGAGTTTCTCGCCGTTATGAATATTACCGGCACTCCGAGCGGGCGAATATACTCCATAAGTTCAAAGCCGTCGACCTGCGGCAGCATAATATCAAGCAGCACAAGATCGTATACCTTTCCGTCGAGCGCATCCGCAGCCTTCATGCCGTCGTAAACGCAGTCGCAGCTGTAGCCCGATTTGCTGAGGCTGAGCTTTATGAGATTTGATATCGGTTTTTCGTCTTCAACTATGAGGATCTTTATCACTTGGATCACCTACTTCCGCGAGCTTAATACATTATTGCATCAAAACAGCAAAAAAGCGCAGTCTCATCTGCGCTTTTTGCTAATATTATGTAAAAATTCAAGCTTGGTTTCGCTGGTTATTATCGCAAAGAATATAAGACAGAAGCCGAGCACGATATTGAATGTGAGCGTTTCCTCGCCGAGCACCACCGATATTGCCGTTCCGAAAACAGACTCAAGCGTCAGGATAACGGCTGCCTGAGACGGCGGCGTGTATTTCTGCCCGATTGTCTGGAGGAAAAAGCACACTCCGGTGCAGACGAATGTAAGATACGCGATGCCTGCCCACGAGCCTGGGGGGATATCCCTCGGCACGGGCTCAAACAATGCGGCACCTACAAGGCAGACGAGTGCTCCGGCCGCAAATTGCAGCATTGTAAGCAGCAGAGGGTCGCGGTTTTCGACATTTCGTGCCGTTATTATAATGTGAAGTCCGTAAAACAGTCCGCAGCATATTGTGAGAATATCGCCGACATTTATGCTGAGGTCGCTGTTAAGGCAGACAAAGCCCATGCCTGCAAGACACACAAGAGCCGCAATAACATTGAATTTATCTGGCTTTCTGCCTGCAATAGCCCAGTACAGGAACGGTACGAGAATACAATAGGTAGCCGTTAAAAAGGCGTTTTTTCCCGGGGTCGTGTACACCAGTCCATAGGTCTGAACTATGTAGGCAAGGGCCAGCACGACGCCCATGGTAACGCCGCCTGCTGCGTACTGCTTATCGAGCTTTTTGAGCTTTGGCAGGCATGCGAGGAGCATGATAGCGGCAGCACCGCCGAAGCGGATAGCAAGCACCCACAGCGGAGTTATGCTGTCAAGTGCGGATTTCAGGATAACAAATGAGCTGCCCCAGATGAGCGTTGTGACTATAAGCGCAATGCGCCCTACTGCGGCCTTATTCATATTTTTCATAGCTATATCTTTACCATATGCAGTGCAGCGGCACGCAGCATGAGCTTTTTTGCGGCACCGCTGTCAAATTCAATTTCTATAAGATAATCATTCCCCATGGGAGTCATCTTTCTGAGCGTTCCCGCTCCGAATGCCTTATGCTGCACTCTGTCACCGACAGCAAACTGAGGCGCGGCGGAGGCAGCCGTCTTCGGCTCGGCAGAGCGCTGCGGAGGCGCAACACTGCGGCGGGGCTGGGCAGGCGACGGCGCACGGCGGGCATACTCCTTCTCGACCTTGGATTTTTCCGAGTAGCCGTAGCCCATGGGAATGCCGCGTTTTTCTATGTGCTCCGGCGGTATTTCGTCAATAAAGCGCGAGACACGGTTCGCGGTGGTCTTGCCGAAGAGCATTCTCTGCCTTGCGCAAGACAAAAACAGGCACTTTTTTGCACGGGTTATCGCCACATAGCAAAGCCGGCGCTCCTCCTCCATCTCATCGGGCTCACCTATCGCCCTTATGCCGGGGAATATCCCCTCCTCGCAGCCCACGACAAAGACATTGGGAAACTCAAGTCCCTTTGCCGAGTGCATCGTCATCATGACAACGCAGTCATCGTCCTTTTCGTAATTGTCCATGTCGGTATACAGCGCAACATCGGCAAGATAGCCCTCAAGGGTAGGCTCTGCCGTTTCACCCTTGTAGTTTATGATGCTCGATTTGAGCTCACGGATATTTTCGGCTCGTGCGGAGTCCACGACGGTGTTTTTCTCCTCGAGCATACGCAGGTAGCCGGTCCTTTCAACGAGCTGATCATACAGTAGGTCAGGTGCAAGCTCGTTTTTTTGCGCTATAAGCTCGTTCATCATCCCCGCGAAAAGGAGCATGCGCGGTGCCGAGCGGCTCAGCTCCGGATACAGATCTGCCTGTCTTATGACATCAAACAGCGATTTGCCGTTTTCCGCAGCTATCCTTGCCGCCGCTTCAACGCTTTTTGCGCCTATGCCGCGCGGAGGGTTGTTGATTATTCTTGCAAGGCGCAGGTCATCGCTCGGAGATGCTATAACGCACAGATACGCAAGCATATCCTTCACTTCGGCGCGGTCAAAGAAGCCCGTGCCTCCGAAAACCCTGTACGGTATGCCGTTGCGCTTGAATGCCTGCTCTATCTGGTGGGACTGGGCATTCATGCGGTAGAGCACCGCGTTATCTCTCCACGACGAGCCCTTGCCGTACAGTCCGAGTATTTTAGAAGCGACAAAGCGCGCTTCGTCATGCTCGTTGTCGGCAACATAAAGCTCCGGCAGAAGCCCGTCGCCGCCGTTTGTCCACAGCTCCTTGCCCTTTCTGCCGACATTATTCCGGATAACGGCGTTAGCCGCACCGAGAATGTGGCCCGTGCTGCGGTAGTTCTGCTCAAGACGGATAACGCGGCAGCCCTTGTATTCATCCTCAAACGAGAGGATGTTCTCTATGGTTGCACCGCGGAATTTATATATGCTCTGGTCATCGTCTCCGACAACGCAGATATTTCCCCAGCCCTCGGCAAGCTTTGAGGCGAGCTGATACTGGAGCTTGTTCGTATCCTGATACTCGTCTATGAGTATGTACTTGAACCGCTGCTGCCAGTATGTACGGATGTCCTCATTTTCGTCGAGCAGCTTTACGGTGTAAAATATGAGATCGTCAAAATCCATTGCACCGGCAGCATATGCGCGGCGGGAGTATTCCTCATAGATCTCGGCTATCTTCGCTCTGCGGATATCACCGCTTGCCCTTGCACGGGCACGGTACTCCTGTGCAGAGCACCCGTCGTCCTTGGCACGGCTTATCTCGGAAAGCAGCATGCGCGGCGGGAATTTCTTATCGTCGAGGTCAAGATCGCGCAGAATGCGCTTTACAAGACTCATGCTGTCGGCCGTGTCATATATGGTGAAGCTTCTCGGAAAGCCGAGCCTTTCGGCATCACGCCTGAGCATCCTCACGCAGGCGGAGTGAAATGTTGAAGCCCACACATCCGCTCCTGCATCGCCGAGCATGCCTGAAAGCCTCGACTTGAGCTCGTCGGCAGCGTTGTTCGTAAAGGTGATTGCAAGTATCCTCCACGGCTCGACGGGCTCAAATGCGGCTTTGGCTCTCGCCTCGTCGCCGCCGCGGCACATGACCTCAATGTCATGCTCGCAGGCATTTTCCGGAAGCTCTGTGCAGTCTCCCGCTCTGCCGAACCGCATGAGGTTTGCGATCCTGTTTATAAGCACCGTTGTTTTGCCGCTGCCCGCGCCCGCAAGGATAAGCAGCGCTCCCTGTGTCGCCATGACAGCCTTTCTCTGCATGGGATTCAGCGCGGCAAATTCGTTCTCTATTACATTTTTTCTTGCTTCAAGATATCTTGTTTCAAAACCGTTATTCATAGCGTGTTATTTTACCACGAACCGCACGCCGTTTCAAGAGTCAAGCACGACATGGTCGTAGCGCTTGGACGGGCGGTAGATCAGCAGTGCAATCAGAATGAGCACCGATGTTGCCGCAAGGCTTATGGGATAGACATTCATGATCGTCTCGAAAGTACGGCTCATGGGAAAAACGGTGTATATCCATGTTATGCGTATGCCGCACACGCCGAGCATCGTCAGGATCGCCGGCACGAGAGATATGCCGTAGCCGCGCATATACGACGACATAACCTCATACAAAAGGCAGAATATATACGATGTATAGACTATCTTCAGGCGCGTAAAGCCGATCTCGATGACCTCCGGATCGTTATTGAACAGGCTGATAAGAAATCTTCCCGCAAGGAGCATGACGAAGATAGTGACGCCCGTTGCAATGATATCCTCGATGATGCATAGCTTCAGCGTCTTGCGGCAGCGGTCGATCTGCGCCGCGCCGTAGTTCTGACCGACGAAGGTCGTACAGGCCTGACCAAAGGAGTTGAGGATATAGTACGCAATGACCTCGACATTGAAGCCCGCGGAGGAGGCGGCCATTGTGACCTTGCCAAGGCTGTTTACGGCCGAGGAGATGATGATGTTTGAAAGCGAGAACACCGCGCTCTGTATGCCGGCAGGCAGTCCGATCTTAAGTATGCGGCCGAGTATTTTCCAGTCGATGCCCAGCTTTTTGAGATCGACTCTGATGGAAAGCTCCGTTCTCATAAGCTTTACGCCGAGAATGACGGAGCTCACGGCGTTTGATATGACCGTTGCAACGGCAACGCCGTCCACCGTCATATCAAGAGCGGTCACGAAGAATATATTGAGTATGACATTCAGAACGCCCGACACGGCAAGCGCTACCAGCGGCGTTTTCGTGTCGCCAGCGCTTCTGAATATCGCTGATTCAAAGTTATACAGGAATATGACCGGCAGACCCAGCAGATAAATGCGCATATAGGTCATGGCCAGCGGGAATACATCGTCCGGAACATTGAGCATCAGAAGCACGGCCTTCGCCAAAGCCTGACCTATAATCATGACGGCAATGCCGCCGAGTACCGACGCGACTATCGACGTGTGCACGGCGCGCGACACGGTCTGCTTATCGCCTCTGCCGATGGCATTTGCAATAACGACATTTGCTCCGAGAGCGATGCCGATAAACAGGTTGAGTATAAGACCTATGACCGGGCCGTTAGCGCCGACGGCAGCAACCGCCGCGACACGGTCGGTGGACGCAAGATTTCCTACTATTGCAACATCCGATGCATTAAAAAGCTGACCCAAAATGCCTGTAGCCGCAACGGGCATGGCATAGAGCAGTATCTTATCCCACATAGAGCCGCTGAGCATATTCAGCGCTCTGCCTCTCTTGCTTTTTTCCATATCGCAGCACCCCCGTTTATATGCACCAAGCTATTTTAACGCCGCTTTTTTGAAATTCAATACCCGCATTAAGATTTAATAATTTATTAATAATTTCAGTAAAAATGCTTACGGCAGCTCATTTGCTCACCGTAAGCATCTTCATTCCAGCATTTTGCGCAGTGCTTCTATTGCCCTGCGCTCAAGGCGCGATACCTGTACCTGCGAAACGCAGAGCACCTTAGCCGTTTTTTCCTGCGTCATACCGTGAAAATACCGGAGATACAGAGTTTTCTGTTCCTTTTCGGGCAGCTCGGCAAGTGCGCAGCGCAGAGCGGCATATTCGACCATGCGCTCCTCCTGCGTACCGTCGGTCAGAACATGCTCAAGAGTGAAGCCGTCCTCCCCTGTCTCCCGCTGAAGGCTCTCAGTCTGACCGATGGCAGTTTCGGCAAACGCAATCTCCTCTGCCGTCAGTCCCGTCTCCGAGGCAAGCTCGGATATATGCACCTCCCTGCCGAGCCGCTGCTCAAGCCCGCTGCGGGCTGCCTTTATGCGCTGCGCCTGTTCTTTTATGCTGCGGCTGACCTTCACGGCGCCGTCATCACGCAGAAAGCGGCGTATCTCGCCTGATATCTTCGGCACGGCGTATGTTGAAAACTGAGTGCCGAAGCTCGTATCAAAGCCTTCTATCGCCTTCAGAAATCCGAGGCAGCCGAGCTGGTACAGATCGTCCGGCTCCGTCCCCCTGCCGAAAAAGCGGCGTGCAATGCTCCAGATGAGACCCGAATTTTCCTCTACAAGCCGCTGTGCCGCCTCCCTGTCGCCGGACTTTGCAAGGCGCAGGTCGTTTAGCATACAGTCCGTCATCTCATGCTTCTGCGCCGGCGGATCGTGCGGAGCATGGTTACCGTTGTGCCCTTGCCGGCCGTACTTTTGACCGCCAGCTTGTCCATAAAGCTCTCCATGATAGTAAAGCCCATACCGCTGCGCTCCTCGCCGCCGGTGGTATACATCGGCTGCATCGCCTGCTGAAGATCCGCTATGCCGCGCCCCTTGTCGCGTATGGTTATCTCAAGCTTTTCCCCGTCTATTATTCTAAGGCGCATGGTTATTTTCCCGATGCTGTCCGGATAGGCGTGTACTATGCAGTTCGTTACAGCCTCGCTTACCGAGGTCTTTATATCTCCGAGCTCATCGAGAGTCGGGTCGAGCTGCGCGGCGAATCCCGCCGCAGCTGCCCTTGCGAAGCTCTCGTTCGCACTGCAGCTCGGAAACTCAAGCTTTATGTAGTTTGAAGCCTTCATGTTGTTACCTCCCTTTTTGCCGCTATGGGTATCATCCGGTCTATGCCGGAGGCATCGAGCACCTTCAGCGGCTGCGGCTGCGGATTTTCGATGTACATTCTGCCGCCGGAATCGCGCATTTTCTTGTAGGTGCGCACTATGACGGCTATGCCGGACGAGTCCATAAACGTAAGCTTTGTCATATCAAGGACAAGGTCGCGGGGAAGCCTTCTGTCAATGGCGTCGGATATGGCATCGACCGTCGTTTTTGCGGCGTGATGATCGAGCTCACCGGCAAGCGTCACTGTAAGCCTGCCGTCGGAATACTCCGACCAAACATTCATTTTCTTCACTCCAATGCAATATAAAATAAAAAAAACTGATCCCATGCTTAATGCACAGGATCAGTTTAAATGCTGATATATGCGGATTTTGTAAAAGCCGGTCGGACTTATCCGAGTTTTTTCAGACTATCCTCAAGGTTTTCTATAAGTGCCTCAAGCTTTACCTTTTTCTCTCGCTCCGTATTGACGACCTTTTCCGGAGCGCGGGATACGAAATTCTCGTTTGCAAGCTTTGCTATCTGCCCGTCGAGCTGCTTTTTTGCGTTTGCGAGCTCTTTTTCCATGCGTGCACGCTCCTTTTCGAGGTCTACAAGCTCCGCCATAGGCATATACATTCTCGCGTTGTCAGTTATGACCGAGACCATACCGTCGGCAGTCTCCGGAAGCTCCGTGCGGACCTCGACAGCTGAGGCATATGCCAGCTTACAGATAAACCTTTCACCGTCGGCAAAGGCCTTTACCTTGTCGGTAACTATTATGAGGTGGCTCTTTCTGGACGGGGGCACATTCATCTCTGCTCTGCGGGCGCGGACTGCCTTGATCGCATCCATGACCATACCGAAGTTTGCCTCGTCCTCGGGGAAATCGAGCCCGGCGCTGTACTCGGGATAGGACTGCATCATGAGCGCATTGCCCTCGTGCGGGAGCGCCTGCCATATTTCCTCGGTTATAAACGGCATAAACGGGTGAAGAAGCTTGAGTATCTCAACGAGAACATACAGCAGAACGCGCTGGGCGCTCTCCCTGCCGGCTTCGTCGTCACCGTTGAGGCGGGGCTTCGTGAGCTCGATATACCAGTCGCAGTAATCATCCCAGATAAAATCGTAGATTTTGCCTGCGGCGACACCGAGCTCAAAGCTGTCCATGTTGTCGCAAACCTCCCTGATAACGCGATTGAGCTTTGAAAGAATCCACTTATCCTCCGTCTCGAGCTTTTCCGGAAGGCGGTTGTCCCCGACGGTGAGGTTCATCATGACAAAGCGTGAGGCATTCCATATCTTGTTGCAGAAATTGCGCATTGCCTCGCACTTTTCAACATAAAAGCGCATATCATTGCCGGGACTGTTGCCGGTTATGAGATTAAACCTCAGTGCGTCGGCACCGTACTTCTCCGCCATCTCCAGCGGGTCGATGCCGTTGCCGAGGCTCTTGGACATTTTTCGGCCCTGACTGTCGCGCACAAGTCCGTGTATGAAAACGGTGTGGAACGGCTCCTTTTTCATCTGCTCCATGCCGGAGAATATCATTCTTGCTACCCAGAAGAAGATAATGTCATAGCCGGTGACCATAACGGAGGTCGGGTACCAGTAGTCAAGCTCCGGAGTTTTGTCGGGCCAGCCCATCGTTGAGAATGGCCACAGTGCAGAGGAGAACCATGTATCGAGAACATCCTCCTCCTGACGGATGTTCTTACTGCCGCAATGTGCACACTCGCATGGATCGGTGCGCGAAACGGTCATTTTGCCGCAGTCGTCACAGTACCACGCCGGAATGCGGTGGCCCCACCAGAGCTGGCGGGAAATGCACCAGTCATGCACATTCTCCATCCAGTTCATATAGGTCTTGGTAAATCTCTCGGGGACGAATTTTATTCTGCCGTCCCTGACGACCTCAATGGCTGCCTTTGCAAGCGGCTTCATCTTTACGAACCACTGAGGGCTCGTAAGAGGCTCTACCACCGTGCCGCAGCGGTAGCAGCAGCCGACATTGTGGTTATACGGCTCGACCTTTACGAGATAACCCTGCTTCTCAAGGTCGGCTACGATGGCCTTGCGCGCCTCATAGCGATCCATGCCGTTGTATTTGCCGCCGTTTATTATCTTCGCGTCCTCGTCGATGCAGAGTATCTGCTCAAGTCCGTGCCTGAGCCCGACCTCATAGTCGTTGGGATCGTGACACGGGGTCATTTTAACTGCGCCGGTACCGAAGCCGAGCTCAACATACTCGTCGGCAATGATGGGCAGTTTTCTGCCTACCAGCGGCAGAATGGCATTTTTGCCGACAAGGTGCTTATAGCGCTCATCGTCCGGATGCACCGCAACGCCGGAGTCGCCGAGCATGGTCTCCGGACGGGTGGTCGCAATGATAAACTCCTCATCTGAATCCTCGATGGGGTATCTTATATGCCAGAACGAGCCGGGCATGTCCTTGTACTCGACCTCTGCATCCGAAAGGGCGGTGCGGCAATTCGGGCACCAGTTTATTATCCTGCTGCCTTTGTATATAAGTCCCTTTTCATAAAGCTCGCAGAAGGTCTCACGAACGCTCTTTGCGCGCTGCTCATCCATGGTAAATGCGCTTCTGTCCCAGTCGCAGGATGCGCCGAGCACCTTCTGCTGCTCAACGATACGGTCGCCGTATTTATTCTTCCAGTCCCAAACGCGTTCAAGGAACTTCTCGCGTCCGAGGTCATACCTCGTAAGACCTTCCTTTTTGCGAAGATCCTCCTCGACCTTTATCTGCGTTGCGATGCCCGCATGGTCGGTGCCGGGCAGCCACAGTGCGGCATAGCCCTGCATACGCTTGTATCTTATGAGAATATCCTGAAGCGTCGAGTCAAGCGCATGACCCATGTGGAGCTGACCGGTAACGTTGGGAGGCGGCATAACTATGGAAAACGGTTTTTTATCCGGATCTATAATGCCCTTGAAGCAGCCCTGCGACTGCCACATATCGTATATTCTTTTTTCCACCGTACCGGGGTCATACACCTTCGGTAATTCTTTCATTTTTACTCCTCCTGTCGCTTATTGCAATAAAAAAACTGCGTCCCGATATTGCTCAGGACGCAGATATTACGCGGTACCACCTGAGTTCCATGCACCTGCATGACACTCCTTGCTCTGTAACGGGAGTACCCGTCCGCACCTACGAAAATTCAGTGCGGCTGCTCCGGACCGACCTTCGGCGGCGTGCCTTGGAAACTTTCACCTGCCGTTCCCTCTCTGAAAAGCCCGCTTGACCTACTCCTGTCCTTCAACGCCTTTATCTTTGCCTATTATATGCACATTCCTCAAATAAAGTCAAGTGCGGATCATTCGCCGCGCTCGGAGCCCCAGAAAAACAGTGCGACGGTTCCGGGACCGGTGTGGCTGCCGATGGTAGTTCCGACATAGTTTATCTCGACCTTGCCGTTGAGCTTGGGGAAGCGTTCCTCGACGAGAGCCGCGACCTCCTTTGCGTCCTCAACGCAGCCGGACTGGGAGATATAGCACTTGCCGGAGTAATCAAGTCCTCCGTCTGCGCACTGCTCCATGCGGTCGACGATGGTCTTAATGACCTTTTTCTTAGTGCGGATCTTCTCTCTGGGGATAAGTCTGCCGAGGTTATCCATGTTGAGCAGCGGACAGATGCTCAGAACGGTGCCGACAAATCCGGCTGCCTTGGAGATCCTGCCGCCCTTGACATAGAAGCTGAGATCGGTAGAGAAAAACCAGTGGTGCAGATGGAGCTTGCTCGCTTCGAGCCAATCACGCGCTTCGTCAACGCTCAGACCCTCATCACGCTTGTCTGCCAGCGCATCCATGAGGAGTCCGTAGCCGGAAGATGCACCGAGAGAATCCACTATGTAGATCTTGCGCTCGGGATACTCCCCGGCAAGGATCTCGGCGGCGCTGCGGGCAGAGTTGATAGTGCCGGAAATGCCGCTTGAAAGGGTAACATGGAGAATGTCCTTGCCCTCCTTTAGGTAAGGCGTGAAGAAATCAATGTATTCGGCGACATTGACCTGACTGGTCATGGTATCGGCACCCTCGGCCATTTTCTGATAGAAGTCCTCGAACGGCATGCTCTGACCGAGATCGTCCATGTAATTCTCGCCGTTGAGAGAATAGTGGAAGCAAACATATTTGATGTTGCGAGCCTCGAAGTGCTCCTTTGTGAGGTCTGCAGTCGAGCAGCAGCTTATTATATATTCAGACATAGTTTCCTCCTGAAAAAAACTGATCGCATTTGCGTCAAAATTGCTAATCAATTATATACGGATGCAATCAAAAATGCAACAAATTTTTCACCTATGCTCAGCCGAACATGCAGCGTTACAATAGATGTGAGACCAAGGGTTTAGAAAAAGGCGATTGGATTCGTTAAAATCAAGCTGCCACACAACACTCTAACGAAAGGAGCCGGATGTGCATAAGGCTTGCAGCGGCAAAAAACAAGCAAAACGGGGACAGACTTGCGTCTGCCCCCGCCGTCGGACAAGATGCCCTTCGGCTTTATCCGGCTCGACGAAATTTTTTGATGCATTCTTATCGCCGCAGCAATAAGTCTTGGCATCCCATCCGACCTGTCTTTTGAGACTTCTTTATATCGGACCGTTTCGTCTGGTTGTAGTATATGCTCAGGTGCAATTTTAACTCACGGTAATTTATTCCGCTTTCTGTTTAAAGCCGAGCATGATGGAATATAATATATCTCAGGAAAAAGGAGTGTTTACAATGACGAGAAAAGAAGCTAAAATGTTAAAAAGAGAATACGAGCGTAGGTTTTCCGAGATGGCGGATATACGCTCGCAGCTCAGGTGCGCATATGCGGCATTTGACAATACGACGGATCGTGATATGATGGATGCATGCATATATGAGATAAATGCGCTGAAATCGCGGTACAACAGTGCCGTTGTGAGCATCAGAAGTCTTATTCAATAGGAGGATATATGGACACATTACATATCGCAGTCACCGTTATTGTTGCCGTTCTGCTTTTATGGCTGGTGATAAAAATTTTCGCAACGCCTATAAAATGGGCTCTCAAGCTTCTGCTTAACGCCCTGCTCGGCTTCGTCATGCTGTTTGTATTCAACTTTCTCGGCGGTTTTATAGGTCTGAGCATAACCGTCGGCTGGATAAGCGCCATAGTTGCCGGTCTTCTCGGCATACCGGGCATTATTCTTCTGCTGCTGATAGAAAATTTCTTTATATGAGGGGCATATGAAAAAGCTTGTTAACAGAATAAAGCGTTACCTTTTTCCTAATCGGACACAGCTCTTCTGGCGATACAGACGCAGGATACTCTATCCCAACCGCATTCAAAGCCTGTTTAAATCATGGTATCGCTCAAGAATGCGGAAATTGCAGGACAATCTCAATTCCAGCATACCGATGACCACAAGAATAAAGGCGTTTGAGACTCCGCACGGACTCTGCGGCATATTTATATCCTACGGCGCAAGGATCGGCAAGGGGTGTACGATATTCCATCAGGTCACAATCGGCTCAAACACCTTGCCCGGCAGCAAAAACTGCGGCTCGCCGACCATAGGCGAACGAGTGTACATAGGCGCGGGTGCCAAGATAATCGGCAATATAACGATAGGCAATGATGTGCGCATCGGTGCAAACTGCATCGTTACCGAGGATATTCCCGCAAACAGCACCGTTGTCATGGCAAAGCCCCGAATTATCACCCATGCAGAGCCGCGAGACAACAGGTTCCTCACATGGGATGAATATGCAGCTTTAACGAAATCATAGGTCATAAGCTTAAAAACGGACTGCGAGGCAGTCCGTTTTTGCTATGTGCTTACTTAAGCAGCTTTAAAGCCTCGGATACCTCCTCAAGCTTCATGCTGTGCGATGCCTTTACCAGAACGGCATCACCTTTTTCGATAAGCTTCGGCAGCTCCGCTATAAGCTCGGCATTGCTCTGAAAATGCAGTGCGCTTATATCCTCTGCCGCACGGCATGTGTTCTTCGACAGCTCTCCCACACACAGCAGGAGCGAAACTCCGTGCCCGGCGGCATAGCGCCCGATATCCGCATGCAGCTGTGCTCTGTTTTCGCCCATTTCGAGCATATCGCCGAATATGCATACCTTACGCCCATGAAAATGTGAAAGTGAATCAATTGCGCACTTAACGGAGTCGGGATTGGCGTTATAGCAATCGTCAATGAGCGTTATATAGCCGGTGTCGGTCATATTTGCTCGTCTTCCGACGGTCTGATATGATGCGATGCCGTTTGCTATCTGCTCATCGCTGAGTCCGAACTTGATCCCTACCGCTGCGCCCTCAAGTGCGGCATAAACCATATGCTGTCCGTAAAACGGAATATGCACCCTTATTTTGCGCCCTGCCGAGACTATACGGCAGTCGATACCGCCGCTTCCGTCAGGCGTTATATTTTCGGCCCTGACATCGGCGTTATCACAAATACCATACAGTATCTTCTTCTGTCTGCACACGCAGGCGCTTAAAAGATCGTCATCTGCGTTTAAAAATACGGCGGCATCGTCATTCATATATTCAAGCATCTCGGTCTTTGCCTTGAAAACACCTCTGCGGTCGTGCAGTGCATCAAGGTGCGCATGACCTATAAGCGTATACACAGCATCGGTGGGGCGGACCATTTTGGCAAGACGGCTCATCTCGCCGAAGTCGGATATGCCCATTTCAATGACCGCAGCCTCATGCCAGGGCTCGATGCGGAATATCGTAAGTGGCACTCCCAGCTCGTTGTTGAAATTTTTGTCCGTTTTAAGAACATTGAATTTTTGCGAAAGAACGGCGGCTATCATTTCCTTGGCGGTCGTCTTTCCGACCGAGCCGGTTATGCCGATAACGGGGATGTGCAGCGTTTTTCTGTATTCCTCGGCAAGCTTCGCCATCGCTTTTGCCGTATTGTCGACGATTATCAGGCAGCCGTTCGATTCCGGGCAATCATGCTCAACAATGCAGCATGCAGCACCCATTTCAAAGGCTTTTCCGACGAACGAGTGTCCGTCAGCATGCTCGCCGGGCAGCGCCGCGAACGCAAAGCCGGTCTCAACCTTGCGGCTGTCGATCACGATGCCGAGTATCTCCTGCTCGCCGCTGCCTCCGACAAGCGTTCCTCCAACGAGCTCCGATGCCTTTTTTACGCTTATACCTCTCATTTATACTTCTCCATGGAAAGCTCTATTATCCTTTCGCAGACCTCCCCGAAGTCAAGTCCCTGCTCCCTGCCCATCTGCGGGATAAGGCTCGTTGGTGTCATACCGGGCAGAGTATTTGCCTCAAGGCAGTATATCTCACCTGTGGCATTGTCCATGAGGAAGTCGGCACGGCAGTATACATCTACCATAAGCGCGTTTTTAACGCGTTCGGCAAGGCGCTGTACCCTGCCGGTATCCTCGGGGCTGATAGGTGCGGGGCATATCTCCTCGGTAAGCCCTGCCTGATACTTGTTTTTATAGTCATACCAACCCTGCTTGGGTATTATCTCGATTACCGGCATGGCTTTGCCGCCCATAACGCCGACCGTAAGCTCTCTGCCCTTTATAAAGCGCTCGACGAGGACATGATCTTCATACTTGAACGCCAGCTCGAGAGCCGCCGCATACTCGCTTTTATCGCTCACCATGGAGGTACCGACGCTCGAACCGCCGCTGCACGGCTTTACAACGCACGGGAAGCCGACCTCTGCATACTCTCCGCCTTTTTCGAGAACTATACCCTCGGGAGTCGGTATGCCGTTTTCGCGCAGCATTATTTTCGTTATCTCCTTGTTCATGGCAATGGCGCTGCCGAGATATCCGCTGCCGGTATATTTAATGCCGTGAATGTCCATTGTGGCCTGAAGCTTTCCGTTTTCGCCGTCCTCTCCATGCAGGGCAAGAAAGCAAATATCCGCCGCCTTGCATATCTCAAGGACATTGCCGCCTATTCTGCTGCCGTTTCCCTCGGCAAGCATTTTTTCAATATCCGGCGTTTCCTCCTTGACGGAATAGACTACATCCTCCTGCTCGCGCTCAAAAAGCTCCTCCGGGTCGCCGTAGCTTTCCGGATAACCGTAAAGCAGGTCAACAAGAACCACCTTATGCCCTCTCTCCCGCAGCGCACGCGCAACGCAGGTACCGCTGGTGATCGAAACATCTCTTTCATTTGATAATCCGCCGCAGACAACCGCAATTTTCATTTTTCTTACCTCCAGCAATTTTACCTGCTGATTATACCATAATAGTTTTGCCTGTTCAAATATATATTGAAAAAACATATGCGGATATGGTATAATAACTTTTCGTAATCTAAAGTAAGGTCGTTGTGTTTATGAATTATATTGTGGTCGATTTAGAGTGGAATCAGGCGATGAGCTCGAAATCCTCCGTTTTTAACAAGCTGCCCATAAAATTGAGGGGCGAAATTATAGAGATCGGTGCAGTCAAGCTTACCGAGGACATGACTCCCGCCGAGGAATTTACCATTGATGTAAAGCCCGTGTACTTTAAGCGTATGCACTACAAGGTGAAAAAGCTCACCGGCTTTGACAAGGAGCGTCTTGCCCTCGGGCACACTTTTCCCGATGCCTTTGAGCAGTTCAGGCAGTGGTGCGGCGACGATGTGACCTTCCTCACATGGGGCTGCGACGACCGCGGCATCATGGAGCAGAACATCATCATCCATGATCTGGACTGGGATTGGATAAGCTCATGGATAAATCTGCAGCTCATTTATAACATGCAGACCGACGGTGACAAAAACCAGAAGTCGCTTGCAACTGCCATGGAGCATTTCGGCATCGAGCAGACCCGCATTGCTCACGATGCTCTCGGCGACGCATACAACACGGCGCTCGTGTGCTCTAAGCTTGACATGAAGCAGGGACTTGCCATGTATGATGAGGCTGCCCGAGTTCTTATGAGCCACGCACGAAAGCACTCGTCCGACGACAACGCACCGGATGCCCTTGAGCACAGGGTCTTCCCCGACTACATATCAAAGGCCGAGGCATTTGCCGACGAGCAGCTCGTCGTTCTGCCATGCCCAAGGTGCGGCGGTGAGCTTTTGCCGCAGCGCTGGATCAATCAGGGCGATCAGCGATACATGAATCTTCTTGCCTGCCCCGATTGCGGCAGCTTCCTCGTAAGGCTCAAGTTCCGCAAGCATGAGGACGGCACATGGTCGGCAAACAGGCTCGTTTACGATGCGGATGACGGCATGATGGATTTCTACCGCAGCAAGGCGGCGCTGTCCCGCAGGCGCGGGCGCGGTCATTCCTCAAAAAAGAACAGGCCCGCAAGCAAGCAATGATCACAAAAACTTCCTCCGGCTCATGAACCGGAGGAAGTTTTTTATTCGTCATTATTCCGTTTATTCAATTACTCTTCCCAGTTGTGCCAGACATTCTGAACATCGTCGTTATCCTCAAACATGTCGAGCATCTTCTGCATGTTCTTGATGTCGTCCTCGCCGGTGAGCTTTATGTAACCGTTCTGCGGGAGCATTTCGACCTGAGCGGAAAGGAGCTTATAGCCTGCCGCGCTGATCTTCTCGGCTACCGGAGAAACATCGTCGGGTGCGGTATACACCACGAAGGTCTCGCCGTCGGGCTCGAAATCATCTGCGCCGGCATCGAGCACCTCCATCATTACCTCGTCCTCGTCGAGCTCCTCGTCCTCGTTGTCGATAACGATAACGCCCTTTTTATCGAACGACCATGATACACAGTTTGCAGCGCCCATGTTTCCGCCGTATTTATCAAAGTAGTGACGGATCTCGCCCGCAGTGCGGTTGCGGTTATCGGTCATGGTCTCGACTATGACCGCAACACCGCAGGGACCGTAGCCCTCGTAAACTATTTTTTCGTAGTTATCGGTGTTGCCCGCGCCGAGAGCCTTGTCGATGGTGCGCTTGATGTTATCATTTGGCATATTTGCGGCTTTTGCCTTGGTGATGACCGCAGCAAGGCGCGAATTGTTGTTGGGGTCACCGCTGCCGCCTTCTTTAACGGCAACGATCATTTCACGGGCAATTTTTGTGAATGCCTGAGCGCGTTTTGCGTCGGCTGCACCCTTGGTTTTCTGTATATTATGCCATTTGGAATGTCCGGACATATATTCAACAGCTCCTCTAATAGTATTATTGCGAATTAACGGCAGTTATTTTATCACAACACACCGTCCATGACAAGTGGAAATTACCTGATTTTGCGGCACTCAAGATAATATCGCTTATCGTTGCCGTGCCCTATGGAAAAGCTTTTCTTCGGGAACGGCCCGCCGCTCATCACCGAGGTAAACAGCTCCGACTTCTCCATACGCGGGAGAAGTATCCCCGCGCAGCCGGTGCGGTGCGACATTTCGGTGCATTGCTCATCGCCGTGGATATAGTCGATATATCCGCCGTGGCGTTCAATATAGCTCCGGCAAAAGTCCTCACAGGCTCCTATGAGCTGACCGATCGTCATGCCGGAAACCGAAAGCTCTTCGTCCCCGGCGCCGGTCATAAGCCTGATTTGTCTGCCGGCACCGGAGTTTTCCGCGAAAAACGCCTTTGCTTCCTTTATAAAGTCCCCCGGGTCGGTGCCGAAAACGACCTTGTGTATGGGCTCAAAAGCTATGGACGCATCGTGGATATTGACAAGCTCCGCGAGCGCATATCTTGCGGGACAGCCGTCATACTCACTCTCGGGGATTTGTGCCTTGACCTCCTCCCAATGCCGCTTTGCCGCTGCCAGGCTGTGGTTGCCGTCACCCATTGCAAAGATGATTGCTTTATCCGCTCTGCCGTATTTTTCTGCAAGCAGCTTCTCATCGCCGAGCCTTTCCGCAGCTGCAGAAAGCTCTTTTACATCGGAAACAAGCCAGCCCTTTATGCTGCCGCCGCCCTGCATAAGCTCAAAATCATACACCTTTTCGCCCTTTTTTACGGCGGAAAAGACCATATCCTCGGCATCGTCCATAAATATCATGATATGCGGCATTTCAAGAGGTGCGTTTTTTCTTATCCTGACGCGCGGCGGAAGCCGATCCTCAACGGTAAATTCTGTAGCGCGTATCGGGCTTGCCGTGCCCTCCCTCCAGTCATATGCTTCAAGGTCGAATTTTCCGACTATGCCGCGTCTGACCATGCCGTTTTCAAGCGTTCTCTCAAGATAGATATAGCTGTTTCGGAAGCATTTGAACAGTCCGGAATCAAGATACTCCTGCATTGCCGCGTTTATGGCGGCGCTCTCCGTCTCCGGATCCTTTTCGCCGAGCTCGGCCTCCGGCAGCATCATGCGGAGCGTTGAGGGCGCGTCGCCTACAAGCTTACGCACGCTGCGCCAGTATTCCGGCTCGGATGTAAACTGGTCGCACGCGACCACGCTCCATTTATGCATATCACAATCCGGAAGCAATATATCCGCAGGTTTAAAAACTTGCACTCACAATACCTCCAGTGCTATCTGTGTCCATGTTTCCATGAGCTCATAGTTTTCCCGCAGCCCGTCAGGCGTCATCCATAGTCCTTCCAGCTTCTCGGTCTCGCGCACGGAGACATTTCCCTGAACCGGAAGCGTGAAGCACGCGCCGAGATGCACGCTGCCCACGGCATTGGAATCATCGTTTATAAATCCGCAGGGCTTGAGCTCACCGTGAGCCTCTACCTCGACCTCCTCGCTTATCTCGCGCCAGAGGCCTCTCATGAGCAGGTCTCCATCTTCGTCAACGGGATTTATATGTCCCCCTATTCCGATGGATATTTTTCCGTGCAGCCTTGCCTCTCCCCCTTTATTGAGTCTGCGGGTGACAAATATCTCCTCGCCGCGGCGAAGGATGACATACGGAATGATCTGCTTATAATCCGGGCGCTCCTCAGCCTCGGGGCGGGGCATAAATTCGTGCTCACGGAGTATAATGTCAAAAAGCTCCTCGGTTTTTTCCTTTATAAGTCCGTTTCTGCCGGAGATATAGCTTTCAATCTTTTCGCGTTTTACTACCAATACCTGTTCCATTACTCTTCCCACTTTGCCGATCTTTCCACTGCCTTTAGCCACTTTTTATGCAGAGCCGCAGCCTCCTGAGCATCCATGCCCGGTTGAAATACCCGGTCGGACTCACGAATTGAGCCGATGTCGCTTATATCCTTCCATACCCCTACGGCAAGACCCGCAAGGAAAGCAGCGCCGAATGCCGTTGTCTCTACCATCTTAGGACGGTCGATGGGCTTACGCAGGATATCCGACTGGAACTGCATCATAAAGTTATTTACCGATGCGCCGCCGTCAACGCGCAGCACCGACAAAGGCTCACCGGCGTCCTTTTCCATGGCATCGAGCAGATCCTTAACCTGATACGCAATACCCTCAAGCGCCGCTCTGGCAATATGCGCCTTTGTGGAGCCTCGGGTGAGACCGACTATCGTGCCTCGGGCATACATATCCCAGCGCGGCGCGCCGAGACCGGTGAACGCCGATACGAGATACACGCCGCCGTTATCCGGCACCGATGTTGCAAGAGCTTCGCACTCGGAGCTGGTTGCAAGAAGTCCTACCTCGTCGCGCAGCCACTGGATGGAACTGCCGGCATTAAAAACACTGCCCTCAAGAGCATATGTTGTCTTGCCTCCGATAGACCATGCAACGCTCGTTACGAGACCGCTGGCGCTGCGGACGGACTGGTCTCCCGTGTTGAGAAGCGTGAAGCAGCCGGTGCCATATGTATTTTTTGCCTGTCCCTTCTCTATGCAGCCCTGACCCATGAGAGCCGCCGCCTGATCGCCTGCCGAGCCGCACACCGGCACACCCGTGAGCATCTCAAGTCCCGTTATTCCGGGAGCGACCCTGCCATAGATCATCGACGACGGCACCGGCTCCGGCAGCATCGACATAGGAATACCGAGCTTTGCGCACAGGGTTTCATCCCATTTAAGCGCGTTTATATCAAACAGCATCGTGCGCGAGCAGTTTGAATAATCCGAAACATGTGCCTTGCCTCCCGTGAGGTTCCAGATAAGCCATGAGTCAACATTGCCGAAAAGCAGCTCACCGCGCTCCGCGCGCTCTCTCGCACCGTCAACATTATCGAGTATCCACTTTATCTTCGTGCCGGAGAAGTAAGCGTCTATCAGGAGCCCCGTCTTATCCCGCACATAGTCTCCTATTCCGTCATGCATAAGCTCATCGCATATTGCGGCCGTCCTTCTGCACTGCCACACGATGGCGTTATAAACGGGCTTGCCGGTGTTTTTATCCCAGACTATCGTTGTCTCACGCTGATTGGTTATGCCGATGCCGGCAATATCCGTCGGTGAGAGCTCGCTCTTCTCAAACGCCTCGGCAAGAGCGTGAAACTGTGTTTCCAATATGACCATAGGATCGTGCTCTACCCAGCCCGGCTTGGGATATATCTGCGGAAAAGGATACTGCGCTATTGTAACCGGAGTCCCCTTTGCATCAAACACGATCGCTCTGGAGCTCGTAGTTCCCTGATCGAGTGCAACAACATAACCATTCATTTGCATACCTCCATGTTTAACTGCTTGCTAAATTCGTTGCATTTTGCCGTATTTATGCTATAATTCATACTATAACATACGGGGAGGATATTTTCCATGCCTACTTTCAACGATTTTTATTTTGATTCAAGCACCGGTAAAAACCACATTCATGTCAGAAGGTGCATTCCCGATGTGCCCGTGCGAGGCTATGTGCAGATAATGCACGGTATTGCCGAGTACATCGAGAGATACGACGATTTCATGCACTTTCTTGCCGAAAACGGCTTCGTAGTCGCCGGCACCGATCATCTTGGTCACGGCAAGACTATAGAGGCTCCCGAGCAGAAGGGCTTTTTCGCCGACAAAGACGGCTGGGACTACATAATAAAGGACGAGGAGATTCTCCGTCGGGCAATGAAAAAGACCTATCCCGGCATACCGTTTATTATGTTCGGTCACAGCATGGGCAGCTTTATGGCACGCACGCATCTTATCCGCTATCCCGGCGCTTTTGACGCGGCCGTCATAAGCGGCACCGGCAATCAGAGTGCTGCGCTCGTGAGCGGCGGTCTGTTCATGGGCAATCTCGTTACCTCTCTCAAGGGTGCCCACCACTACAGCAAATTCCTCAACAATCTCGCATTCGGCAGCTATAACAAGAACTATGACAAGCCCCGCACCGATTACGACTGGCTCACGCGCGACGAGGAGATCGTCGACAGATACATCGCCGATCCTCTCTGCGGTTTTATTCCGACATGCAGCCTGTTCAGGGACATGATGACCGGTGTTAAGTTCATTACGAATGTCGATAACCTTGCGGCAATGCAGAAGGATATTCCGGTATATTTCATGTCCGGCGATATGGATCCCGTCGGCGAGTGCGGCAAGGGCGTGAAGCTGGCATACGAGAATTTCAAAAAAGCCGGCATGAAGGATGTCTCGATAAAGCTGTATAAGGGCGGCAGGCACGAAATGCTCAATGAGACAAACCGTGCCGAGGTATACAGCGACATTCTCACATGGATAAACAGCAAAATATAATGCGCATAGCCGGTGCAAAAATTGACCTCCGTTTTCTGCCTGAAAGCGGGGGGCAATTTTTTGCGTCAGTCCAATGCGGTGCGCAGTAAATTTATGCCGCCGGAAGCCATATCCAGCCGTGTTTTGGGGTAGTAAGCCCCGCCGCTTTTATTATGCTGCAATTATCTCCGCCGTACGGCAGATATGGCGACGCTCTCACCCGACCGGTGCGGAAAACGCTTATCCTCATACCGTTGCTTCTCCCGTTCAAGGTTTTTGATAATTATATCATCTTGCACTGCGAATGACCGCAATCATTTTCTGCTTTTTTGATTAATAATTAACGCTGCGTTATTGCTTATTCGGTATTTATTTGATATACTGACTCAGTTAAAAACATCTGTTTCCGCGCCGGGCGTTTTAAAATGCCGGTGCCGGGCGGTATCTCGGAGGACATACATGAAAAAGCTGTACGGAAGCCTGAAGATGAGTTGGCTCACTGTGATCCTGTTTGCAGCCGCGGCAGGCATTTATACCGGTGCTGTCATGCTGATAGACGCGCTGGAGAATACATCGTTTCAGGACATAGGAATTGCCTACGAATGGTGGGTCATTTTCGCCGTTATCATCGTTGTAAACTGCAATAAAGGCTGGGAGGCAATGCTCAAGTGCTTTGTTTTCTTCCTCATAAGCCAGCCGCTGGCATACATGGTTCAGATCCTGTTCGGGTCGCTCACCGCCAGTCAGGCGTGGTATTACTATCGTTCCATCTGGCTTCCCGCGACCTTCCTTACCCTACCCGGCGGCTTTATTGCGTATTACTGCAAAAAGCAGAACATGCTCGGTGCGGTTATACTCGGTCTGGGCAACACGATACAGGCCTTTATGGGCGTATCCTATCTCTATCAGGCATTCAGCAGCTTCCCGCATCATCTCCTGAGCGGCATCGTCTGCTTTGCATCAATATTTATAATGAGCTTCTGCATCCAGAAGGAAAAGAAATACCGGCTCGTATCCATCCTGCTTGCGCTTATACTCGCCGGTGCATTTACCGCATACATTCTGGCAAACGGCCTGAGCCTCGGCTGATGAGCTCCGAGGTATAAGGGTAAACAAAATAACTGTGAGGAGAAATGAAACATGAGAAAAAGACTCAGACTTCACCGCATGATATGCTTGCTTGCCATTGCTTTTACATTCGTGTGCGCGGGCGCAGTCCAGGCTCATGCCTGCACCGCAGTGTATGTCGGCTCAAAGGCGAGCACCGACGGCACGGTTATCATGGCCAAATCCAACGACTATCAGGATGTTTGGGCAAACTATATTACCATTACCGAGCGCGTCGAAAACAAACCCGGGAGAACGATGCCCGTAGATAACGACAAGACGGTATTTGCACCTCTGCCCGACACCACCTACCGCTACACCTCCACTCCGTGGATGGCGAGCGCGACGGCGGCAAACGGTCTCGGCAGCGACGCGACGGTCTGCACGAACGAATACGGCGTTGCTATGATAATGTCCATCACCTCGTTTTCAAACTCTGCCGCGCTGGAGGCCGATCCTCTTATAGAGCACGGTCTGTCCGAGTTTACGGCCGTTGATCTTGTGACCTGCCAGAGCGCAACTGCCAGAGAGGGCGTTGAGGTGCTCCTGTCCCTTATTGACACCTACGGCAGCAGCGAGGTCAATATTGCGCTTATCGCCGACCAGAAGGAGGCGTGGTATATCGAGATGTACGGCGGTCATCAGTATGCGGCGGTAAAGCTGCCGGACGATAAGGTATGTGCCTTCGGAAACGAGTTTTCCCTTGAATATGTGTCCGATTACGCCGACTGCATACTCTCCAAGGAGTTAGAGAGTCTTGCCAAGGACGGCGGCTTCGCCGTTTACGGTGAAAACGGTGAGCTCAATCTGCTTGCTACCTACTCGGGCAGCGAAGTGGTGACAAACTATTCCCACATGAGAACATGGATAGCGCATCAGCTCATGGCTCCCTCCGCCTACGGCGATTACGACAAGAACGCGCTCTACCCTCTGTGCTTTACACCGGACGAAAAGGTCTCTCTGCTTGATGTCATGGAGATCATGCGCAACCGCTACGAGGGCACCGAATACAGTCCCGATGAAACGGGCCGCACGGATATGCGCGTTATCGGAACGGACACCGCGCTGAGCGTTCACATTGCACAGATATACCCCGATCTCCCCGCGGATATGTCCTGCGTTACATGGGAGAGCACGGGTCCTGCGCTGTACGGCGTATTCGTTCCGGTATCGAATGCCGCAACCAGCATCAGTGCTCCCTACGCCCGCAGTCAGACAGCCGACGAAACGGGTGTGTTCGATACGCAGCTTTACCCCTACTACCGCTTTAAGGAGCTCAACACCCTCTGCGTTGAGAAAGACGCATATAAGATCTACGGCGAGCCGGTTCGCGCATACTGGCATCAGGCCGAAGCGCTCATGACGGAGGGGATGCAGACGGTGCTCACTGCCGCCGCCTCTCTCGGCGACGGTGCTGCCGCAAAGCAGTACATAACCGACTACTGCAATTCGGTGCAGGAGCAGGCCTTTAACGATGCCGGTCAGCTTCTCAACGATGTCCGCTGGTACATGAGCAAAAACAGCAACACCATGAAAAACGGCAGAAATCCCGAGACCCACGAGGTCATAGACGAGCTCAAGCAGGTTGATCCTCTGACCGTAACGCTGGATGCTTCCGCGTATGGCAAGGTGCCGGATGTTCCGGACGGGGGCAGCGGTGATTCTTCCTCGGTTTCCGCACAAACGATCGTCATCGTGGCTGCGGCCGCGGTCGTTGCAGCGGCAGTCGTTATTATTCTCGTAAAAAGGCGCGGGGCTGCCAGGTAAGGAGCAGGCAATGAAAAAACTTATCTCTGCACTTATTGCAGGAATGCTTCTGCTCGGCATCACCGGCTGTCAAGCCGGTATTGAGCCGGAGCCAACGGCGGAGCCGACCGCTGCTCCGTCGTCTGCGGCAAGCGTAAAAACAGTATCTTCCGGAGGCATGGAAATGGATTATATAACATTCGGCAGCGGCGAAAAATCATTTGTGATACTGCCCGGTCTGTCCGTTCACAGCGTTATGGGCTCAGCCGATGCCATTGCGGAGGCATACAAGGATTTTGCCGAGGAATACACCGTATATCTTTTCGACAGAGCGAAGGATATACACATCGGCTATACCGTTCGTGACATGGCTGCCGACACGGCAAAGGCGATGAAGGCACTCGGCATTGAAAATGCCGATGTTTTCGGCGCGTCTCAGGGCGGCATGATAGCTCAGTACCTCGCCATAGATCATCCCGAGCTCGTGCATAAGCTGATCCTCGGCTCTACACTGGCAAAGCCCAATGACGGATTTAACGGCATCGTTGACGAATGGATAAGCCTTGCCGAGGAAAAGCAGGAGGCAAAGTTGCTCGAAAGCTTTGTCGACAGCGTTTACTCCGAAGCAACGCTTGAAGCCTACCGTGATACGCTCATATCAATGAACTCCGGCATCAGCGACGAGGAGTACGAGCGCTTTATCATCCTTGCCGCTGCCTGCAGGAGCTTTGACTGCTATGACGAGCTTTCAGGCATTAAATGTCCCGTGCTCGTTATAGGCTCTGAGGGCGACAAGGTTGTCGGTGCGGAGGGCTCAAGGCAGATAGCCGAAGCCCTCGGCTGTGAACTTTATCTTTACGGTGACGGTTACGGTCACGGTGTGTATGACGAGGCCCCGGATTACAGGCAGCGCTGCCTTGACTTTCTTCAGGCGTAAAAGGATTTGATCTGCATGATATCGGTAAACAAGAAAAATGCGACCGCATTTTATGCGGTCATTCAGGCACTTTATTTCTGCTCGCTGGCAATGATAGCCTGCTTTGCATCGACATATCTGCTTGACCGCGGCTTCAGCAGCGGAAGGATAGGCGTTATCATCGGTCTCGGAAATCTCGGCTCGGCGGGCTTTCAGATATTGGTTGCCGCCTTCGTTCAGCGCACGGGCGTGCGTCTGGGGCGGGCAATGTTTGCCATCCATGTGCTTATTGTCATACTGTCGGCAGCACTCATGCTGCTCCCGCTCGGCGGGCTCGGCTTCTGTATAATATACATTCTTGTATACTCGCTCAATTCCTCTATGCAGTCGTCGGTAAATTCCCTTTACCGCGGCTACCATGAGCTGGGCACAAGGATCAACTTCGGTGCAGCGCGCGGCTGCGGCTCGATGGCCTTTTCGCTCACGAGCCTTGCCACCGGTCTGCTGATACGGAAATTTACGACCAATATACTGCCGGGGCTGTACATCATTCCGTGTGTTCTGCTGTGCTTTGCCCTTCCTGCATTCAATGCACCGAATGTTGCCGAGCGTCAGCCGGGCAGCGTAACGCCGAACGAAAAGAAAATACTGATGAAGGAGTATCCGCAGTTTTATATTTTCTTTGCCGGCGTGCTCTGCCTTGCAACCACAAGCGGCTTTATGGATACCTACCTTATTCAGGTCATTCTGCGCATAGGCGGTGACAGCTCAAACCTCGGCGTTGCAACATTTATCTCCGCAATGACGGAGCTTCCCGCAATGCTCCTGTACCGCCGCGTCGCCGACAATATCGGAAACCGCAGGCTTCTTATCATTGCCGGCTGGATGTGGGCGGCAAAGAGCTTCTTTATTATGCTCGCGCCGAATGTTTATCTGCTGTATGCGGCGGAGCTTCTGCAGTTTGCAGGCTATGCGGTCTATGTGCCGGCGGGCGTTCGTTTTGTAGCCCACACTCTGCCGGAGAGCGAATTTCTCAAGGGGCAGTCGATCGTAGGAAGTGCCTTGACGCTCGGTTATCTGATAGCCAGCTTTGCCGGCGGTATTATGATAGACCTTGTCGGCGTAGACACAGCGCTTTGGGGCCTGCAGCTTTTCTCCGTCTCCGGCGTCATACTGTTTACCGCAGCGATGACAAAAAGCCTGAGCATGTTCCCCGCCGTGCCTCTGGCAAAGCAAAAGAAATAAGCTTTAACCCTCTGCATACAGACGACAAAGGAGGTAAAAGTCCTCAATGAAAATGAAACTTACTAAAAAGCGTGCGGCGCTGTTCGTGTTTGCTATGAACATGCTGCTGTTTATACTGCTCACGGCGCCGTTCAAGCTCTGGGCGGCGGCATCGGAGCTTACACAGATGCGTCCTACGGCAGCTCTCACGCCGGTGCTCGGCATGATCTTCGGCTGGCCGGCGGCGCTCGGCTGCGCAGCGGGAAATCTTATCTGCGATATGAGCGCGGGCTATGAGCTTCTGTATGCCTCGATAAACAGCGTTTTGCAGATACTTTACGCCATGTGCGCGTATTTCTTCTGGAAAAAGATAAACATCGAGCGCGGCGGACGGGAGTTCCGGCTCGACAGCGTGGCGAGAATACTCAAATTCTGCCTGCTGCTGGCACTCAACGCGCTCCTGACGGTGCTGTTTACGAGCATACTTAACCATGCGTACAATGTTTCGGACATCATTTCATTTGATAATCTGTATCTTTTCATAAACAGCTTTGACGCGGGACTACTGTTCGGCGCTCCGCTGATGATACTCGGCAGTCTTCTGCAGATGCACATAGAAAATCTGAAGGAGGGCGGAGAAACGAAGCCCTTGCGGTTTTCCATGAACGAAAGGATGATACTTAACACACTCATCACCGGTCTCTGTATCTGCGTGTTCGTCGGCACCGCCGTCTACCTGACCGACAGGTACGGAACGGGCGGCATCAGCGTTCTCGGCAAGATATATCTCTTTGAAACGCTTGCCATGAACACCTATTTTGCCCTTTCGATCGGCTTCATGCGCTTTACGGAGCGGAAAATATCCCGTCCTATCGAAAAGCTTGCAAAGATCGCCGGCAGCTACTACTCCGGTCACTCGACGGATATTCAGCGCAGCAGGCTGCTGAGCGAATGCGAGATCTATGCGCGGGACTCCACTGAGGTCGGCGAGCTTGCGCGCTCGTACATGTCCATGATTCGCGACCTCGGAAGGTATGTCGACAATCTTCAGAGCGTCATGGCGGAAAAGGAGCGCATAAATGCAGAGCTTGAGCTTGCATCGGATATTCAGGCGCATATGCTGCCGTGCATCTTCCCCCCCTTCCCCGAGCACTGCGAATTTGATCTGTATGCACTTATGCATCCTGCCAAGGAGGTCGGCGGCGATTTCTACGACTTTTTCATGATCGGTGAGGACAGGCTCGCCCTGGTCGTTGCCGATGTTTCCGGCAAGGGCGTTCCGGCGGCGCTGTTCATGGTCATAACGAAAACGCTCATAAAAAACTATACCCAGATGGGGCAGGAGCCCTCGGAGGTGTTTACGACGGTCAACAGACTGCTGTGCGACGGAAACGATGCAGGTCTGTTCGTTACGGCGTGGATGGGCGTTCTCGATATAAATACCGGTGAGCTTACATATGTAAACGCCGGGCACAATCCGCCGCTGCTTAAAAGGGCCAACGGCGAATTTGAATATCTGCGCGAGAGAAGCGGTCTTGTTCTTGCCGGAATGGATAATATCAGATACCGGCAGAGCAGCCTGACAGTGAAGCCGGACGATCGTCTGTTCCTGTACACCGACGGCGTTACGGAAACGACGGATACAAAGCAGCGGCTGTACGGTGAGGAGCGGCTCAGAGACTTCTTGAACAGCCACAAGCACTGCGATACCGAAGCAATGCTCAGGGAGCTCAGGCTGTCTTTACAGAGCTTTGCCGACGGCGCACCGCAGTTTGACGATATCACGATGCTGCTCATGGACTTTCACGGCCCGTCCGCTATGCTTGAGCGTGTTTTCGAGGCTAAGGAGGAGAACATTCACGAGGTCCTCGGTTTTGTCGAGGGTGAGCTTGAAAAGGCAGGCTGTTCGATGAAGCTGCAGATCGCCGTGAGCGTCGCCATCGAGGAGGTTTTCGTGAACATCGCCCACTACG
>CAVGWF010000005.1:0-144304 GCA_963632825.1 Escherichia coli | reverse complement strand
GGACAAGAATGGACAGTAACGCAACGAAAATAAAACGCCGGATCTACGGCACGGTGATGAAAACGCTCGCTGTCGTGTGCGCTGCGCTGACGATCGCGCTTGTGGCGTTTCTCATAATATATGTTCTTATAAGGGGCATTCCCAATATCTCATGGGAGTTCCTGAGCACCTCGCCGAGCTACCTGAACGGAACTGTCGGCATCCTTCCGGACATACTCAACACGCTCTATATCGTTCTGCAAACGCTCATATGGGTGCTGCCGCTCGGCGTGGGAGCTGCGATCTACCTCACCGAATACGCCCGAAGCCGCCGCATCGTAGGCGCGATCGAGTATGCCGCCGAAACGCTCTCCGGCATACCGAGCATAATATACGGTCTTGTCGGCATGCTGTTTTTCTGCAATCTGCTCGGCTATCAGACCTCGCTGAAGGCGGGCGCGATGACGCTTGTCATCATGAACCTGCCCACTGTTATGCGCACGACTCAGGAGAGCCTCAAAACCGTTCCGCAGAGCCTGCGCGAGGGAGCGCTCGCGCTCGGCGCGGGAAAGTGGCGCGTTATCCGCACCGTCGTGTTCCCCGGCTGCGTTGACGGCGTTATAACCGGCTGCATACTCGCGGTGGGACGCATTCTCGGCGAGTCTGCGGCACTGCTGTTCACCGCGGGCTTTGCCCACAATATATATGACCTCATTCTCGACGGACTGGACGGTCCCGGTGCGACGCTCACCGTTGCGCTTTATGTCTACGCCAAGGAGCAGGGCGAGTTCGGCATAGCCTTTGCCATTGCCGCCATACTCATGGTGCTGACGGTCATAATTAACCTGATCGCAACGCTTGTGGGCAGGTACTACCGGAAAAGGAGAAGCATATGAACGACATTATAAGCGTTAAAAGCCTGAATCTGTGGTACGGGCAGACTCAGGCGCTTAAGGATATAAATATGGATATACCGGAAAACAGCGTGACGGCGCTGATAGGACCCTCCGGCTGCGGAAAATCAACGTTTCTCAAGACCCTCGACCGAATGAACGACCTTGTGCCGGGCGTTAAGATAAGCGGTCAGGTGAGCTACCGCGGCAGGGACATATACGCTCCCGGCACGGATGTTAACGAGCTCAGAAGGTGCATCGGCATGGTGTTTCAAAAGCCGAACCCGTTTCCCATGAGCATTTACGACAACATAGCCTACGGTCCGCGTACACATGGCATCCGTAAGAAAGCCGAGCTTGACGAGATAGTCGAGCGCTCGCTGCGCGGCGCCGCCATCTGGGACGAGGTAAGGGACAGACTGAAAAAGTCCGCCCTCGGGCTGTCCGGCGGTCAGCAGCAGAGGCTGTGCATCGCGCGCGCACTTGCGGTCGAGCCTGATGTGCTGCTCATGGACGAGCCGACGAGCGCCCTTGACCCCATCTCGACGATGAAGATAGAGGAGCTTGCCTCCGAGCTCAAGGACAGGTACACCATAGTCATCGTGACCCACAATATGCAGCAGGCGGTCAGAATTTCGGACAACACGGCGTTTTTCCTGCTGGGCGATCTCGTGGAATACGGCGACACGGAGAGGATGTTCTCCACGCCCGCGGACAAGCGCACCGAGGATTATATAACGGGGAGGTTCGGATAATGCGCAGCAATTACGATTCACAGCTGAACGAGCTGCACCGGCTGCTCTCGCTCATGAGCGCCGCGTGCTCAAGAGCCATTGCAATGAGCATAAAGGCGCTTGAGGAGAGCGATCTTGCCATGGCGTCCGGGCTCGCCGCGCTCGACGACGAGATAGACCGTTATCAGCGCGACATCCAGTCGCTGTGCCTGCGGCTCATACTGCGCGAGCAGCCGGTCGCGGCGGATCTGCGTCAGATCTCGGCGGCCTTGAAAATGATAACCGATCTTGAGCGCATCGGCGATCAGGCGGAGGACATTGCGGAGATAATCCCGCACCTCAACGGCAGGACAGGCAGCGAATGCAGAGTGCTGCATCCGATGGCCGAGACGGCGATAAGCATGGTCACCGACAGCATTGAGGCCTATTCGGCCAAGGACGCAGCTCTTGCCGCCGGGGTCATAGCCCGCGACGATGCCGTGGACGATTATTTCGTGCAGGTGCGGGATATGCTCGTGAATATGATAAGCGGCGACAGAAGCTCGGCTGAGTATGCGCTCGACCTTCTCATGATAGCAAAATACCTTGAAAGGATCGGCGATCACGCAACCAATATCGCAGAGCTTATAAATACGCTGTGACAGTAATAAACGCGGGAGGCATTGGCCTCCCGCGTTCAGCATCTTCTGCATTTGTTTATCGCCGAGACGGCGCAGTCCGGCTCATCAGATCTCGCCGACCCAGCCGATGCGGTCGAGCTCGGCGTCCTTATCCCAAAGGAAATCGACCTTGAGCTCCTTGCCGTCGCGGATGCGCTCGAGATTCTCGATGTGCTTTGAGAGTATGGGCAGGGTGATGAGTCCGAGTATCGCACCCGCGCGCCAGTCCTTGCGGGCGATGCCGTGGTATATCGGATAGAATACCGCGCCGGTTATCGGCACGAGGCAGAGATACCGCGTCGCCATGAGCAGGACCGATTCGAGAAACAGCGTCAGAAGAAAATCGTTCACGCCGAACGCAAGGATGACCCCGCCGAGGCAAGCCAGCCCCTTGCCGCCGCGAAAATGCATGAGCGCGGGATACATATGCCCGATAATGCAGGCGGCGCCCGCAGTCTCACCGGCATAGGTGCTTGCAGGGAACAGGCGGTGCGCGAGCCCGACGCTGACGGCGGCCTTGCTTATGTCAAAGCACATGACGAATGCACCCGCTTTCTTTCCCTCGAGTATCATAAGATTGGTGGCGCCGGCGTTGCCCGAGCCTTTTTTGCGGATATCGTAGCCCTTGCGCAGACCCATGACATATGCGGGATTGATGTTGCCGACGGCATATCCCACACCGGCAGCGGCAAGCGCCGCAAGCAGCCTTCTGCCGAGCTTCATAATACTCACCTCCGTCAGAATTTTTGTATGAGTGCGAGCAGCTCCCGTGTCGAATCGACGGCGGTACCGCCCAGCGAATCGAGAAACTCGCGTGATTTAAAGCCCCACGAAACGAGCACACAGTCACATCCGGCGTTTTTTGCGGTTTGGAAGTCAACATCGGAGTCACCGATATACAGGGTGCCGGTAATATCGGAGCCGAGTGCGCGCACGGTCTCGAAAACCGCATCGGGAGCGGGCTTGCGCCGCACTCCCTCGCGCTCGCCGACCACCGAGTCGAAAATGCCGGGAAAGTAGTGGATTATCAGCGCCTTGACGGGGGCGTCGGCTTTGTTTGAGACGACGCCAAGCCTGTATCCTGCGGCCTTGAGCGTATGCAGAAGCTCCGGTATGCCTGAGTAGGGCGCGGTTGTGTTCATGCAGTTTTCCGCGTAATGCGCCTTAAACACGGCGAAAACGCGCTCGAGTGTATCCTGCGGGCAGTCATCGGGAACGGCGCGCTCGATGAGCCTTCTTATACCGTTGCCGACAAACGCCCTGATCTCGTCGAGACTGCGTTCGGCAAGTCCCTCCGCGGCGAGAGCGTAATTTGTCGAGGCGTGCAGATCCGACAGCGTGTCAAGCAGAGTGCCGTCGAGGTCAAAAATAATAAGTTCCTTCATTGTTGTTATCTCCTCTACGGTGATTTTAATACATGAATGCCGATTTTTCAAGATTCTTTACCGGGCTGTAATTGACCCCGCACGGCGCAGATGTTAAAATGAAACATAAAGTCTTGGGTGAAAAATATAGTATCGGCTTGCGCCGAGATATATTCTCACCTCATCAGTCGGCTTCGCCGACAGCTTCCCCTCCGAGGGGAAGCCAGCCGCTCGCCGCGGCGGGCAATACGCAACTGGCACTGGCAGGTTGTTTAGCTGCGCCGTCACGGTAACGCACTGCGGAGAATGCTTCTGCCCCAAGGGTGCACTGATTCAATGCGGCGGTTTCAAGGTTTTGCCCGTAGTTACCGGTCGGGCAACCAGAGATAGCCGTATCCGCAGGTGCGGAAAACCGCCTCTGAAAAAAGGAGAAATTGGGTTTTGGTAAGTCTGTTATCGAAAATGTTTATAAAAAACCGCACGGAGTACGGCAATGCCGCCGTGCGTGCGGCATACGGAACGCTGTGCAGTCTGCTTGGCATATTCCTGAATGTGCTGCTGTTTGCGGGCAAGTACGCAGCGGGCGTGCTGTCCGGCTCGATCGCCATAACCGCAGACGCGTTCAACAACCTCTCGGACGCGGGCTCGTCGGCAATATCGCTGCTCGGCTTCCGGCTCTCCGGCAAAAAGCCCGATCCGACACACCCGTTCGGACACGGCAGGATAGAGTACATCTCCGGGCTTGCCGTGGCGGCTATGATAGTCGTTATGGGCGTTGAGCTGCTTATAAGCTCGATCGAGAAGATAATAGAGCCCCAGGCGGTCACGGCCGGCATTCTCCCGGCCGTGATACTGCTCGTTTCCATCGGCGTTAAGCTGTATATGTTTGCATACAACCGCTCGGTCGGCAGACGCATCTCGTCTCCGGCCATGGCAGCCACGGGCGCAGACAGCCTGTCAGACTCGATAGCCACGGCAGTGGTGCTGCTGTCCATGGGTGTTTCATATGTGTTCAAGGTCAATATCGACGGCTACGCGGGTGCGGCGGTGGCGCTGTTTATCATGTATGCCGGCTACGGTGTTGCCAAGGACACCCTCTCGCCGCTGCTCGGTCAGGCACCGGATCCGGCGCTCGTGCAGAGGATAGAGGATATAGTTATGGCATCGAGTGCCGTTATCGGAATGCACGACCTCGTCGTACATGATTACGGTCCGGGCAGAATGATGATAAGCCTGCATGCGGAGGTCGACGGCAAGGGAGATATATACGCCCTGCATGACAGCATCGACACCGTTGAGCGCAGACTCAAGCAGAGCCTCGGCTGTGATGCGACCATACACATGGATCCGGTAGAGACGGATAACGAGCAGGTTTCCGCCGAGCTCGCGGCGCTGAAGTATGCACTGAGTGATGTTGAGGGACTGCGCGGCATACACGACTTCAGAATGGTCATGGGACCGAGCCACACAAATCTTATCTTCGATGTAGTAATGGATACCGCTCTTGACAAGACTCCGGAGGAATTTCGCCGCGAGATATGCTCTCTTGTCGAAATGCGTATGCCGGGTCACTTTGCCGTTGTCACGGTGGACACATCGTTTGTCATATGAGGTGAGCGCACATGTTTGCTGAGCTTTGGAGCGGCGGACCGAGATTCATGCAGTCGGAGCATTTCCGGCTCGGCACGGATTCGGTGCTGCTTGCCGATTTCGTAAATACCTCAGGCAGGAGAGACGGGATAGACCTCGGCTGCGGCTCGGGAATACTGCCGCTGCTGCTGTGCCGCAAAAGCCCGCGTCTGCACATGACTGGGCTTGAGATAAACCCCGACGCCGCGCACATTGCGGAGGAGAACATGCGCGAAAACGGGCTGGAGGCACAAAGCGGGATAGTGTGCGGCGATATACGCGGAGTCAGAGAGCTGTTCAGGACCGGCAGGTTCGACCTCGTGGTGGCAAACCCGCCGTACTTTGCCTCCGGCAGCGGCAAGGTAAGCCCCGACGCCGACCGCGCCCGTGCCCGCGGCGAGGTCACGGTAACGCTCGGGGATATATGCAGGGCAGCCTCGTTTCTGTGCCGCACGGGCGGCTCGATGTGCCTTGTGCACCGCGCCGAGCGGCTGGCGGATGTCATATGCCTCATGCGCGAAAACGGGCTCGAACCCAAGAGGCTGCGCCTTGTGGCACATTCACGGGAGCACGCCCCGTCGCTCGTGCTCGTTGAGGCAAGGCGCGGCGCGAATGCGGGGCTGAGCGTGATGCCGCCGCTTTTCGTGACCGAGGGCAGCGCCGAAACGGACGAGATAAAACGCATTTACCATAGGGAGGACGGACATGAGCGGTAAGCTGTATCTTGTGGGGACACCGATAGGCAATCTGGGCGACCTGTCGCCGCGCGCGCAGGAAACGCTCCGCGCGGTCGACTTCATCGCCGCCGAGGATACGCGCGTGACGGTGAAGCTGCTGAATCATTTTGAGATAAAAAAACCGCTGGTGAGCTATTTTGAGCACAACAAATATGCCTCCGGCGCGAAAATACTTGAACGCATATTATCCGGCGAGAGCTGCGCGCTCGTCACCGATGCGGGTATGCCGGCAATATCCGACCCCGGCGAGGAGCTGGTGCGGCTGTGCGCGGAAAACGGCGTTGAGGTCGCCGTCGTGCCCGGACCGGCGGCGCTCGTGTCCGCCGTGGCGCTGTCCGCACTGCCGTCGGGCAGATTCTGCTTTGAGGGCTTTCTGTCAACGGCGAACAAAAGCCGCCGCGAGCATCTTGACGGTCTGCGCGACGAGCGGCGCACCATGATATTCTACGAGGCGCCGCACAAGCTGCTGCGCACGCTTACCGACATGGAGCAGACCTTCGGCCCGGAGCGCAGGATAGCCCTGTGCCGCGAGCTTACGAAGCTACACGAGCAGACCATACGCACGACCATAGGAAAAGCCCGCGAATACTTTACGGACACCCTGCCCAAGGGTGAGTTTGTCCTCGTTATCGACGGCGCTCCGGAAAGGGAGAGCGAGTGGAGCATGGAGGATGCGCTCGCACTCGCCGAGAAGTACCGCGCCGATGGTCTGCCGCGCAAGGCGGCATGCAAAAAAGCCGCCGCCGAGACCGGCTTTTCGGCAAAGCAGCTTTACGACGGCTCCGTCTGCCTTGAGTAAGCACATGGCAAATGACAGTCAGTCCTTACTTGAACAGTAAGTTTCTGCGCACGGTGTTGATTTTCTTTCACTTATGTGTTAAGCTGGTCATATACTCAGCAAGGAGCGTGGCAGCATGGAAAATAACAGAGCCAAAAAAGAGGACAGGCGCGTAAAGTACACAAAGCAGGCAATACGCGACGGATTTCTTCGCCTTATTGCCAAAAAGCCTATCGAAAAAATAACCGTTACCGAGATATGCCGCGAGGCGGATATAAACAGAGGCACCTTTTATGCCCACTATTCCGACCCGTATGAGCTCAAGCGCACCGTGGAAAACGAGCTGACCGAGGCGATGGACCGGCGCGTGCGTGAGCTCGGCACACCGAGAATGACGGCGCTTCAGATGATGCGCCTACTCAAGGAGCATCAGGAGCTGTGCCGTGTGTTCGCAGGTCCCTACGGAGACAACGATGCGCTTTTGAAGATAATCGCAAAGCAGGCCGATGACTATATAGTGCATGAGCTTGAAACGCTCGGCAGGCTCTCGGATACTCTGCGCGAGTGCATAAAGGGACTTCTGATATCGTCCATTTCTACGACGGTGAAATACTGGTTCGACACCGATATGCAGGCGTCGCCCGAGCGAGTCGCCTATGTTCTGGAGACCTACTGCACCCACGGAACGAAAGGCTTTATCGACGGCGGCGGAGCGTGATTTACATAATGTGTTGAAAGTTTGTTGAAAGTGTGCAAAACCATAGCTTTTTAAGCCGGATGTTTAGAGTTAGTTTACATTTTGGTTACATGAAATGACAGAAAGGTTGATGATCATGAAAAAAGCAATCGCATTGCTCATGGCGATGAGCATGACCGTCGGGCTGTGTGCGTGTCACAGCTTTGCCGGAGATGAGGCAAAAACTCCCGTGCCTCGATTTGATGTGACCGTAAAATACAGCTATAATGACCAGCAGCTGGAGACCGATGACGGCACCGTTTATTACAGACAGGAGCTCGGCACGGCTCAGGTGCGCTCAAGCGATGAGCGTGCGGCGCAGAAGATGAACGAAGCGCTCGGCGAGCTGTATGTCAGTCTCAGCGAAACCGCCGACTACACGAGAAAGGTAGCCGCCGACCAGAGCGGAGATAACGGAGGGCAGATAATGACTCTCAGCTACAAGTGCGCTCCGAAGGCGATGCGCTGTGACACGCTTGCGCTCAGTCTTGTTTTCGATGTTGCGCAGTACACCGGCGGCGTGCACGGCGGTCTTCACCGCGTGAGCCGCAGCTTCAATGCAGATACCGGCGAGCTGCTCACGCTTGCCGACATCGCCAAAAGTGAAGAGCAGCTCAAGACCTTCCTGAAGAACTATGTCATAGGTCTTGCAGCCGGCGAGGAATATTACGGCGACGACGGCGAGAGCTATCTGTTTGACGATGCTCAGGAGACCATAGGCACCATCGTTGACGAAGGCGAGCAGTGGTATTTTAACGATAACGGCATCGTCGTGTACGCAAATCCGTATGATATTGCGACCTATGCTTACGGTATTCTGCGCTTCGAGGTGCCGTACTCGGCGCTTGAGGAGTTCATGAACGCCGACTATATGCCCATTGAATACGAGGGCGAAAACGGAATGGTGCTTGCCGATGCCGGTACCGACACCGTGCGCGATGAGCTTAATATACTGGATACCATAACGGTGGACGAGGATATGCAGAGCGTCATCCTTTCCGCAGAGGAAACGGTTTATCATGTCCGCATTTATTCGGCGGAGCGTATGCTCTGGCAGCGCAATTACCTCACCACCGGCGAGGGCGTTGAGGTCATAAGCTCCATTCCGGATGTGTTCTCAAGCATCGCCATAAGCTATCGCCTGTCCGACGGTACTCAGGTGGTGCGCGGGATATTCCAGAGCGGCAAGGACGGCTCGATAATCCTGACGGAGCTCCTCGAGGAGGAGCCGCTGTATACCGCGGACTGGAGCTGATAACCAATGACAACCCCCCATGCAGCGCCTTTGAACTGCATGGGGGGTTGGCGTATTCATTTGCGCCGCCGGCATGAACCCGGCCGTCGGGGCAAGCCCGATGCCGCTTAAAACCTCATCATCTCGTTAAGCAGATCTATTTCGCATTTGACCTTTTTCTTGATATCCTCCGTGCTCTCGCCGTTTTCCAGCATCTCAAGCACGGCCTTCCAGGGCCGCTGCCGGTCCAGCAGGAAGCACTTATACTGATAATCCGTCATGCCGCCGGATTCACACTCATTGCATACCGCCATTTGTAAACATCTCCTTTAAACTACGGTAATCTATTGAAAGCAGTCGAAAAGCTGTGAGCGAAGCAGAAATACATGGTGCAAAAAACAGGAAGGTCCTCGGACCTTCCTGTTTTTCTTTTCCTTGAGTCAAGCCGGATTACTCGATAACATTGACGGTTACATTGTCAGTGCTCTTGAGGTTGTTCCAGTCGCTGTCGATGGTGACCTTGCCGTCCTTGATGTCCTGGAGAAGGGCGTTGTACTGATCAACGCTCCAATTCTTGAGGGACCAGGTTGCGGTGGGCAGACCAACAGCGTCGTCCTTTGCGCCCAGAGCGGTGCCTACGCCGCCGATATCGGCGAACTCACCGGCATAGAACTTTGCCAGAGCCCACTGAACGGAGCTTGCAAGACCCTTGGTTGCAGAGGTGATAACGGTGTCGGACTCGAAGGACTGGTCGGTATCAACGCCGATGACCTTTGCGTCGGCTGCCTCAGCTGCTGCGGAAACGGATGCGAACATCGAGCCGCCGCAGGAGAAGATGACCTCGGTGCCGTTCTGGTACCAGCCGGCTGCCATGGTCTGGAGCTCGGGAGATGCGCTGAAGGAGGAGCCGTACAGCCAGGAGTAGTTGACCTCAGCCTTTACATTTTTCTCTGCTGCAGCAGCCTGAACGCCCTGAACGAAGCCGTAGCCGAAACGGCAGCATGCCGGGTTGGTGCCGCCGCCGCCGCCGGTGAAGCCGAGCTTGGTGTAGCCTTCCATAACGGCTGCGTAGCCGGCGAGGTAGCCGGACTGCTCTTCCTGGAAGGAGATGCCTGCGACGTTCTTGAGGACGGGTGCGCCTTCCTCGGTGGTCTCGGTTACGGGGTAACCGTCGATGAATACGAAGCTTACATCGGTAAACTCAGCAGCTGCCTGACGGATAGCTGCCTCCTGCTTGAAGCCTGCGCAGACAACGATCTTTGCGCCGTTGTCAACTGCTGCCTTCATTGCGTCGTAGCGGTCGTCGTCGGTAGCCTTGTCGCCGTTTGCGGGCTGGTAGTACTTGTAGGACTTGTCGTTTGCGGAAGCATACAGCTTAACGCCGTCGAAGGTGCCCTGGTTGAAGGACTTGTCCTTGAGCTGACCGACGTCGGTCACGAATGCGATCTCATACTTGCCGTCGCTGGAAGTCATTTCGTCGGCGATCTTATCGGGATCGGTGACGGTGGTTCCGTTGGCATCGTCAGTGGTCTTGGCGCTATCATCATTGCTGTCGCCGTTTGTGCAGGCGCAGAGAGCAAAGACCATGCAGAGTGCCAGAAACAGTGCTAAGAATCTTTTCATCTTTTTTCCTCCGTATAAATTTATTTTTTGCGAACCAATTTACATATACGCCTACAGCGTACTGCCGTAAGTATATCACTAAAACCGTGCCGAAAGCAAGTGTTATTTAGCAAATTGTCCAAATGAGGGGGTCAATGACGGCGCTTTTCGCCTGTCATTTTGCCATTTTTGCTGCGGTATCGAGGGCTATCTCCATCATCTGGGTGAATGACAGCTGCCTTTCCTCGGATGAGAGCGCCTCGCTGCGGTAAATGTGATCGGAGATCGTGCAGATGCAGAGAGCCCTCTTGCCTGCGCGCGCGGCGTTCATGTAAAGCCCCGCGGCCTCCATCTCTACCGCCATAACGCCCATGTCGCGCCATTTGTCGTTGCCGTCGCAGCCGGCGGGAGAATAGAAATTGTCGCCCGAGAGAATGTTTCCGACCTTCATGTCAACGCCGTGTTCCCTTGCGGTCTCAACGGCTGTGCTCAGAAGCGTATAGTCGGCAATAGGGGCGAAGGTGCCGTTCAACTCAAACTGGTGCGCGAAATTCGAGTCGGTGCACGCACCCTGTGCGGCGACTATATCCATGAGCTTGAGATCGTCGCGCAGAGCTCCGGCGGAGCCGATGCGGATGATGTTGTCGACATCGTAGAAGTTAAAAAGCTCCCAGCTGTAGATGCCGATCGCGGGGATACCCATGCCGCTTGCCATAACGGTTACGGGAACTCCCTTCCATGTACCGGTGTGACCCTGAACGCCGCGGACATTGTTCACGAGCACGGGGTTTTCCAGAAATGTCTCTGCAATGAACTTCGCTCTGAGGGGATCGCCGGGCATGAGCACTGTTTTGGCTATTTCTTCTTTCTTGGCTGAAATATGCGGAGTGGGAATTGGCATAGGTCATCCTCCTTAAATGTATTTGACCAAATTATAGCTGTCCGCCGCGGCTTAGTCAAGCTTCTTGCACCTGCACGCCCGTTCTTTGACGGAACGCCGCTGCGGACCACACTATATATAATGTACGCAATGCGCGTTTTGAAGCGTGCAGCCCTTGGCTCCCTTGCGTAAAGGCTTTTTCAATGGCGATTTTTCGCACCTACGGATACGGTTATTGCGGTATCCCGACCGGAGAGTACCGGCGAAACCGGTAAACTGCCGCACTGAATCAGCGCATCATTGGCTCCCTTGCGTAAAGGGAGCTGTCAGCCGCGAGGCTGACTGAGGGATCGACGGCTTCCCCTTGGAGGGGAAGCTGTCGGCGAAGCCGACTGATGAGGTGGAAATATATCGTCGGCGCAAGCCGATACAATATTGATGCCTGCGGCACGATTTGATCACACCTCATCCGTTTTTTCAGAGGCGCCTTTAGGCTCTGCCAATACATCTGTTGCGGTTTCCCGACCGGAGACTACCGGCAAAACCGGAGTGCTCCCGAATCCCGCTGATGCTTCCATGGTCTTCCCCTCCAAGGGGAAGGCAAGGAAAAAAGCTTTCTCCGCAGTGCGTTACCGTGACGGCGCAGTTAAAACAACTGCCAATATTGGCGGCGCATTGCCCGCCACGGCGAGTGGACAATCCCTCCGGCTCGGCTTACGCCGACCCACCTCCCTTTACACAAGGGAGGCAATGGTGCAGTCAAGAAAACCGCCAAGGCTCGCGGCGCACTGCCCGCCGCGGCGGGCGGCACTGATGAGGTAAAAACAAAATCCCGGCAATACTTTGTGTATTGCCGGGATTTTTTTGTGAAGTATGGGCGGAAAGGAGCCGCTCAAAACCGTGTGCTTTCTTGTCTCAGCCGGCCTTTGCTCGCTATCCGAGAAGGAATCTCGAGAGGAAATCCCGGGTCTTGGGATCCTTCGGGTTTTCAAATATTTCTTTGGGTGAGCCCTCCTCACAGATGACTCCGCCTGACATGAACACAACATTGGACGAAACATCGCGCGCAAACGCCATCTCGTGCGTTACGACTATCATCGTAAGCCCCTCCTTGGCAAGCGAACGCATGACATCGAGCACCTCGCCGACCATCTGCGGGTCGAGCGCGCTCGTGGGCTCGTCAAACAGCAGCGCCTCGGGCTCCATGGCAAGCGCGCGGGCAATGGCGACACGCTGCTTCTGACCGCCGGACAGCTGTGACGGGCGGGCGTTTATGTACGGTGCCATGCCGACCTTCTCGAGGTACTTCATGGCTACCGCCTCGGACTCCTCGCGGCTGCGCTTGAGCACCGACACCTGACCGGCAACACAGTTGCCGAGCGCGGTCATGTTGTTAAACAGGTTGAAGCTCTGAAAAACCATGCCGACCTTCGTGCGGTACTGCGAAAGGCTTATATCGCCGGAGCTTATGTCTCTGCCGTGGTACAGTATCTGTCCCGAGGAGGGAGTTTCGAGGAGGTTTATGCACCGGAGCATAGTAGACTTGCCCGAGCCGGAGGCGCCGATTATGCTCAGCACCTCGCCCTTGGAAACGCTCAGGTTTATATCCCGCAGCACGGTGTTTTCGCCGAACTGCTTCTGAAGATGTACAAGCTCTATAACTTTTTCGGACATTTTATGCCTCCCTGATGTGTATCTCGGCGGCGCTGTCGCTCTGCGAGCCGAATATGGTATAGCTGTCGCTGCCATCGAGCCGGTGCTCCGCCCAGCGCAGTATGCGCGTTACGGTAAAGGTGAGGATGAAGTACAGAACGCACACGACGAGATAGGTCTGGAAGGTCTCGAAGCTCTGGCGCTTTATGATGCCGGCGAAGTAGTACAGCTCCGTTACGCCGATGACATTCAGCACCGAGGTGTCCTTTATGTTGATGACAAACTCGTTGCTCACCGAGGGAAGAATGTTGCGCACGACCTGCGGGATGATGACCTTTATCATCGTCTGCCAGTGGGTCATGCCTATGCTCATTGCGCCTTCAAACTGCCCCTTGTCGATGGATATGATGCCGCCGCGCACTATCTCTGCCATGTATGCGCCGGTGTTTATAGAAACGATGATTATGCCCGAGGGAATGAGTGGAAGCGTGCTGCCGCCGGTCGCAAAGGCATAGCCCCAGTAAATGACCATTGCCTGCACCATCATAGGCGTGCCGCGGAAGATTTCGACATACACCGCGATGACCGCATTGAGAAGCTTGTGCAGCACTCTCAGAACGATATTCTTTGAGTACGGTGCAGTGCGGATAACGCCGGTGAGAAGTCCTATGACAAGACCTGCGGCGGTGCTCGTTAAGGCGATGAGCATCGTATTGCCGACACCGTCGAGAAGCTGAGGATAATATTTTACGACTATGTTTATTACATCATTGAAGAAGCTCATGTCAGTTTACCAAAAATGTTTTACTTACGGATGATAACAACGAGGTTTGACTCGTAATAGGTGTCGGAGAAGTCGATCTGCTGTGCACGCTCTGCGGTGGGACTCATGCCGGCGACGATGGCGTCGATGGTGCCGGATTCAAGTGCGGGCAGGAGGGAATCCCACTCAATGGCGTATATCTCGAGCTTCATGCCGAGCTTGTTTGCGACATACTGTGCAATCTGAACATCGTAGCCGTTTGCGTACAGACCGTCCTTGCCCTCGCCGGAGATGGGGACTGCGCCGAGGCTCGTGCCCTCGGTGTCGGTCCAGTTATAAGGCTCATAGGCACATTCCATGCCGACTCTCAGAACGCCGTTGGTGGTCTCGGGAGCGGGGCAGCTTACCGCAAACTCGGTGACGGTGCCGCCGGAGGCGAGGGTGACTATCTGCTCCATAAGCTGTGCGCGCTGCTCGTCGGTGATGGTGGCGAGAGCTTCGTTTATCTGAGCGGTCAGCTCCGAGCCCTTCTTGAGACCGACTGCAATGCCGACATCGGCGGCCGTTGCGGTAAAGCCCGTATCGTTATTCTTCAGGGGAATGTAGGTCAGGCTGTCATCGGACTGGCAGACCGAGAGCGCCGTCGGCTCCTCTGCGACATAGCCGTCGATAGCGCCGCTCTTGAGCGCCATGAGCAGGTCGGCAAACTCGGGGTAGGTCGAGGACTGTACATCCTCTATCTGCGAGAGCGCGTCGGCGTGGAAGGTGCCCGCCTGAGCGGCGATCTTTGCGCCCTTGAGGTCGGCGAGCGACTGCGCAGAGCTGAGGTCTGTGGAGCTGCTTTCTTCACTGCTGCCGCAGCCTGTAAACAGGCAAAGGCACATTGCCGCTGCCAGAAGCAGCGCGATAAGGTTTCTTGTTCTTCTCATTTCGGATATCTCCTTTTTCAAAATTAAATAAGCCTGCGACCCGAAGCGGTATCGCAGGCTTTGAAAAAGAAATTCCAAAAATTAATTGCCTTCGATAGCTCTCCACATAAATGTGACAGTCCAACGCTTGTTCAGCGAAGTCCCAGCGGCAGGACGGCGGCAGCCGTGTCTGCGCTTCGGCGGAATCGCCTTTCCTCCCCGACCGCCTGCCGGCGTTGCCGTGGAGTACTCATCTTTTCCGCAACCTCTATCAGGTGCTTTCTTATTTGAGCCGCATTATAGAGCGGCTTTTTTTCTTTGTCAATAGGCTTTTTTGATTTTTAACACATTGCACGATTTTGCCCGCGGACCCACATCGGGCGTTTGTGCATTTTAAGGTGAGACAGTATCAGAAATCGGCGTTGCCGGTGGTGCGGGGGTGCAGCTCGACATCACGGATGTTCGATACGCCCGTGAGGTACATGACGAGGCGCTCAAAGCCCAGACCGTAGCCTGCGTGACGGCAGGAGCCGTAGCGGCGCAGATCGAGGTACCACCAGTAATCGTCGGGGCTGAGACCCAGCTCGTCCATGCGGGACAGCAGCACATCGAGCCTTTCCTCGCGCTGTGAGCCGCCGATTATCTCACCTACGCCCGGCACAAGGCAGTCGGCTGCGGCGACGGTCTTGCCGTCGTCGTTCATGCGCATATAGAACGCCTTGATCTCCTTGGGGTAGTCGGTGACGAAAATGGGCTTTTTGAACACCTTTTCGGTGAGGTATCTCTCGTGCTCGGTCTGAAGGTCGATGCCCCACTTGACGGGGTAGTCAAACTTCTCGCCGCTTTTTTCGAGTATCCCGACCGCCTCGGTGTAGCTTATCCTGCCGAACTCGTTGGAAACGACATTCTCAAGGCGCTCAAGCAGCCCCTTGTCGACGAAGGAGTTGAAAAACTGCATCTCCTGCGGGCACCTTTCGAGAACGGTGTTTATGACGAACTTGACCATCGCCTCGGCGTTATCCATGTAGTCGTAAAGATCGGCAAAGGCCATCTCGGGCTCTATCATCCAGAACTCGGCGGCATGGCGCTGAGTGTACGATACCTCGGCGCGGAAGGTCGGACCGAAGGTGTATACATCGCCGAATGCCATGGCAAAGTTTTCGGCGTTGAGCTGACCGGAGACGGTGAGGCTCGTTACCTTGCCGAAGAAGTCCTTGCTGTCGTCCACCTTGCCGTCGTCACGCAGGGGGAGGTTGTTCAGGTCAAGGGTGGTGACGCGGAACATTTCGCCCGCGCCCTCGCAGTCCGAGCCCGTGATTATCGGGGTATGGACATATACAAAGCCGTTGCTGCGGAAAAACTCATGCACGGTCTGAGCCGCGACGCTCCTTACGCGGAAGGTCGCCGAAAACAGGTTGGTGCGGGGTCTTAAATGCTGTATGGTGCGCAGAAATTCGACGCTGTGGCGCTTTTTCTGAAGGGGATAGTCAGGAGAGGACACACCCTCTATCGTGACCTCCGCGGCCTTGAGCTCAAACGGCTGCTTTGCCTCCGGCGTGAGCACGAGCTCGCCCTTTGCGATGAAGGCTGCGCCCACATTCTGACGCGCAAGCTCGTCGTAGTTTGCAAGCTTTTCGCGCTCGAGCACGACCTGCAGACTCTTGAAGCATGAGCCGTCGTTAAGCTCAATGAAGCCGAAGTTTTTCATGTCACGAATGGTGCGCGCCCAGCCGCAAACGGTTATCTCTTTCCCGCCGAAGCTCCCGGCATCGGCAAATATCTGAGCGATCTTAGTGCGTTTCAAGGACAAACACTCCAGTCAATTAAAATTCGATGGGAAGTATTATATACTAATATTTTGTTCCTTGCAAGAAATTTAAAAATGTGGTATATTGATAATATATTATTGCAGTCTGATATGACAGTGCCGCATAGTGCGGCACGATTTTTTTGGAGGTATAAAATGCTGTCGGTCGGTGATACCGTCGTTTACGCGACGAACGGTGTGTGTATGATAAAGGAAATATCGGTGCTCAAAATGGGCAAAACAAAGGGAGAATACTACATCCTGTGTCCGGTGGACGATCCGGGCAGCACGGTGTATGTGCCGACGGCGAACGAAAAGCTCACGAGCAGGCTGAAGCCCGTGCTTACTCCCGAGCAGGCAAACGCTCTCATAGACGAGGCGGTAAAGGAGCCGCTGGAGTGGATAGATAACGATAACAGCCGCAAAACAGCCTGCGACGAGATCGTCAAAAACGGCGACCGCAAGCAGCTCATGCGCCTTGTCGGAATGCTTTACCGGCGCCGTGAGGAGCTCAAGGACCAGAAAAAGCACTTTCACAATGTCGATGCACAATATCTTAAAACAGCCGAGCGCATGCTCCACGGTGAGCTGGCGTATGCCCTGAGTATACCGATCGACGATGTCGGCGGCTATATAAGCGCGAGAGCGGCGCGTACTTGACGAAAAAGTTCGAATGCTGTATTATATCTAAGATAATAAGCGATAAGGAGGAGCATACATGGGTCTTATTCCTCAGGTGACCTGCCGCCGCTGCGGAGAGAAATTCTCCGGAGTGCACCGCCGCTGTCCCAAATGCGGAACGCGCAGGGTGCAGAACAGCCGCCGCGCACCGGGTACAACGCCCGGCGCAGTCAAGGGAACGGCAGCGAATAAAAGAGCGGGTGATAACCGCAAATGGCAGTTTATATTCGGAGCCATACTCGTTGTCGCAGTCATAGTCGCGCTCATAGTCATGATAACCGTGAGCCTTGACAATGCCGATAACCCCAATGCTCCGGTAATGCCGACGACTCCGCCGGATGTTTCCGCCGCACCTACGCCGACTCCCACGCCCACGCCGACTCCTACGCCTACACCGGAGATAACCTCGGTCACGATGAGCAGCCCCTATGCCAGCAACTGCACCGAGTTTGCCCTGGGCGCCGGTCAGTCGGTAACGCTCACCGGCTCGCACTTCCCGATGACCGTAACGCCGGACTATCAGTGGACCTCGGCAGATCCGAGCATCGCAAGCGTGACGGTCGACGAAAACGGCAAGTGTACGGTCACCGGTGTCGGTACCGGAACGACCAAGATCATCCTCAGCTGCTACGGAAAAACCGCCGAATGTACGGTTTATGTGAGAAACTGATAAAAAACAGTTGACAAATCCATCGGCATCGGTTAAAATAACCGTTGCCGATGAAAAACGGACGATTGGCGCAGCTGGTAGCGCATCCGCTTGACGTGCGGGAGGTCACAAGTTCGAGTCTTGTATCGTCCACCAAAAACCTACAGCTTATCCGAGCTGTAGGTTTTCTTTTTTTCTCAAAGCAGCCGGGCTCGGACTTGTGACCATATTCGAGCTTGCGCAGCAAGCGGAACAGGCGGCAGAAGGACGGGCGCGAAGCGGCAGGCCTTCACAAGTTCGAGTCTTGTATCGTCCACCAAAAACCTACAGCTTATCTGAGCTGTAGGTTTTCTTTTTTTCTCAAAGCAGCCGGGCTCGGACTTGTGACCATATTCGAGCTTGCGCAGCAAGCGGAACAGGCGGGACAACGAAAAAAGCTCGCCTTCTGGCGAGCTTGTTTCGGGTAATATCAGGTTATTACACAGCGCGGGTGACCTTGCCGCTGCGCAGGCAGCGAGTGCATGCGTAAACGTGCTTGGGACTTCCGTCCACGATCGCCTTGACGCGCTTCACATTGGGCTTCCAAGTACGGTTGGAACGCCTGTGGGAGTGAGACACCTGAATGCCAAAGGCAACGCCCTTGTCGCAAAACTGACATTTTGCCATAAACTGAAGCACCTCCTTGCTTGTGTTTATCTGCCCTGTTCTGATAGACAGCTTATTAATAATAACAGAACGCAGCATCAAATGCAAGAAAAATTTTCGAAGGCCTAAAAAGCGTTGCAAAATGCGGCGTTTGCGGTTAAAATTACTGGTGAGATATTGTATAGAAGGAGCTTGATGATGGCAGGTAAATATTCCGTAAAGCTCAGCACGATCGTCAATGAACATTCGCTCGTGCCGCTGCATACATCCTCGAACTACGCAGAGCAGCTGCTGGTTGAGGCGGATGTAAACCGTCCGGCGCTGCAGCTTGCAGGGTTTTATAACTATTTTGATCCCAACAGACTGCAAATAATCGGCAGGGTCGAGAGCACATATCTGGAGCTTAAAACCGAGGACGAGCGCCGCCGCTGCTTTGAGGAGCTCATGCGGTATGACATTTCGGCACTGGTCATTTGTCACGGTGCATCCGCATTCCCCGAATGCATCGAGATGGCGGAGAAGTATGACCGCAACCTGTTCGTCACGCCTGACGACACCTCGGATTTCATGGCCGATGTCATAAGCTCCCTGCATACCCACCTTGCACCGAGGACGACGATGCACGGCGTGCTCGTAGAGGTCCACGGTGAGGGCGTCCTGCTCACGGGCGACTCCGGCATAGGCAAGAGCGAAACGGCGCTTGAGCTCATAAAGCGCGGTCACAAGCTCATAGCCGACGATGCCGTGGATATCAGGCGCATAGGCCGCAGCAGGCTCATAGGCACGGCTCCGGAGCTCATAAGATACTACATGGAGCTGCGCGGCATAGGCGTTGTCGATGTCAGGTATCTGTACGGCGTTGGTGCGGTTAAGCCAGAGGGTGCGATAGACCTTGTCGTAAACCTTGAAGCATGGGACGATGAGAAGGCATACGACCGCCTCGGACTGACGGGCGAGACACAGGACATCCTCGGAATTACGGTCCCGAGCGTTACGATACCCGTGCGTCCGGGCAGAAACCTTGCGGTGATACTGGAGCTTGCCGCGATGAACAACCGCCAGAAAAAGATGGGCTACAACGCGGCAGAGACGCTTGCCTCAAATATAGACACCGCCGTGGACGGCGGCATGGTATAAGGAGTAATTATGGAAGGTTTGGAAACAGCGATAAGCCAGATAAAGGAGAATATACCGGCTCTCGACCTGAGAGAAAACGAGCCCATGCGCGAGCACTGCTCCTTCAGGGTCGGAGGACCGGTGCGGGCGTTTGCCGTGCCGAAGGATCTTTTTGAAATGTCCAAGGTCATGTTCTATCTGCATATGAACGGTGTATCACCGCTCACGCTCGGCAAGTGCACGAATGTCATTTTCCCCGAGGAGGGGCTTGACATCATGGTCATCAGCACCGAAAACCTCCGCAAGCTGCGTCTGGGCGAAACGGAGAACACCATATATGCAGAGGCGGGCGTGCCGCTTGCGCGACTTGCGCAGTTTGCACGCGATAACGGGCTTTCGGGGCTTGAGTTTGCGGGCGGAATACCGGGCTCGGTGGGCGGAGGCGTTCTCATGAACGCCGGCGCTTACGGCGGTGAGATGAAGGATGTCGTGGATTCCGTGGTCGTGTACTATATCCCGACGCAGACGCTTACCGAGGTCAAGGGCGCCGACTGCGGCTTTGCATACCGACACAGCAATTTTGAAAGCATCAACTGCGCCATAATGGGCGCGGTGTTCCGGCTCACGCCGGACGAACCTGAGGCGATCGGCGCGAGAATGAAGGAAATGAACGAAAAGCGCATAGCAAGCCAGCCGCTGGATATGCCCTCGGCGGGCAGCGCGTTCAAGCGCCCCGTCGGCGGCTATGCTGCGGCGCTCATTGACGGATGCGGGCTCAAGGGATACACCGTGGGCGGCGCGCAGATAAGTGAAAAGCACGCGGGCTTTGCCGTGAATGCCGGCGGCGCAACATATGACGATGTGGTCGAGCTGCTCGACTATGTCCGCCGCAGGGTGTATGCCGAAACGCAGATAACGCTTGAGCCGGAGATAAGGATATATCCCAAGGGCATGCTGCTCGTTGACGATTGGCGCGAGCGGCGGCAGGATATAATGCAGCAGATGCAGGAGCAGGCAAAGCAGAAGTCCGCTCAGGCAAAGGAAAACGGCAGCGAGACAGAGCCGGGCTGAGGCTCAGGGGGGAGAATATGGAGTTTCTTATAATAACGGGAATGTCCGGCGGCGGCAAGAGCCAGGCGGCGGATATAATAGAGGATCTGGATTACTACTGCGTTGACAATATGCCGGCAGCGCTCATACCGAAATTCGCCGAGCTGTGTGCGGCGACGAAGGGACGGTATGAAAAGGTCGCCCTCGTCACCGACATTCGTGAGAAAAACGGGATAAGGGACATATTCAACACCCTTGAAACGCTGCGCGAGATGGACTTCGGCTATAAGATACTGTTCATGGAGGCGGAGCCCGCCGTCATCGTAAAGCGCTACAAGGAATCGCGCCGCCCGCACCCGCTGGCGGCAAAAAGCGGCGGCTCGATCGAGGACGCCATCATAAAGGAAACCGAGCAGCTTCGGCCGATACGCGATATCGCCGACTACATAGTCGACACCTCGCACCTGACGCTCGGTCAGCTCCATAACGAGCTGTACACCCATTTTTCCGACTCCGCCACCGACCGCTCGATAGTCGTGAATGTAATGTCGTTCGGCTTTAAATACGGTATGCCGCTGGATGCCGACCTCGTTTTCGACGTGCGGTTTCTGCCCAATCCGTTTTATGTTGAGGATCTCAAGCTCCTCAGCGGCATGGACGCGCCGGTGCGCGACTATGTTTTCGGCTTTGAGCAGACCAATACCTTTATGGACAAGCTCACCGACATGATAGAATACCTCCTGCCGCTTTACATCGAGGAGGGCAAATACAGCCTCACCATCGCCGTCGGCTGCACCGGCGGCAGACACCGCAGCGTTGCGGTCGCGTCGGCGCTCGCGGGACATCTGAAATGCCTCGGCATTCCGGTGGTGAGTATAAACCGCGACCTTATGAAGTGAGATGGAAAGAACCTTCGCGCAAAAAGTCAGAGCCGAGCTGTGTGAGCCTCGGGTCGAGCGCAAATGCTGCGCCGTCGCCGAGGCATACGGCGTTTTGCTGTATGCGCACGCGTTCTCGCCGCGCGGGATAAAAATAACCACCGGCAGCGACGAGCTTGCGGAAAGGCTGCCGCATCTTTTCCGCCGCGCGTTCGGCATTAATTTCGACGCTCCGGAGCGGGAGAGAGGCGTAAAGCATGTTTTCGTCATAAACGACGCGCAGAAGATAGAGACCGTGTTCGACGCCTTCGGCAACGACCCGTCAAGCCCCACCCTGCACATAAACTTTGGCGTTATCGAGGAGCCGTGCTGCAAGGCGTCGTTTATCCGAGGCGCGTTTCTCGCGGGAGGCTCGGTCACGGATCCGGCAAAGCGCTATCACCTTGAGCTTGCCACAACGCACTACAGCGTGAGCAGGGAAGCGTATTCCGTGCTGCTTGAGATGGGCTTTTCGCCCAAGGAGGCTCAGCGTAAGGGCGAGTACCTGCTCTATTTCAAAAAGAGCGAGCATATTGAAGATCTTTTGACCACTATAGGCGCGCAGGTCTGCGCGATGGACATTATGTCCGCAAAGATAGAAAAGGACATGAAAAACAGCATAAACCGCAAGGTAAACTGCGACTCGGCCAATGCCGACAAGGTCGTCGAGGCAGCCGCAAAGCAGATGGAGGCCATAAAGCGCATAGATAAGCTCTGCGGGCTCGATTCGCTGCCGGATAAGCTTCAGCAGGCGGCGCTGCTGCGGTATGCAAATCCGGAGGCGAGCTTAGCCGACCTTGCCATGCTGTCATATCCGCCCGTATCGAAAAGCTGCCTGAGCCACAGGCTCAAGAAGCTTCTGACATATACGCCCGCCGAGGAGAAGGAATAGAAGCCGCCGGAAACACGGCTTTGACCGGCGGAGGACCGAGGAAAAATATGAGCTTTGTTCACCTTCATGTTCATACCGAATATTCGCTGCTCGACGGTGAATGCCGCATCGAGCCGCTCGCTGCACGCGCAAAGGAGCTCGGACAGACCGCGCTTGCCATAACCGACCACGGCGTCATGTACGGCGCCGTTGCGTTTTATAAGGCGTGCCGTGCGGCGGGGATAAAGCCCATCATCGGCTGCGAGGTGTATGTCGCGCCGAGAACGCGCTTTGACCGCGAGCACGGCATCGACTCGGAGTACACCCACCTTATCCTGCTGTGCAGAAACGAGATGGGCTACAAAAACCTGTGCTACCTCGTGTCGGCCGCGTTTACCGAGGGCTTTTACACCAAGCCCCGCATAGACTGGCAGCTTCTGCACGAGCGCGCCGAGGGGCTTGTCTGCCTTTCCGGCTGCGTTGCGGGCGCGATACCGCGCATGATCCTCTCCGGCAACTACGAGGGCGCAAAGAAAAAGGCGCTCGAGCTGCGCGAGCTGTTCGGCGAGGACGGATTTTATCTTGAGCTACAGGATCACGGGCTCGATGCCGAGCACCGCGCCTCAAAGGGGCTTCTGCGCATACACGAGGAGACCGGCATACCCCTTGCCCTGACAAACGACGCACACTACATCGAAAAGCAGGACGCGTATTATCAGGATGTTCTCATGTGCGTTCAGATGCAGAAAACGGTGAACGACCCCTCGCGCATGAAGTTCGAAACGGAGGAGTTCTACCTCAAGACCGAGGACGAGATGCGCGCACTGTTTCCGGAGCATCCGGAGGCTGCCGACAACACGGCCAGGATCGCCGAGCTGTGCAATTACGATTTTGAGTTCGGCAAATACAAGCTGCCGCGCTTCAAGCTGCCGGAGGGCGAAACGGACAGCTTTTCCTACCTGCAAAGGCTGTGCCTTGAGGGACTTTCCCGCCGCTATCCCAATGACGGCGGCAGCGTTAAAAAACAGCTCGAGTACGAGCTTGAGATGATAAAAAAGATGGGCTTTGTCGATTATTTCCTCATAGTTTCCGACTTCATAGCCTATGCAAAGCGAAAAAAGATACCCGTCGGTCCCGGCCGCGGCTCGGCTGCGGGCAGCGTCGTTTCGTACACGCTGGGGATAACGGATGTCGATCCGATAAAATACAGTCTTTATTTCGAGCGCTTTTTAAACCCCGAGCGCGTCAGCATGCCCGATATAGACATTGACTTCTGCGTTCAGCGCAGGGGAGAGGTCATCGAGTATGTAAACCGCAAATACGGGCACGACCATGTTGCACAGATAGTCACCTTCGGCACAATGGCGGCCCGAGCCGCCGTGCGCGATGTCGGGCGCGTTCTCGATCTGAGCTACGCCGAGACAGACGCCGTTGCCAAGGCGATACCCATGGGCCCGAGCATGACGATAAAGGAGGCTCTGCGCATTTCAAAGCCTCTGCGCGATATGTACGAAAGCGACGAGATGCTGCGGCGGCTCATAGATGTAGCCGAGGCGCTCGAGGGCATCCCGCGCCATGCCAGCATGCATGCGGCAGGCGTGGTTATAACCGATAAGCCCGTTTACGAGTATGTGCCCCTGTCGAAAAACGACGAATCGGTGGTCACACAGTACCAGATGACCACTCTTGAGGAACTGGGGCTTCTCAAAATGGACTTTCTGGGGCTCAGGAACCTCACGGTGCTCGAGGATGCGGCAAAGCTCGTGCGCCGCACCGAGCCCGACTTTGAGGTCGAGAAGATACCGGACGGCGATGCAGAGGTGTTCAAAATGCTCTCAGAGGGGCACACCAGCGGCGTGTTCCAGCTCGAGAGCACGGGCATGACCGGCGTGTGCATGGGGCTCAAACCCAAGAGCATTGAGGATATAACCGCGGTCATAGCGCTCTACCGTCCCGGTCCCATGGACAGCATACCTCGGTTCATAGAGTGCTCGGCGCATCCGGAGAGGATAAGCTATAAGCATGAGCTGCTGCGCCCCATACTTGAGGTCACCTACGGCTGCATCGTGTATCAGGAGCAGGTCATTGAAATTTTCCGCCGCCTCGCCGGATTTTCGCTCGGTCAGGCGGATATGATCCGCCGTGCAATGAGCAAGAAAAAGCATAAGGTCATCGACGCCGAGCGCAGGGCGTTCGTCCACGGCGATGCCGAACGCGGCATAGACGGCGCCGTAAAGCGCGGAGTGCCCGAGGATACGGCAAACAGCATTTACGACGAGATACTTGACTTTGCGTCGTATGCGTTCAACAAGGCTCACGCGGTGAGCTATGCCATCGTTTCCTACCGCACCGCATACATGAAGCGGCGTTATCCGCGCCAGTACATGGCGGCGCTTCTGAGCAGCGTTCTCGATAACAGCACGAAAATTTCCGAGTATATAGCCGAGTGCCGCGAAATGGGCATAAGGCTGCTGCCGCCGGATGTGAATGAGTCGTATGCCGACTTTTCCGTCAGCGGAAACGATATACGCTTCGGACTTGTAGCAATAAAAAGCATCGGCAGGGGATTTATAAACGAGCTCATTGCCCGCCGAAGCCGGGACGGCGCGTTCCGCAGCTTCGAGGATTTCTGCCGCCGCATGGCGGGGCGTGAGCTCAACCGCAGAGCGGTCGAGAATCTCATCCGCGCCGGTGCGTTTGACAGCTTCGGCTACAAGCGCAAGGCGCTGCTGAGGATAGCCGGCGTTATGATAGACGGAGTGCAGCACGACAGCCGCAGCAATGTTGACGGGCAGATAAACCTTTTCGGAGAGCCGGAGTTCGAGGAGTCGGGCGCGATGAGTATACGGATACCCGATGTCGAGGAATATACCCGCGCCGAGCTCATGGCAATGGAGAAGGAGACTGCGGGTCTGTACCTGAGCGGGCATCCGATGGACGAATACCGCGAGCGCGTCCGCCGTGCGGGGCTTGTACCGATAGCGAGCATACTCGCCGACGCTGCATCCGATAACCGGCATAAGGCGTACCCGGACGGAGCCGTTGTTGCCGTTGCCGGAGTCGTGCAGTCGAGCAGCACGCGCACAACGAAATCGAATACGCTGATGAGCTATATCGGCCTTGAGGACGATACCGGCGCAATGGAGCTTATAGCGTTCCAGCGCGCGCTCGATACCGGAGGCCGGTTCGTCAAGGAAAACGAGCTTATAATAGTACGCGGCAGGGTGTCGGTGCGCGACGAGAAGGAGCCGCAGCTCATGGTTGACGAGATCCGGCCCATCTCCGACCTCGGAAAGCTTGCACCGGTTCGCTCTGCGCCGGCGGCGTCGCCCGCGCAGAAGCTGTGGGTCAAGCTGCCGGGCGAAGACGACCCGCTGCTTGAGCGCATAAAGCTCATCCTTACGATGTTCCCCGGCACGCAGCAAATGATAATCTACTGTGAGCGGGAGAAAAAACGCATCGGAACAAAATGCCTTGTCCATCCGTCCCTCGTCGCCGAGCTTAAGGAGCTCTGCGGGGATAAAAATGTTGTGATAAAATAATAATTTCTCCTCAGGCGCTTTTACGCGCCTGCGGATACGGTCATTGCGGTGTCCCGGCCGTAGGGTGCGGACAAAACAGGTATATCGCCGCACTGCTGTAGTGCGTCCTTGGCTTCCCCTCGGAGGGAAGGCCGTCAGGCGTAAGCCTGACTGATGAGGCGAAAACATATCTCGGCGCAGGCCGGCGCAATAAGTGGATACAGAGCGGCACACAGCAAGCCAGCCGCAGCGGGTCACCCGCTGCGGCTGGCTTTGTCATATCTGCGGCTGTGAAAGCCGTCTAAAAATCCTGCTTTGAGGCGATTTCGATAAGCTGCTCGGCAAGCTCAAGCTGACGGGGCGACAGTGTGCGCAGGCGCTCGGCGACGCTGCGCCATTTTTCCTGCGGATCGGGCTGCACCGCACCGACAAGAAAAGCATCCGGCGTCGTATCAAGAGCCGCGGCGAGACGCATTATAACCTCTGTGGACGGTATGGATATCCCGCGCTCAATGTTCGAAAGGTACTTATATCCAAGCTCGGCTCGCTCCTCGACCTCAGCCTGCTTGAGCCCAAGCAACCGTCTGCGCTGCGCGATCCTGCGTCCTATCTCCTGATAATCAAGCCTCATATTCTCGCCCCCTTGGGTTTATCTTATCCGCCAGATGTTCATTTCAAACAGATTTTTAGTCGGATTTACATCTTGACATATGAATCAAGTGCGTTTATAATCGAATTACCGATTATAGGAATGAATTTTGGGAGGATTTTTGTATGAGCAAGAGAATTTACGCAACAAAAGCATCGCAGGCCAGTGAATTTTCGGATCACGACGGCTACGGCTGGTTCAAGGACATTTCGGACGGTGAGTTTGAAGCGATGCGTGCGCAGGGCAAGGTCTTTGAGGTGGATGGGCATTATTTTGCCGCTGATTGTATGGAGCAGGCTCAGTTTGCGGTCAATAAACGCTGGCAAGCGGGGAATGCAGCTCCGGAAAATGGCGGTGCATCTGTTTCGTCTTCCGGGGGCGGTTTATACTCCAACCCCGGTGCAACGCTCAAGGATATAGCGACCTTCATATGCGTACTTGGGATGATCGCATCGGTAATTCTCGCATTTACCTTTGCAAATGTCAGCACCTATTGGGGACACAGTGAGTTCAATATAGGAATATTCTTTGGTATCCTCATTCCCGGTGCCGTCATATCATATCTCTCCGGTCTCGGACTTGCTGCTTTCGGCGACCTTGTGCTGAGTGCAAACGAGATAAAAAGAAAGCTCAAATAAACATTCAGGCAGCAGGCTTCCGCCTGAGTTTATGATAACTTTGGAGAACACTTGAGCAGACTGATACTAAACAGCTATATAGTATTTGCAAGGATAGAGCCTGTAGGCGGTTTCAGTTGGCTTGCAGAGGACTATATGTAGCAAACCCGGCATAATCAGATACCGGCCGCAGATATCTGCGGCCGGTACTTGCAATATTGACCGGACAGAGCAGCTCTGCCCGATGAAAAAGCCGGCCAAGGGCCGGCTTTTTAGATCAGTCTATTCCTTTGGGTGAGCTCTTATCGAAGCAGGATTTATCGTTTTCCCAGCCTCTGTCGACGAGCCAGTAGCTGAACTCGTCATCGTCGGCCTTAAGCTCCTCCTCGGTCAGCTCGACATCGCGGCTGCGCTCGTTTTTGAGCTTGCGCTCATAGGTGTAAAGATCCATGAGCGTGAAGCCCAGCCCCATTTCCTCGGCGATGGGAATGAGCACATCCTCAACGACCGACTCGCGGATCTCAAGGCTGCCGGGATACATCATCTCCGCCTGCTCGATGCGCGCGCGGAGCTCGGGATCGGACTCATACTTCTGCAAAAACTTGACAACATTAAGATTTATATTCACGCGGCGTCTCCTTTCAGCACAGGCGGAAGCCCGCGGGAACCTCGTTATCGAGCATGAGCAGGTGCAGCTCCTCCTTGCCGTCGTGCTCGTGAACGGCCGACAGCAGCATGCCGCAGGAATCCTCGCCCATCATCTTGCGGTTGGGCAGGTTGAGGATGGCAACGACCGTTTTGCCGACGAGCTGCTCGGGCTCATAGAACTCGTGGATGCCGGAGAGAATCTGGCGCGGAGTGCCGCTGCCGTCATCGAGCTTGAACTTCAAAAGCTTCTTCGACTTCTTGACGGGCTCGCACGAGAGCACCTTGCACACGCGCATATCACACTTTGCAAAATCGTCTATCGTGACCTCCGGCTCGACCGGCGGGAACTTGGGTCTTGCGGGGGCGTTCATTTTTTCGAGCGCCTCAAGCGCCTTTGCCATATCAAGGCGCGGGAACAGGGTTTCGCCCCTGTGCACGGTGATATCTGCGGGCAGGGCGCCGAACCGTGCGGAGCTGTCCCATGTGCGGAGGCTCTCGTCGGCTCCGATCTGCGCAAACGCCTTATCGCAGCTTTCGGGAATGAACGGGGTGAGCATGATGAGACTCATGCGCAGGCACTCAAGCAGATTATACAGAACGCTTGCGAGGCGGGCTTTCTTGCTCTCGTCCTTGGCAAGCTGCCAGGGTGCCGTCTCGTCGATATACTTATTCGCACGCTGGATGAGCCTGAACACCTCCTCAAGCGCAAGGTGGAGCTGGAGCTTGTCCATCTGCTCGGCATATCTCTCGCGGGTCTGCTTTGCGAGCACGAGGAGCTCATCGTCGAGAGCGTCGGCCTCTCTGTCCTCGGGCAGGGTGCCGCCGAAGTATTTTTCGACCATGGCGGTCGTGCGCGACACGAGGTTTCCGAGGTCGTTTGCAAGGTCGGTGTTTATGGTGGAGATGAGCAGCTCGTTTGAGAAGTTGCCGTCGGAGCCGAACGGGAAGGTGCGCAGCAGGAAGAACCTGAGCGCGTCAACGCCGAACATATCCGCAAGCTTATATGGGTCGACAACATTGCCCTTGGACTTGCTCATCTTGCCGCCGTCTATAACCAGCCAGCCGTGACCGTAGACCTTCTTCGGCAGGGGCATGCCCATGCTCATGAGCATTGCCGGCCAGATTATCGAGTGGAAGCGCACGATCTCCTTGCCGACTATGTGCACATCCGCAGGCCAGTACTTGTCGTAATCGTCATATCTGTCGTTGAGGAAGCCGAGCGCGGAGGTGTAGTTAAACAGCGCGTCGACCCAGACATAGACGACATGACCGGGGTCAAAATCGACGGGGATGCCCCACTTGAAGCTCGTGCGGGAGACGCACAGATCCTCAAGACCCGGCTTTATGAAGTTGTTTATCATCTCGTTGACGCGGGAAGCGGGCTCAAGGAAGGTACCGGTCTCAAGCAGCTCCTGAACGGGCTTCGCGTACTTGGAAAGGCGGAAGAAATACGCCTCCTCCTCGGCGTAGTGGACCTCTCTGCCGCAGTCGGGGCATTTGCCGTCCTTGAGCTGGCTCTCGGTCCAGAAGCTCTCGCAGGGAGTGCAGTACATTCCCTTATATGCGCCCTTGTATATATCGCCCTTGTCGTACATTTTCCTGAAGATGCGCTGTACCGCCGCGACATGGTAGTCATCGGTGGTGCGGATAAAGCGGTCGTTCGAGATGTTCATAAGCTTCCACAGGTCGGTTATGCCGCCGGGACCCTCGACTATCTTATCTACAAACTCCTGCGGGGTCAGCCCTGCCGCCTTTGCCTTTTCCTCGATCTTCTGACCGTGCTCGTCGGTGCCGGTGAGGAACATGACGTCATAGCCGCGCAGCCTCTTGTAGCGCGCTATCGCGTCGGTGGCTACGGTGCAGTAGGTGTGACCTATGTGGAGCTTATCCGAGGGATAATAGATGGGCGTTGTAATGTAAAACTTCTCTTTTTCCATTTTATTTTCTCCTTTTCGGTTTCTATGCGGCAGGGGCTGCTTCGACAGGCTCGTCTTCCGGCTCGGGCTCAGTGCTCGGTTCGGGCTCCGGCGTGGGCTCGGGCTCGGGCCACTTGATGTTTTCCTCGTGGTAATGGTAGTAGCTGCTGGCTTCCTTGGTGCGGCTTATAAGATTATCGTTTTTGTCATAGACACAGCGATAGGTCACCGCACGCGTGCCTATGGCGACATCGGTGTATGTCGAGTCGTACACGGTGGATGCCGAGTAATCCATCTTGACATAGCTTCCGTCAACATCAGTGCCCCAGATCTCGATGGTGAGCTGGCGGTTCTCGCACCTTGTGACTATCTTTATCGGGAAATCCCGATTGTTTTTGAATTTAAACTCCGGTCCGCCCCAGCTTACGGTGGCGTCCAGTCCCCATGGGACATAGCCCACGGCGAAGTAGTGCTCATCGCGTGCGACTATCTGCAAGTTTGCGTACAGCGCCGCGCAGTAGAGCGTGGAGGAGGTCTGGCATATGCCGCCGCCTATCTCCTGAATGACCTTGCCTCCGGCATAGGCCCCCGCTTCCTTGAAGCCGGCTGCTGCGGTGCGCTTGCCGACGACCGTGTTGTAGGAGAAGGTCTCGCCCGGCGCGAGGACATAGCCGTTTATCTTTTCCGCGCTCAGCTCGACATTAGTGGCTCTGCCGGCTGCCGACGAGGTGTAGCTCGTCGTCTGCGAGCCGAGCTTGTCGGCAAAGAGCATCTTATCCAACTGCTCCTGCGTGTACCTGGGCTGCGTTACCTCGAGCGGTATCTTTACGAGCTCACCCTGCCGGGCATCTGCCCAGAGCTTTTCCGCGGCACTTACATCAAAGTCTATGCCAACCCTGCTCTCTGTGGCCTTCTGCGTTTCGGGGTCGTACTGCGCGTCGAGCACCTCGGCGTACAGCTCCTCGTGCAGCTTGTCAAAATCGGGCTCGGCAGAGTCCTTTGCCTCCGCTGTATAGGTGACGCTGCCGCTGCCGCCGGCAAATGCCTCAACTATCATATCGCACAGCTTGCCTGCGTCTATGTCTATCGTTTCGGCGCCCTTTACCATTTTCAGAACGGCATTTTCGGTATCCACCTCATAGCCTTTGCCCATGTTCCCGTTATAATCGGCGAGAGCCTTATCCACCGCTGCCCTGACGCCCTCGGCATTAGCCGCCCTGAGGATGTCGGCGTCGGTGACTCCGCCGGTTATGCACCTGAGATATGCCAGCAGGTCGTTCACCGGCGAGCCGCTGTGGCCGTAGTCATATGCTGCCTGAGCCGCTTCGGCACAGCTCAGGTCGGTGCCCGCCTCCTGCGCGGTGACGGTGAATTTATACTCGCCCGGAAGCGTTACCTCGACTCCGGCATCGCTTGCCGACCAGCCTGCCTCCGTGAGCTTTTTCTCCGCCTGCTGCACCGTCATGTCTCCGACGGCAATGCCGCCGAGCGTGAGATTCGGATGTATTTTGGACGATCTCCCCGCCAGAAGCCCCGTTACGAAGCCTGCTGCGGCTATGAGCACCAGAGCGGCGGCAATAATGACGGCAGCCTTTTTGCCTCTGCCCGAGCTCTTCGCCCTTGCGGGTGATTTTTTGGTTGTTTTTTTCTTTTTCGAGGTCTCGTGCTTTCCCCTTGCCATATCGTCCCTCCTGTCAGATGCCGGTCCTATCCCTGTACACGGAGGTGAAGCGCTCGTATTCGCCCTCGGGGAGCTCCTGCTTCTTCTCCTGCCTGAATGCATCCCGCATCCACGGGTTGTTCTCGACCTTGGCACCGGTCTGCGCCTCCAAAACCGCGTTTATCAGCACATTCGATATTAAAAAGCCTGCCGGCGTCAGATGCCACCGGGTGTCTTTTCTTTCCGCCCAGCCCTTTCTTTCAAACAGCTCAAAGGTCTCCTCAATGGGCTCCCAGTCGCTGCGGTATATTTTATGGTATTCCTCCCGCGATATGCCGTGAACGGTGCGCATGCCGAGCATAAGGTATTCCGTAGCCTTCTGTATGGGCACTATCTGCTCGTATTCGTCGATTATCATGCTGTCACCGATGACGGCGGAGATATATTTTTCGAGATCACGCACATAGCTGTATCTCACTCCGCCGATGCACGAATGTGCGCCCGGACCGAAGCCGACATAGTCGTCGAGCTGCCAATACTTGAGGTTGTGCCTCGATTCGTAGCCGGGAATGGCAAAATTCGAGATCTCATACTGCTCAAAGCCGTAATTTTTGAGCGTGTCGGTCGTGTACAGGTACATGTCCGCCTGCTCGTCCTCGTCCGGGATCAGCGGTGAGCCGAGGTAGCTGCGGTACATTGGCGTGCCCTCCTCAAGCTTGAGGCAGTAGCACGAAAGATGCTCCGGGTGCAGCTCCAGCGCCCTGGACAGGGTCTCCGCCCAGTCTCCCTTCGTCTGACTCGGCAGACCGTATATAAGGTCGAGGCTGACATTTTCAAAGCCGGCGCGGCGGGCAATGTCCACCGCAAGCTCGGCCTGACGGAAATTATGCCGCCGTCCTATTATCTTCAGAATATCGTTATTTGCCGATTGAACGCCTATCGACAGTCTGTTCACGCCCTCGTTTCGCAGGAGCCTGAGCTCGTCGAGCTTCACCGTGTCGGGGTTTGCCTCAACGGTTATCTCGGCATCAAGGCGCACATTACCCATGCGCTTGAGCTCGTCGAGGATATCAACGATGCGCTGGGCGCCGTAGCAGCTCGGTGTGCCGCCGCCGATGTAGATGCTGTCGATCTCGTAGCTCTCCATCGCCCCGGTCGACTCGCTTATGTGCGACAAAAGCGCCGACTGGTAGTCGGGCATCTTCTGCTTGCCTCCGGCGACGGAATAGAAATCGCAGTAGCTGCATTTTGAAACGCAGAACGGTATATGAATGTAAACTCCAAGTCTGTCTCTCATTTTTCCCTCGGCGCCTTTGGCGCATTCCTTTTTCAGAGGCGTTTTTTCAATGGCGTTTTTCCGCACCTACGGATACATTTATCTCTGGTGTCCCGACCGGTAGATACCGACGAAACCGGTATATTGCCGCGCTGAATCGGTGCGCCCTTGGCTTCCCCTCGGAGGGGAAGCTGTCGGCGAAGCCGACTGATGAGGTGGGATTATATCATCGGCGCAAGCCGAAACAATATACAATCCCTCCGGCCCGGCTCACGCCGACCCAGCTCCCTCTGCACAAGGGAGGCATGAGCGCCGTCAAATCTCCGCTGCCTTAAAACAGGCTGCAAACGAGATCCGCGTAAGCGCTGGGATCTTCTATTTCAACGCCGGCGATGAGCTCGGACTGCGCATACAGGATCTTTGACAGGGTCGCCGCCCTGTCCTTATCGCCATCGTCATAGGCCTTCTTTACGGCAGCGCATGCGGGATGCTCCGCATTGAGCTCAAGCACGCGGTCGGCGCGCAGCTTGCGCATCTCCTCACTCGGACCGTTGCGGAAATATTTCTCCATCTCCAGCGTGAAGCCGCCGGTCGAGGTCAGGCAGCACGCGGACGAAACGAGCTTGCTCGAAAGCGTTACCTGCTTGAGCTTCTCGTCGCCTATGCTCTGGCAGATGAAGTCGAGCAGCTCCTTGTTTGCAACGACCTTCTCCTCGGCAGCCTTCTTTTCCTCGTCGGTCTGGAAGCCGAGATCCTCGGTCAGAACATTTACGAAGCCCTTGCCCTCATACATGCGAAGCTGCATCAGGACGGTCTCGTCGATGGGGTGATCGAGGTACAGTATCTCATAGCCGTGGGCTCTGACCTCCTCGCACTGGGGCAGCGCCATTGCCTTTTTGACGGTTTCCGCGGAGGCATAGTAAATAGCCTTCTGATCCTCGGGCATATTATCGACATATTCCTTGAGTGAGCGCATGCTCTCCTCTGAGGTGTAGAATATCAGCAGATCCTTGAGAAAGTCGGTGTATCTGCCGTATTCGTCGCAGACGCCGCATTTGATGTGGATGCCGAAATTGCGCCAGAGCTGCTCGTACTTCGGGCGATCGTCGCGCATCATCTTCTCGAGCTCTGCCTTTATCTTCTTTTCGAGGTTCTGACCGATGACCTTGAGCTGACGGTTGTGCTGAAGTATCTCGCGCGAGATGTTCAGGCTCAGGTCGGGAGAATCGACGACACCGCGCACGAACTCGAAATAATCATGCAGCAGCTTGTCGCAGTTTTCCATGATCAGCACGCCGTTGCAGTAGAGCTTGATGCCCTTTTTGGTCGCGCCGGATATGCCGTTGTCAATGTCCTTGCCGGGGATAAACAGCATCGCCTTGTACGACACCACGCCCTCGGCGTTTATGCGCAGCACAGCCGCAGGATCGGTCTGATCGCGGTTCGTCTCCTTGTACCACTTGACGCACTCCTCGTCGGTGACCTCGGTCTTGGCTCTCTGCCAGATGGGCACCATAGAGTTGACGGTTTCGGGCGCGGTGACATTGACGGTGTGCATAACGGGATTTCCGTCCTTATCCTCCTCGCCGGTGGGCTGCTGCTCCTGATGTGTAATGTCCATAACGATGGGCCAGCGGACATAGTCGGAATATTTCTTTACGAGAGCCTTGAGCTTCCATATCTCGAGATACGAGCCGTATATCTCCTCATCGGTATCCTCTTTTATATGCATGATTACATCGGTGCCGGGCTTATATTTTTCATAGGGGGCAACGGTGTAGCCGTCGGCTCCGGTGCTCTCCCAGATAACACCGGTTTCCTCACCGTATTTCTTCGTGATAACGGTGACCTTGTCCGAGACCATGAACGCGGAATAGAAGCCGACGCCGAACTGACCGATGATGGATATATCGTCGTTCTGCCTGTCCTCCTCGCTCAGCTCGTTTTTGAACTTGTATGAGCCGCTCTTTGCGATAACACCGAGGTTTTTCTCCGCCTCATCCTGGCTCATGCCGATGCCGTTGTCGGAAACGGTGATGGTGCGGGCGTTCTTGTCGACGGTAATGCGGATGCGGTAGTCTTCTCTGTTCAGACCGACCTGATCGTCGGTCAGCGAGATGTAGCACAGCTTGTCGATCGCGTCGGATGCATTCGAGATGATCTCGCGCAGAAAAATTTCCTTGTTTGTATAGATTGAATTGATCATGAGATCGAGCAATCTCTTGCTCTCTGCCTTGAACTGCTTTTTTGCCATACTCTTAAAACCTCCATTGGGGCTATGATAATAGCTTATTATAACACAATATCTTAGCTTTTCAACTTTTTTAGATGTTTTAAAGGTATATTTGAACGGTAAAAATCGGCACAGTCAGGATTGTATCGGCTTGCGCCGATGATATGATTCCACCTCATCAGTCGGCTTCGCCGACAGCTTCCCCTCAAAGGGGAAGCCAAGGGTGCACCGATTCAGCGCGGCAATACACCGGTTTCGCCGGTACCCGCTGGTCGGGAAACTGCAATAGCCGTATCCGTAGGTGCAGACAACCGCCATTGAAAAAACGATCCCTCAGTCAGCCATGCGGCTGACAGCTCCCTTTACGCAAGGGAGCCATTGACGCACCGATTCAGCGCGGCGGTTTACCGGTTTTGCCGGTACTCACCGGTCGGGCAACCAGAGATAACCGTACCGGCAGGTGCGGAAAATCGCCTCTAAAAAAACCCGTGGGGCAATGCCCCACGGGTCAACAGCCTACGGGGAGATCACGCGCTCACCCCGGACCGGAGAACGGTCTGAATACCGTCTCGCACGGTCGTCGGCTGAAAATATTTTTCGGTTTACTCTTTAACGGTTTCCTCTGCGGGAGCATCCCCGGCCTGAGCCTCGATGACCTGCTCATCTGCCTTGGGCTCATCTTCCTTTGCACTCTCTGCCGCCGCCTCTGCCGCTGCAAGAGCCGCTGCCGCATAAGCCGCCTCATCCTCGTCCTCGGCTGCCGCCGCCGCGAGTGCCGCTTCCTTCTCCTTTGCCGCATTGCCGGCAGCAATGGCGAAGATGGCAAACAGAACGGTCGAGCATGCCATGATGACGAGAGCTATGAGCTGGATGGTGCCTGAATACTGGTGTATGGGCGCGAAGCTCAGCTTGGAAGCGGTCTCGGTGACATAGTTGCCGACCTCGTCAAGGCGGACGGAGTAGACATAGTCGCCGAAGTGGGTGCAGATACCGGTGATGACTGCCGCAAGCGAAAGAGCCGCGGCGATGATGCCGAGAACCCTGCCGGTCTTTCTGCTGCCCTTTGCTGCCGCAACGATACCGCGGATGCCGGCGATAATGCCGAGGACCGCAGCGAGCGCGAGTGCCGCATAGATGGCAACACGAGCCATGACTTCCTGAGTGATATCGGCTTCCTGATCCTGCAGGTACTGCTCTGCCATGTCGCAGAGGGTGCTGCACTTATCGAGGTCGAGCATCTTGAAGCCGTTCTTCACGACGACCTCGCCGTTTTCATCGACCTTGTACATTGCGGAAAGAACGGTGATGCAGAACTCCTCGTAAGCCTCGGTATTCAGCGAAGCAATACCGTTTTTGATGACAACGAGATTATCGGGGATCTCAACGCCGAACTGTCCTGCCAGATACTCGGGCAGGGACTTAACGGTCTGACGGCCGTTGAAGTAGCTGAAGCAAAGGGGCATGCCCTCGCACAGTGCCATGCCGCCCTCTGCCAGAGTGAGCTCGCCCTGCTCAAAGACGGAGAGCTGAGCCTTGCCGTCCGCCAGCGAAGCCGCGCCGGCTGCCAGCTCCTGACGGCCGTTTGCGAGCTTGACCTCACCGGCTGCCAGTTCCTTTTCGGCAGCCGCGAGCGCTTCCTCACCGGCTGCGATGGTCTTTTCAGCCTCGGCAAGCTGTGCGACGCCGTCCTCATACGCCTTGAGCTGAGCCTTGCCGTCTGCCACCATCTGATTTATGTATGCGGGGAAGTCGGTAACGTCCGCGGGAATGTCGAGACCGAGACGGCTTGCCATGGGGCGAACGACGGCCACGAACCATGCCTGAGCGGTGTCAAAGCCGGGCAGCTTTGCGACGGTGCCGTCACGGAAAGCGACATACTGGTTGAGATAAGGCAGCAGAGGCTCGATCTTTGCGAGCGTTTCCTTGCCCTCGTTGTATGCCTGAGTGTTCTCCTCGATCTGCTTCTGGCCGGCTGCGTATGCCGCCTTGCCCTCCTCAAGCTGCTTCTTGCCTGCCGCATAGGCTGCATAGCCGTCCGCAAGGGTCTTCTCGCCTGCCGCGAGAGTCTGCTGACCTGCCGCATAGCTTGCCAGACCGTCGGTGTAGGTGCCGACACCCGTGAGGTAGGTCTCCTCATTTTCCTTGAGCTGTGCGATGCCGTCTCTTGCGGTCGCAAGGCTTTCTCTTGCAAACTCGGCATCGGAGGTCTTATACTCCTTGATATTCAGCACATCCCGAACGCCGGCGACGCAGGCGAACAGGCTGAATATGCAGGCGAGAATAAGAACGATGCTGAACACCATAAGTAATACTCGTTTCATATTTTTCCTCCCTATTTATGTAAATATTACTTAATGCCCGATTTAAAAACGATACATTTATCTGCATTTTGTTTGACTTCTGTCAGTGTAACACGGAATGTCAAAATAGTAAAGAAGAAACGACAAATTTTTTGAAAAATTTTTAACACTTTTTTAAAACATCTCCCGCCAAAACCGTACGGCACTCGTCAGAGCGGCACAATTTGGCGGGTACATTTCAAATTTGCGGTCATTTGATCATATGTAAACGGCGCCGGAAATTATGAATAATTTACGAACGGAGCTCGTCGATGAAGCGCATCGCATAAGCCGCGAAGCTCTTGGCCGCGGGTGATATCACATTTTTCGGCGGAGTTATGATGCATATATCAATATCCTCCGGCGGCAGCAGCGGAACGCATACCACACCGCCGCCGAGCTGCTCGGCGATGACCCTGTTCACCAGTGCAATACCCAGTCCGGAGCGCACCATGCCGCAGGCAATGAAGCTGTCCGGCGTTGAAAAGCTCAGATTCGGCGTTATGCCGCGCGCGGCAAAGCAGCGGGTGTTGTCGGTTTCAAGTCCGGTGTGTATCTCGATATACGGCTCGGCTTCAAAAATGCTTGCCGGAACGCCCTCCGCGTTTGCAAGCGGATGCTCCGGCGGCAGCAGCGCTACGAGCCCGTCACGCGTTACGACTGTGCTCTCAAAATTGCCGTCACGGCGGCTTGCGATCCCGAAATCGAGCTCGCGCTCGTCCATTCGTGCGGCAAGCTCGGTGCTCGTTCCGGAGCAGAGCTCAACGGTTATGCTCGGATGTGCGTCGTGAAAGCCGGATATGACCTTCGTCAGCCACGGGAAATACTTCACATACGACGAGCCCACCGCAAGGCTGCCGGTCTCTATGCCGCGCAGCTTCAGCACGGTTTGCTCATACTGCTGCGACCAGTAGGACATCTCCTTTATCGAGGGCAGGAGCTGCTCGCCCTCGCGGGTCAGGCGCACGCCGCCTCTGCCGCGGCACAGTATCGGAAAGCCCGCCGCGCGCTCTACGGACTCCACCGCCCGGCTTATGCCCGACTGTGTGTAGCTGAGCTCCTCGGCGGCGGCGGACATGCTGCCGTTTTTGAGTATGCTGAGCAGGATCCTGCATTTTTCACTGTCCATTTCGCACCTCCATATAATATATGACAAACAGTCATAGTAAAATTGACTTGTTCGCGCTTTACGCAAGTATAGCGCAGTATTATACTCGTGTCAACAAGAGGGGGAATCAATATGAGCAGGAAAAATGCGGAGCTGCTTCTGGCAGCGGTGATACTGACGAGAAGCAGCGCCTATATGTTCAGCAAGGCAGGGCTTGCGAGCCTCGGGGCGTTCAATCTTCTCGCCTCACGGTTTATCATAGGCTTTGTGCTCCTGTCGCTTATATTTTTCAAAAGACTGCGGCACATAAGCGCAGCCGACATAAAGGCCGGAGCCGTCATCGGTGCGCTTTTCACGGCCGTAATGGGTCTGGAGATGACCGCACTTAAAACGACCCACACATCCACGGTGTCGTTTCTCGAAAACACCGCTATAGTTATTGTGCCGCTGATGGAGGCGGCGATGGTGCGCCGCATGCCGAAGCTTGCAAGCCTTGTAAGCGCGGCACTGGCATTGTTCGGCGTTGCACTCCTGACTCTTTCGTCCGGAGCGTTTTCATTCACGCCGGGCGAGGCATGCTGCCTCGGTGCGGCGGTGCTGTATGCGGCGGCGATAATCGTTACGGACCGGTTTTCGCACAAGGGCGATGCCCTGATGATAGGCATAATGCAGGTCGGGTTCATCGGTATGTTTTCACTGATACTTTCGCTCATTTTCGAGCAGCCCCGCATACCGTCGGGCGCTGCGGAATGGGGCTCGGTGCTTATGCTTGCCATCGTATGCACCGGCTTTGGATTTACGCTTCAGCCGGTCGCGCAGTCGCACACGACAAGCCAGCGTGCCGGACTGATGTGTGCGTTGAATCCCGCGTTTGCGGGGATGCTGGGTGTTATCGTTCTCGGCGAGCCGCTGACGGTGCAGGGTGTCTGCGGAGCACTCTGCATACTCATGAGCCTGTATGTTCCGCACCTGCTTGAGCATATACCCGCACACCGCAAGGTCAAAAACGCCGGCTGAAAAAGCGCCGTGCTCAACTAAAAGCTCTCGGTGATACGATTTGTATCACCGAGAGCTTTTGCATTGTCTGAAGTCTGCTGGGGAGTTGTTTCGGCATACGCCGAGATATATTCTCACCTCATCAGTCGGCTTGCGCCGACAGCTTCCCCTCGGAGGGGAAGCCAATGACGCACCGATTTTATGCGGCAATACACCGGTTTTGCCGGTACTCACCGGTCGGGATACCAGAGATAGCCGTATCCGTAGGTGCGGAAAACCGCCATTGAAAAAAACGATCCCTCAGTCAGCCATGCGGCTGACAGCTCCCTTTACGCAAGGGAGCCAATGGGCGGTACCGTTTCATTCGGCAAGCTCACGGGATGCGCGGCCTCCCTTGTGCAAAGGGAGGTGGGTCGGCGTAAGCCGAGCCGGAGGGATTGTATATTGTATCGGCTTGCGCCGATGATATATTTCCACCTCATCAGTCGGCTTCGCCGACAGCTTCCCCTTGGAGGGGAAGCCAATGACGCACCGATTTTATGCGGCAATACACCGGTTTCGCCGGTACTCTCCGGTCGGGACAGCGCAATGATTGTATCCGTAGGTGCAGAAAAACGCCTCTGAAAAAGTATAATTCGGGGAACGGCGGGCAAAATAGCGTCGGGGGTGTTGTCAAAATGCATGTACGAAAAAAGACATTTGTTATAACCGTTACCTACCTTGCCGCGGCGGTTATCGCACTGGGCGCGTACGCGCTGGTGCACTGCGGAATGGAGAGCGACTACCGCCGCACCGCCGAATACGGCTACTCCCACGCGTTTGAGGAGGTCGTGCTCGCGGCATCGAACCTGAGCGACGCGCTGCACCGCGCATCGTACACGGCGGGACCCGAGCTCAGCAGCTCGGTGTGCGCGGATATATACGGCAACTGCCTTGCAGCCGGCATGACCATGTCCGCGCTGCCGTTTTCAACGCAGGAGCTTGAGCAGACCGCCGCGTTTGTCGGCATCGCCGGCGATTATGCGCGTTCGGTACAGCGGCAGTCGGCAGAGAGCGGCCTCGATGATGCCGCGCGGGCAAATTTTGCGTCCCTGTACAAGACCGCCGCGGCGCTCACCGAGCGGCTCGGCAAGCTTCAGGCGTCGGTAAACAACGGCGAAACGCTCATGGACGAGCCCGAAAATGTTTTCGGTCAGTCCGGTGCGCTCGTGAGCACGGCCATGCTCGAAATGGACGCCCGTGTCGGCGACACACGGCTCGACGGATACACCGGCAGATACTCCGGCACGGTATCCGAAACGAACGCAGAGCCGATGCCCGAGCCGGAGGCGCGGCGGATAGCCGCCGATTTTTTCGGACTTGATCCGGAGCAGCTTTCGCTTGCATATACATCCGTCGGCGGTGTGCGCTGCTTTGAGCTCGACGGCGGCAGCGGCATCACCGTTGACGCGGATGGCAATGTGCTGTCGCTAAGCTCCTCGCGTGCGGTCACGGGCGGTATGGACGATGCCGAGCTTACGAAAAAAGCGTGGGACTTCCTTGCGTCCCACGGCTTTGAAAATATGTATCTCAGCTCGACCGAGCGCAGCGGCGGCGTTATGAGCTTCGTGTTTGAATGTACGCTCGACAATGCTCACTGCATGGGTGACGGTGTCCGCCTGTCCATAGCGGGCGACGACGGTGAGGTCTACGCCTACGACGCGGTCGGGCATATAAAAAACCACGGCACGCAGCAGCGCCCGTCAAGCATCGTCGGCGAGCAGGCTGCCGCCGCGGTGCTGCCGGATACGCTGACGAAAAACGGCTCACGCATGTGTTACGCCGGAACCGACGGTGGGAGCGCTCTGTGCTACGAATTTGACTGCACGGGCTCAGACGGCGAGGCATTGAGCGTTCTCGTCGACGCCGCGTCCGGCAGACAGTATGCCATTATATTTTAAAATGTAAAATGCAGCCGAAAAGCCGAAAAACCACGGACGGGGGAGTCCGTGGTTTCCGGTTACATAAATAAAGAAGAGGTTGAACAAAAGCTCGCGCCCGGTGTATCAGGCTTATCATCACGCTTTGTGATTATAATATACCCCATACGCCTCCGGTCTTCCGCTCCAAACGGACCGCCTTAGGCTCCGAAACGGCTATTGTTCCATCTTCGCTGCGTGATCCTTTATCGCCTGAAACGACTCGTCGCTTATCACATGCTCCATCTTGCACGCATCCTCGGCCGCGACCTCTGGGTCAACGCCGAGAGCGGTCAGATACTTTGTGAGCAGGGTGTGCCTCTCGTATATCTTTTCGGCGACCTCGGTGCCGGCGCCGGTCAGGCTCAGGTGCCCCAGCTCGTCAACGGCAAGGTAGCCGCCGTTTTTCAGCAGTCCCACTGCGCGGCTGACGCTCGGCTTTGAATAGCCCATATATTCTCCGACGTCTATGGCGCGCACATCCTTATACTTTTTCGACAAAACATATATCGTTTCGAGATACATCTCGCCCGATTCCTGCAAATTCATGGTTCCGTTCTCCAGTGCTTATATCAATACAATATACAATATACCACAATGCTTTGAATTTTTCAAGCGCATTGAGTTGCTTTTTGCTAACTCCTACCTGCGCACTCGGATATTGTGCACAATTTTATGGGTTAGCGGAAGCTAACTAATTGTGCAACCCTCCAAACCTTTAGTTAAGGTATTGACATCGCGGGATTCGATGCTATTATTCAGATAGTTAGCGAGAGCTAACTTTAGTTTGCACCCTCGGTTAGCGGATGCTAATTGATTGGAGAAAGGACAGAGAATGATGCCTTTAACGCTTGCTGCCGTCGGCGAAGACAATACGATACAGCGCATCGCCGGCAAGCCTGAGGTGAAGAAGCACCTCGAAAACCTCGGCTTTGTTGTCGGGGGAGACGTAAAAGTGTTGACTGCCGTTGGCGAGAATGTCATCGTCAAGGTCAAAGAAGCCAGGATCGCCATAAGCGCGGAAATGGCACAGAAAATATATGTGTGAGGAGCAGAAACATGAAGACTCTGAGAGACGTTAAGATCGGAGAGACCGTCACCGTCAAAAAGCTCCATGGCGAGGGCGCTATAAAGCGCCGCATCATGGACATGGGTATTACCAAGGGCGCTGAGGTCTATGTCCGCAAGGTCGCTCCTTTGGGCGATCCCATCGAGCTCACCGTCCGCGGCTATGAGCTTTCCCTGCGCAAGGCAGATGCAGAAAAGATCGAGGTGGAATAATGGAAAAGAACATTAAAATTGCCCTTGCCGGCAACCCGAACTGCGGTAAAACCACACTGTTCAACGCGCTGACCGGCTCGAACCAGTTCGTCGGCAACTGGCCCGGCGTCACCGTTGAGAAAAAGGAAGGCAAGCTCAAGAAGTTTGACGGCGTGACCGTCGTTGACCTTCCCGGTATCTACTCGCTTTCCCCCTACACTCTCGAGGAGGTCGTAGCCCGCAACTTCCTGCTGGGCGAGCGCCCCGATGCCATTCTCAATATCATCGACGGCACGAACCTCGAGCGCAACCTTTACCTGACCACTCAGCTCACCGAGCTGGGCATCCCCGTTGTCGTTGCGGTCAACATGATGGATATCGTCCGCAAGAACGGCGACGTTATAAACATCAAGGAGCTGTCCCGCCAGCTCGGCTGCAAGGTCATCGAGATCTCCGCGCTCAAGGGCGACGGTGTGGCGGAAGCCGCAGCGGAAGCCGTTGACGCAGCCAAGAACGGCAAGACCATCCCCATGCACTCGTTCTCCGGCGTTGTCGAGCATGCCATCGCTCACATTGAGGAGGCCGTCCTGCATGAGCTGCCCGAGGAGCAGCAGCGCTGGTACGCCATCAAGATCTTCGAGCACGACGACAAGGTGCTTGCAAAGCTTGCGATAAAGCCCGAGGTCATGCAGCACATCGACGCCGACATCAAGGCGGCAGAGGATGAGCTCGACGACGATGCAGAGAGCATCATCACAAACGAGCGTTACCTCTACATAGCCTCCATCATCAAGGCCTGCTACAAGAAGAAAAATGCCGGAAAGCTCACCACCTCCGACAAGATAGACAAGATAGTCACCAACCGCTGGCTGGGTCTGCCCATCTTCGCGGCAGTAATGTTCCTGGTCTACTGGGTAGCAATGGTCGCAGTCGGCGCACCCGCTACCGACTGGGCAAACGACGGCGTTTTCGGCGACGGCTGGCACCTGCTGGGCATCGGCTCTGCCGACTACAACGACGCAAATGACGAATACACCGCAGCCATTCAGGCAGTCAGCGCCTTCCTCGGCGAGGACATTGACGTTGAAGCGGACGACTTCGACGCAGACGCACTGCTTGCCCAGATGAAGGCCTTCAGGACCACCGACAAGTCTGCCGACCTCGATGTTGAGGACGAGGAGACCCTCGCCATCAACACCATGACCGCCTACTACGACGCACTTCCCGAAGGCGCCGAAAAGCTCGACAATGTCATTCAGATGACCTATGTCGATGCTGTCAAGTACCTAGAAGAAAACGGCTTCGACGCTCCCGACCCCGCCGACTACGGCGTATGGGTGCCGGGCGTTCCCGTTCTCGTCGGCGACGGTCTTGACGCTGCAAATGCGGCTCCCTGGCTCAGCGGTCTTATAAACGACGGTATCGTAGCCGGTGTCGGCGCGGTCCTCGGCTTCGTTCCCCAGATGCTCGTCCTGTTCCTGATGCTCGCCTTCCTCGAGGCCTGCGGCTACATGGCGCGTATCGCCTTCGTTCTTGACCGTATCTTCCGCAAGTTCGGACTTTCCGGCAAGAGCTTCATCCCCATGCTCGTCGGTGTCGGCTGCGGCGTTCCGGGCGTCATGGCTTCCCGTACCATCGAAAACGAGCGTGACCGCCGTATGACGATCATGACAACGACCTTCATCCCCTGCGGCGCAAAGGTTCCCTTCATCGCAATGATCGCCGGCGCACTGTTCGGCGGCAGCGCATGGGTATCCACCTCCGCATACTTCATCGGCATGGCAGCCATCATCTGCTCGGGCATCATGCTCAAGAAGACCCGCCGCTTCGCCGGTGACCCCGCTCCCTTCGTTATGGAGCTTCCCGCATACCACATGCCCACCCTCGGCAACGTTCTCCGCTCCATGTGGGAGCGCGGCTGGTCCTTCATCAAGAAGGCGGGCACCATCATCCTGCTCTCCACCATCTTCGTATGGTTCACCACCTACTTCGGCTGGGTTGACGGAACCTTCCGGATGCTCACCGAGGATCAGATCGACTCCTCCATCCTCGCCAAGATCGGCAACGCCATCGCATGGATCTTCGCGCCCCTCGGCTGGGGCAACTGGCAGGCAACCGTCGCTTCCATCACCGGTCTCGTTGCCAAGGAGAACATCGTCGGTACCCTCGGCATCCTCTACGGCGGCGGAGACGGCACCGTTTACCAAAACATCGCGGCAGCCTTCACCGGCGTGACCGCTTACAGCTTCCTGGTATTCAACCTCCTGTGCGCTCCCTGCTTCGCGGCAATCGGCGCCATCAAGCGCGAGATGAACAACCGCGGCTGGACATGGTTTGCCATCGGCTATCAGTGCGGCTTTGCATATGTCATCGCTCTGATGATAAACCAGTTCGGCGGAGCCTTCACCGGCAGCCTGAATGTCATCGGCCTGATCGCCGCAATCGCTCTGCTCGTCGGCATGATCTACATGCTCTTCCGTCCCTACAAGGAGGCTGAGACCCTCAGCACCAAGGAAGCAACCGTAGGCCTGAAGTAATAAAAACCCGATAAAAATCAGAAAAGGAGGAAGCTGCAATGCTTGAATGGATAGCATCGAACATAGGAACGATCCTTATAACCGCAGGACTGATCGTCATAGTGGCGCTCATAATTCGGTCGATAGTAAAAGACAGGAAGGCGGGCATATCCTCCTGCGGAGCAAAATGCGGGGGCTGCGGCGCCTGTGCTATGGCAGGCAAATGCCACGGTGAAGCGTGCGCAAAGCCCGTAAATGTCAGCAGTCTCAAAAAGAACTGAACTCTCTCCCACGGGAGGCGCAGGCATCCCTCTGCGCCTCCCAGTTTTTCAATTAGGAGTAAGTGATGACTAACCCCAAGCTTGCCGTATCTCCCTCCGTCGTTCGCTATCTGCTGGCTCTGGACGCCCTGAAGGGTGCGGGTGGCATACGGACGATAGATGTGGCGCGATATCTGAATATAAAAAAACCGAGCGCACATACGATGCTTGGCAATTTCCGCGATGCCGAGATCATCACAAAGGATGCTGCCGGACTTTCGCACCTGACAGATTACGGGGCGGAGCTTACCGGCAGGTACAGCAGGTACTACCGTGCCGTGCGCGGAACGCTTGCAAGTGTGCTTCCCGAGCAGGCGGATATAAAAAATGCTGCCTGCGCGCTCGTCGCCGAGCTCGACGAGGCTACACTCGAGAAGCTCTGCACGGAATGCTGAGCGGAAGGGAAACGGAATATATCTTGAGATAAAGAACCCTCGGCAGCGGCGATATGCGCCGCGGCCATTGAAAAGGAAAATATCGGCGTGCTGCCGGGACCGTCCGGCTCCGGCAAATCCACGCTTCTTGATATAATGGACGGCATGCCTCACACCGCAGGGCACTGAGGATGGCCGGTATGTAAAAAGGAGTGAAGCAAAAATGGAGTATGCGATAGCAGGTATCGTTATCATTGTTTTCGCCATATTCGTCATAAAGGGCTATATGAAGAAGCTCTCGTCCGGCTGCTGCGGCGCCGGCGGAGACGCGCAGCGGAAGGTAAGGGTCGCGGATAGAAACAGAGCGCATTATCCGTATTCGGCGGAGCTCAGCGTTGACGGCATGATGTGCCCTGCGTGCGAAACGCGCATTGAAAATTCGCTCAATGTGATAGACGGAGTCTGGGCCAAGGCAAGCTCCTCCGAGGGCAAGGTCCATGTTCTCATGAAAACCCCCGTAGATGAGGACGCTCTCCGCAGGGCCGTAAACGACCTCGGCGTTTACACGCTCATGAAGACCGAATATTCCGATGCAAAGCAGAATTGACAGTTATTCCGGCAAAAACGGCAGCTACGAGGTAAAAAGCTTCCCCGTTTTTCCCGGAATAGAGCTTATCTACAACGATATAAAGCTCTATGAGCATGATTTTGCACCGTGCGAGGGCTCGGCGCTGCTGGAGATACACCACTGCCGCGCCGGACGAATGGAATGTCAGATAGGCAGCGATTTTTTCTATCTGGCTCCGGGGGATCTGTCCATAAGCCTCTCGGACGGAGCGATATCCCACTCAAGCTTTCCCACCGGCAGCTACGAGGGGATAACGATACGCATAAACGGCGCGGATGCGCCGCGGTGCCTTTCCTGCTTCCTTGCGGATGTGAATGTGCAGCCGCAGGCGATAATGGAAAAATTCTGCCCGCAGGGTCAGTGCTTTGTCGCGCGCTCGTCGCCGGCGGTGGAGCACATCTTCTCCGAGCTTTACAGCGTTCCGGAGAGCATCCGCAAGGGCTATTTCAAGGTGAAGATACTTGAGCTCCTGCTGTTTTTGAGCGCTCTGGATATCTCGCAGAGCGTTATCGAGGAGCGTAAGCTCTCCACCTCGCAGGTCGAGCTTGCAAAAAGCGTCGGCGCGTATCTCTCGGCAAATATGGACAGGCGCATAACGCTCTCGGAGCTGTCGGGCACCTTCCACATATCCCAGACCGCGCTCAAAAGCTGCTTCCGCGGAGTTTACGGCGAGTCGGTGTATTCCTACATCCGTGCGCAGAAAATGCAGTGCGCCGCCGAGGATCTCCGCAGTTCGGAGATGAGCATAATGGAGATCGCCGGACGCTACGGCTATGACAACGGCAGCAAATTCGCAAAAGCCTTCCGCGATACCGTCGGTATGAGCCCGACCGAGTACCGCAGCGCCGGCTGACAAAATCAAATTAGTGCGCCATATTATGGTTGGGCAGCCGTTTGTTCAACTCTAATATATATTAAAAAAGGAGTAGACAACTATGAAATTCCACATTGAAGACACCGTGAAAATGTTTGGCTGGGGCGTGCTGTTCGGCACCGCAGGCATCAGGATCCTCCGCAGCCGCGATGCCAAGACCGTTTACACTCACGCCACCGCGGCAGTACTGCGCGCAAAGGATTCCGTTATGCAGACAGCTACGGATATCCGCTGTGACTGCGAGGACATCTACGCCGGCGCAAAGAGCATAAACGCCCGCCGCGCAGAGGAAGAAGCCGCCTGCGTCATTGAGCCCGCCGAGGCCGAGTAATGAGGTGCCGCATACTTAGCAGATGCCCCGGCAGAATAAGAGTACGCCTTGACCTTCCGCGAATGAGCCTTGCTCAGGCGGATATCGTCGAGGCGTATCTTGCCGGGGTGTCGGGAGTCAAAACCGTGAAGGTGTTTGACCGCACCTGCGATGCAGTCGTGTGCTACACCGGCGCCGAGGCGGAGGTCACGGCGGCTCTGGCGCGATTTTCGTTTGATAAGTGCGATATCGTCCCGGTGAATACAGGCAGAGAGCTGAACCGCGAATATGAGGACAAGCTCGCCGGTGTCATTATGCGCCGGGTCGTCAAAAGGGTTATCCTGCCCGCGCCTGTCCGCGCGGCGATATGCGTTGTGAAATGCTCGCGCTACTTTGTCCGCGGTGTAAGGTCGCTGCTGGCACGCAGACTTGATGTCGCCGTTCTCGACGCAACGGCGATAACCGTTTCGGTGCTGCGCGGCGATACGGGCACCGCCTCAAGCATAATGTTCATGCTGAAAATAGGCGATATTCTCGAGGAGTGGACGCACAAAAAATCGGTAGCGGATCTTGCGCGCACCATGTCGCTCAATGTCGACAAGGTGTGGGTAAAGCTCGGCGATACCGAAGAGCTGCGCAATATCTCCGAGATAGCGGAGGGCGATGAGCTGATCGTCCGCATGGGCAGCATGATCCCCCTCGACGGCAAGGTCGTCTCCGGCTCGGCAGCCGTAAATCAGGCGTCCATGACCGGCGAGAGCATGCCCGTCAGCAAGGAGACCGGCAGCTATGTTTACGGCGGAACGGTCATTGAGGAGGGCGAGCTGGTCATCCGTGTCGAAAAGAGTCTCGGTTCCGGCAGATACGACCGCATCGTCCGCATGATAGAGGAATCGGAAAAGCTCAAGAGCGACACCGAGTCGCAGGCTTATCACCTTGCCGACAGGCTTGTGCCGTACAGCCTCGGTGCAACGGTGCTGACATGGCTTTTGACCCGAAATCCCACGAAGGCGCTTGCCATACTCATGGTCGACTTTTCGTGCGCACTCAAGCTGTCTATGCCGATAGCGGTTCTGTCAGCCATGCGCGAGAGCGGTGCAAACGGCATATCCGTCAAGGGCGGCAGATTCCTCGAGACCGTGTCTCAGGCGGACACCGTAGTATTCGACAAGACAGGCACTCTCACCCACGCCAGCCCGCGCGTTGCGGACATAGTCGTGTTCGGCGGCAATGAGTACGGCGATATGCTCTGTCTCGCCGCATGCCTTGAGGAGCACTATCCCCATTCAATCGCAAATGCGGTCGTAGCCGAGGCAAAGGCGCAGGGACTGAGCCACGCCGAGCGCCATTCAAAGGTCGAGTATGTCGTGGCTCACGGCATCCACAGTATCGTCGACGGCAGAAGGGTCGTGCTCGGAAGCCATCACTTCGTGTTTGAGGACGAGGGCTGCATCGTGCCCGATGATGAGCGGGAGAGGTTCGAGTCTCTGCCCACGCAGTATTCGCACCTGTATCTTGCCATAAGCGGCACACTCGCTGCGGTCATCTGCATAGAGGATCCCCTGAGAGACGAGGTGCGCGGAGTTATGAGCTCGCTGCGCGAGCTGGGCATAAATAAGCTCGTAATGATGACCGGCGACAGCGACCGCACGGCAAAAGCGGTTGCGGGCTTTGCCGGCGTCGATGAGTATTACGCCGAGGTGCTGCCCGAGGATAAGGCAAGCTTTATCCGCGCCGAGCATGAAAACGGCAGAAAGGTCGTCATGATAGGCGACGGCGTGAATGATTCGCCCGCCTTGAGCGAGGCCGATGCCGGTATCGCAATGAGCGACGGTGCCGCCATCGCACGCGAGATCGCGGATATAACCATCTGCTCGGACGATCTTGAAGGTCTGGTCACACTCAAGCGCATAAGCGATGCTCTCATGGCGCGCATACATTGGAACTATCGTTTTATAATTTCGTTTAATGCCTCGCTGATCGCCCTCGGTGTAGCCGGAGTGCTGCCGCCTGCGACAAGCGCCCTGCTGCACAACATATCGACCTTGGCTATAGGGCTGCGCAGTATGCGCAACCTCCTGCCCGATCAGGCTGATTTTTCTGCGTCGCCGCGGTAATGCGCTGCCTACCTTTACGCAAAGGGAGGCGGGGCGGCGTAAGCCGAGCCGGAGGCAGCAATATTGTGTCGGCTTGCGCCGATGATATATTTTCACCTCATCAGTGCCACTCGCCGTGGCGGGCAATGCGCCACCAATATTGGCAGTTGTTTTAACTGCGCCGTCACGGTAACGCACTGCGGAAAGACTTCTGCCCTTGCCTTCCCCTCGGAGGGGGGAGCCAAGGGCGCACCGATTCAGTGCGGCAATATACCGGTTTCGCCGGTACTTTCCGGTCGGGAAGCCGCAATAGCCGTATCCGTAGATGCAGACAACCGCCATTGAAAAAACGGACCGTTCCGTTTTTGTTCTATGAAAGGCTCAGAGTGCTCAGCATGGAGCGGAGCTCGGAGCCGGCTTCGCGGAGCGCGTCGCCGGGTACCGTATCGCCGCCGTAGCTCCATGTCACGGTGTAGCTCTTGCCGCCGGCGCTTATCGAGATGAAATTCCAGTTCTCGCTGCCGTCGTTGTATGGTTCGCACCGCCAGGAATCATAGACCGAGAGGCTTATGCCCGCGCCGTTTTCGTTGTATTCCTCCGTGCGCGCGGGACGAGAGGTCTCAAACGGCACCGGCTCGGCGGCTGTCGCTCGCGGCTGGACCGGCGTACACGCACAGAGTGCCGCAGCAAAGACCGCGGCGAGCAGTATTGCAGTAATTTTTTTCACGATCGTCACCTCGCTATGATAATTGCCGTAAGGTTTCGGATTGCTCGTAATGCTGTCAAGCCGTGCTATGGGCGGCAGTATGTATACACATTATCTTGTTTTCTCATAAATGTCAATACACCGCCTCCTGCTCTGTCGGATAACCCCCGTTTTCCAAGCTGAAAACGGGGGCTATCTGACGGAACGAAAAACCGGAAGGCTCAGCCTTCCGGTTTTCGTCATCACTTAAGTCCTGCAAAGAACTGCTTGATGGCTCCGATCGCTATCTTTGCTGCCTCGTCGGCATCTGCCTTGTCCAGAATGTCCAGAATGATGTCCCAGATGTAGTCCATTTTATATTCCTCCTTGTATTATTTGAGCTCTGCGTCTCTGAATACAAGGATAAGGGACATATATTAAAATGTAATTAGAAAAATAGTTTTTTTATTTGCAATAGTTATTATTGCTGTGCCTTCAACGCTTTCCGGATGCGAAAATAATGCACTGCCATGAGCACGATGAATATGCTGCTGCAATATCCGAACAGCGGATATACGATGCTTATGAGCTCTCCGAAGCCGAACAGACTGCCGAGGAACATGCAAACGGCGCACACCGCAGTGAACGATACGCGATGACGGCCGACCATACTGAATTTTGCCCCGAGCATGGTCGTGAACGCGACAAGGCTCGACAGAGCCGTGCCGAACATCGCAAGGAGCAGCAGAACGCCGTAGATATAGCCCCACGCGGGGCTCATGCCCTGCGCTATCTCAAGCATGGGAAGCTGTGCGGTGCGGGCTTCGGGAGCCGCGCTGACCGAGGCGAGAACGCTCATTGCGATAACGAGCAGCAGACCCGCGCCCAGCGCAATACCGCAGGCGGCAGACCTTTCGCTCTTGACGAATTTGCCGAGAGGCGCGATCATGGCGATGCTGCCGAACACATTGTAGCAGGCAAAGCTCACCGCCGCGATGAGCCACGAGCGCATCAGCGGGTTGCCGGAGGACGATGCCTCGGGTATCACAAGACCGTATTTACCGATGCTGACTATGCCGAACACGAGCGTTACCGCAGCGAGCACCGGTACCGTTGCCGAAAACGCCGAAATCATGCCCGACAGTCCGGCAAGCGATACTGCGGCGACGAGCGCGACGAACAGTCCCGAGCCGACATATACGGGCAGTCCGATGAGGCGGTTCAGCAGCGCGCCGACACCGGCGCTCATTATCGTGCCGACGCCGAACAGGAACAGCAGCTCCAGCACCGTTACGGCGATGCGCAGCGGCGGAATATCCTTTTGCACAACGAGCTTATCTGCCTCGCCAAGACCCGTGAGTCTGCCAAGCAGGATCATGATTATGCCGACGGCAATGAGCAGCAGGATCGCAGTCAGCAGCCCCGCTATGCCCTTTGCGCCGAATGCGCCGAAGAACTGCCACAGCTCCTGACCGGATACATACCCGGCTCCGAGAAAGCAGCCGGCAAATGCCAGTCCCAAATTGACGGTTCCGATTTTCTTCATGCCTTTATCGGTGCCTCCGTATTGCTTCTTGATTGTTCGGCCTGCGCCGTGATCTGCTTCACATCGTCAGCGGCGATCTGCTCAGCCGACCTGCACGGTCGTCTGAGAGCTTATGACATCGAGATCCTGACCGCTGTACTGTCCCTTATAGCTCCAATCTATGCTTACGCTCACGCTGCCCGCATCAACGGGCACGGTGCCGGTGTAGATGAGAGTTTCGGTCTGCGTGTTGGGTGAATCGACCTCGAACGCGCGCGTCAGCGCCGTGGATGCCGAGCCGTTGACGCTTACCGTTATGCTGCGCTGACCTATGCCCAGACTGTACGAGCGAGCATATACGCTCAGGGTCAGCTCATAGCCTCCGTCGGCTGCGCGGGTCACCGTCCATACGGTGCGTGTGTTGAGCCCTACACCGGTGTCCGAGTCAAACGAGCCGCTGCCGACCGTCTCGCCGGATGGCTGTACGGGTGACGGAGACGGAGTGGGTGTGGGCTTCGGCGATGCCGAGGGAGCCGCGCTGGGCGTGGGAGACGGGGTGCCGACGGGCACTGCCGGCTCGCTCTCCTCCGCCGGTGCTGTGCTCGTCTCGGGGCGATCGCTGCCGCCGCCTATGTCACCGGTGAGCCATAATATGACTCCCGCTATCATCATCAGAACAATGACTATCGCTATAAAAATGTATGCGGTCTGCCTTTTCATATGCTACCTCCGTATGCTTATCTCACCGCTGTGCAGTGTTCTGCGTCTGCCGTCATGCAGGCGCACTACCAGTCCGTAATCGGGGCTTATATCCTCCGCCGCCGCCTCGTATTCGCCCTCGGGCGATATCACCGTGACGGGCGCGCCGAGCACGATGCAGCGCTTTCTGTATTCCTTCAGGCACACGCCGGGCTCCGCCTGCCAACTGGTATACAGCGCGTCGAGCTCGGCGAGTATCGCGGCTATGAGCGCGCCGCGCTCATATGTCATGCCGGTCTGCGTGTACAGCGAGCCGGCCTTATCGCGCAGCTCGGGCGGAAAATCCTCCGTGCGGGTCGTGACATTCAGCCCGATGCCCGCGACGGTGTACAGGCAGCCGTCCTGCTTTACCGCGCTCTCGCACAGTATGCCGCATATTTTTCTGCCGCTGAGGTACAGGTCGTTTATCCACTTTATGTCCACCGGCACTCCGCAGACCTTTTCTATCGCGCGGCTGACCGCCACGGCACACACCGCCGTAAGACTTGCCGCGCAGCCGGCTCCGCCCTCCGGACGCAGCAGCAGCGACATATATATACCCGCGCCGGGAGCCGAGGCAAAGCTCCTCCCGAGCCTGCCGCGCCCGGAGGTCTGCTCGTTTGCTATGACCACCGTACCCTCCGGAGCACCCGCCGCCGCGAGCTTCTTGAGCTCGTTATTCGTCGAATCAAGCGTTTCAAACGCCCTAACACTTATGTTCAAATCACTATCCTCCGCAACACCGAGATTATATACCGATTTTACCGGCTTGTAAAGTGTGTCAGAGCCTTGACAAACGCTCCGCCAAGGGATATATTACTGTACTGCATCAAGTCACACGGTTGGAGGAGCCATATGAAGCTGAAAAGGTTTATAAAGGATACTTTTCCCGCCTACTCGTACCTGCCGCTGCTGAGCATCCTGATCACTCACGCGCTGGTCTGGGGCATAACGAAGGCCATAACGAAGGGCCTTCCCGCTACGGATGTTACCCTGCCCATTGACGCACGGATACCGCTCGTACCGGCGTGGGTGGTCATATATGTGCTGGCGTTTTTCCTCTGGGGTATGGGACTTTTCATGATAATGCGCACCGAGCGCGAGAAATGCTATAAAATGTTTGCGGGCATTGCTGTCGCCGAGATCATCTGCTGCGCGTTTTTCATTGGTCTGCCGAGCTGCGTCGTGCGTCCGGAGATCGTCGTGGACAACGCGTTTTCGTGGGCGCTCGCGGTGATATACACCACGGACACTCCGACCAACTGCTTTCCCTCGATGCACTGTATGTTTGCTTACATGGCATTCCGCCAGTCGCTGTGCTGCCCCGTGAGCAAGGGCATGCGCGTGTTCTGCGGTGTTTTTGCGGTGCTGGTGTTCCTGTCAACGCTATTTGTAAAGCAGCATGTCGTCGTCGATGTTTTCGGCGGAATTTTCTTCGGAGAGGTCTCGTTCCTGCTGGGACAAAAACTGCCCCTGTGGAAAATTTTTAATAAAATCAGCAAAAAAACCTTGCAAAATACTCCTTGATATGTTTTAATCTATATAAACATCCCGCAAAAGTATATTTTTGAACAAAAAGCGGCAAAAAGGAGGAGCGTTTATGACAAAGACCCGCAATAGAAACATTATCATCACGGCAGTTGTATTCCTTGCTGCGGCGATGCTTTTTGCTTTCGCATTTGCACCCATCGGCAGTGCCGATGCCGGAACGGATGCAGGCAGCGTTGCTGTCGCAGTCGAGAAGACCCACGACACTGTTTCGGCTAAGCTTGACGCGGTGAAGACCGGCGTCAGCGAAAAGATCGGCGTTGATGCCGAAGCCATCGAGTACATCTGGAACTACGGCGACAATGTCGAGGCAGGCATAGAGGGTGCCACCGGCGACTTCGTTGACATGCTCAAGAACATCGGTCGGGCGTATGATGACGGCGATGTCGAGGGCATAATAAGCACTCCCAAGACCTTCGTCGACGGACTCAAGGGCTACCTCGGTGCGATCAAGGGCACCATTATTCCCTGATGCTTTAATAAGATGAAATGAAAACGCCGGAAGCGAAGGCTTCCGGCGTTTTTCATTCCATGCCGCAGTATATTGCCGCAGTATATTCTTACCTTGATCAGCCGCTGCCGATCTTTTTCATCCAGCACTTGTGGCACATTGCCACATAGCTGTCGTTGCCGCCGAGAAATACCTGATCGCCGTGAGTGATGACGCGGCCGCCGGCGTCGATACGCGCATTGACGGTGGCTTTTCTGCCGCAGGCGCAGACGGTTTTTATTTCGGTGATGGAGTCGGCAAGCTCCATGAGCCTGCGCGAGCCGGGGAAAAAGTGGGTGAGAAAATCGGTGCGCAGCCCGAAGCACAGCACCGGCAGATCCTCGTCGTCAACGAGAGTACGGAGCTGCTCTATCTGCCCGGGCGTGAAAAACTGCGCCTCATCGGCTATGATCACATCGTGCTTTCCCGCGCTTTTATATGCCTCGATTATATCCTGCTCCGGCGTTATCACCTGAGCGGAGCGCTTCAGACCGATGCGGCTCTGCACGATGTCCGCACCGTCGCGGGTATCGGTGCTCGGCTTTATGAGCCATACGCTCATGCCGAGCTCCTCATAATTGAACTGTGTTATCAGCGCCTGAGCCGATTTCGACGAGCCCATTGCGCCGTATTTGAAATATAGCTTCGCCATGTCCGTCTCCCAATCTAATTTTTAGCCAGATGTGCGCGCACGCGCTCGAGCACCATATCCAGCGCGACCTGATTGTGCCCTCCCTCGGGTATGATTATATCCGCCTTGCGCTTGCTCGGCTCGACAAACTGCTCATGCATGGGCTTGACGGTGTTCAGATACTGATTGACGACGCTCTCCAGACTGCGGCCGCGGTCACGCACATCGCGCACGATGCGCCTGAGTATGCGCACATCGGCATCCGTGTCAACGAATATCTTTATATCCATCAGATCGCACAGCTCCGGGCTCTGAAATATCAGCAGCCCTTCGACGATGATAACGCGCGAGGGTCTGACCGTGACGGTTTTTTCGGCGCGGTCATGGACGGTATAGTCGTATGTAGGGCTGTGTATGGTCTCACCTGCGCGCAGCTTTTTGAGATCCCTGATGAGAAGCTCGGTGTCGAATGCATCGGGATGGTCATAGTTGAGCTTTGCGCGTTCCTCATAGCTCATGCCGTGGTGGGCTTTGTAGTAGTTGTCATGGTAAATGACGCTGACATTGCCGCCGAAATGCTGCATGATCTTTCTTGTAATGGTGGTCTTGCCGCTGCCGGTGCCGCCGGCGATGCCGATGACGATTATGCTGTTGTCGCTCATATCCGTTCTCCCGTATGTTTTTCTCGCCTACATCTTACCACATATGCCTTCCGCTTGCAACAAGCGGGGGTTATTCACCGTACAAAATAAAACCGCAGTTTCCGGTTTACAATGTGCGCGGATTAATGTATAATATTACAGCAATTTTGGCTAAGGAATGATAAAATGATAGAGTTTGAAGAGTATAAAGGAAAATTGAACGGCTTGAAGCCAACGCTTGACTCCCTGCGCGAGGCACTGCACCTCGAAGCTGCCGAAAAGGAGATCGAGGAGCTGGAGGGTCAGAGCGCGCTCGACGGCTTCTGGAACGATGTCGAGAATTCGCAGAAGGTGCAGAAGCGGCTTAAGCAGCTTAAAAACAAGGTCGGGAATTACGATAAGCTCTGCTCCGGCTGGGACGATCTGATGACGCTGTGCGAGATGGCCATCGAGGAGGACGACGATTCTATGCTGCCGGAGCTTCAGAGCGAATACTCCGGGTTTGAAAAGAAGCTCGAGGAGACCCGCCTCGGCACTCTGCTCACGGGTGAGTACGACGCCAACAACGCGATCCTCACCTTCCATGCCGGAGCCGGCGGCACCGAGGCGCAGGACTGGACACAGATGCTCTACCGCATGTACAATATGTGGGCCGAACGCCACGGCTATACCGTTAAGCTCATGGATTATCTTGACGGCGACGAGGCGGGCATAAAAAGCGCCACTATCATGATAGAGGGCGAAAACGCCTACGGCTTCTTAAAAAGCGAGCACGGCATACACCGTCTCGTGCGCATATCGCCGTTTGACTCGTCGGGCCGCCGCCACACCTCGTTCTCCGCGGTAGAGGTCATGCCGGAGATAAGCGACGATAACGAGATCGAGCTGCGCGAGGAGGACATCAAGATGGATGTCTACCGTTCCTCCGGTGCGGGCGGTCAGAAGGTCAACAAGACCTCGTCGGCGGTGCGCCTGACGCACCTTCCCACCGGTATCGTCGTCTCGTCTCAGGTCGAGCGAAGCCATTTTCAGAACCTGGAGAACTGCCGCAACATGCTGCGCGCGCGTCTTGCCGAGATAAAGGAGCGCGAGCATCTCGAGAAGATAAGCGACATTAAGGGCGTTCAGCAGAAGATAGAGTGGGGCAGCCAGATCCGCTCGTATGTTTTCATGCCGTACACGCTGGCGAAGGATCACCGTACGGGCTTTGAAAACGGCAATATCCAGAATGTCATGGACGGAGATATAGACGGGTTTATAAATGCCTATCTTGCAATGAAGGCATCCAACTGATTCATATATATAATAATTAATAATAAAAACAAGTGCGATGCAGAACGATGCATCGCACTTGTTTTCGGTCTGTCAAAAAGCCTATGCCGTCTGTCTCTCGCGCAGGAGCGCTCTGTTGAGCAGCCGCGCAATCACGGCGGCAAGCCGGTCAAGGCGGCAGAGCTTAAACAGCAGCTGGCGCAAACATTCTATAAGCGTACACGCAGCGTATATTGCCGCAGCGTATCCGAGCTCATACGGCAGCACGAGTGCGGGACTCAGCCCACCGATGAAGCTGAAGCTGCCGACTATGCAGCTGCTCCAGATGAATGGACTGCTGTGGATGAGATACACGCCGAAGGAGGTCGAGCTCAGAAATTTTGCCGTGCCCGCAAGCCTGTCGGGAACACGCAGCCGGCAGAATGCGCACAGCAGTGCGACCGAGCATGCAATCACCGTCGGCGAAAGGTAGTCGACAAGCAGCATCCCGCCCTCACGGTCACATACCTGCCACAGCAGCATGACCGCAACCGAAGCAAAATATACGAGCGCAAAGAATTTGATTCCTGCACGCTCGTACAGCTTATCGAGCTTCACGCACGCGCCGACAAGATACAGTGCCGAGAGCCATATGGCGCTGTAGCCGCTTGCCAGCGGCATGATCGGAAGCGGGTTGACTGTAGGCAGCAGCGACATGAAAACAAAGATCGCCGCCAGCAGCATTTTTCTGCCGTGCCTGTCCAGTGCATTCAGCATTGCGTTCAAAAACGGCGTGAAGAAAAACATGACGAAGTACGCGGTGAAGTACCAGTAGCTCGAGTTCAGCACAGGGAAAAAAGCCGAGGTCACGAACTCTGAATCAATCTGTCCCGGCATGAGTATGTACCACGCGGCAGCCGTCACCACGGAGTAAAACGCGACCTACAACCACGACGAAACCATGCGCCCCGGCCGGAACGCACGCCCGGTCATCAGGAAGCCCGTTATGAGCGCGAAGCAGTCAACGCAGCAGTACGATGCCGATTGTGCGAGGTCTGCTATCCACCACTGCGCAGAGTCCGGCACGCTGCCGCCGAGTGCCCCGCCTGCCGTGTTTATGTGCAGCAAAACCACAAGGAACATGGACAGCGACTTAAGCAGGTCCACCCCGCTGTTCCTGCTTTTTGCGATCATTTCTCACCCCTCGCCTTCGCGGCGGAAAGGATGTTTTTCATGAGCATTGCGCGGGTCATCGGACCCACGCCGCCGGGCACCGGCGTTATGAATGCCGCCTTGGGCTCGACATCGTCAAAGCACACATCGCCGAAGAATTTACCCGTTTCGGGGTCGCGGTTCATGGCAACATCTATTATCGCGGCGCCGGGCTTGACCATGTCGCCCGTTATGAGCCTCGGCGAGCCGGCGGCGACGATGAGTATATCCGCCTGCCGCGTCATTGCGGCAAGGTCACTTGTGTGCCGGTGGCAGTATGTCACGGTTGCGTCGGCGTTGAGCATAAGCATACCCATGGGTCTGCCGACTATGCTGCTGCGCCCGACAATGACACAGTGCCTGCCGTCCGGCGAGATGCCGTATTCGTGCAGCATCACCATGATGCCCGCAGGCGTGCACGGCAGCAGATGCGCCTGACATGTCACCATCCTGCCGACATTTATCGGGTGGAATGCGTCAACATCCTTGTCGGGGTCGATCGCATTTATGATATTGCGCTCGCAGATATGCTCCGGCAGCGGAAGCTGTACAAGGATGCCGTCCACGGCATCGTCTGCGTTGAGCGCGGCAATAAGCGAGAGAAGCTCCGTTTCGCTTACCGCTTCGCCGAGATCATATCTCCTGCTGTCAATGCCGCATTTCCTGCAGTCGCGCTCCTTGTTGCGCACATATATCTGCGATGCCGGATCGCTGCCGACAAGCACCGCCGCAAGGCACGGTCTGCGCGCAAGCCTTCCGGCTTCCTCCGCTACCTCGGCACACAGCTTTTCCGCAAGCTTCTTTCCGTCTATTAAAACCGCCACACGGCTCACTCCTTTCCTTGTCGGAGGCGTCTTTCCGCACCCGCCGGCCGGGACACCGCAATGCCCGTATCCGCAGGTGCAGACAAGCGCCGTTAAATAAGCCCGAGGAGGTGCTGCATTGCAATTGCAACGCCGGTTATGCCGACCCAGCAGCAGAAGCCGAGCAGCAGGGGCTTGCCGCCGCTTTTGACGAGCTTCACGGGATCGGTGTTAAGCCCGATGGCGGCCATGGCGAGCACTATCATGAACTTGCTCAGCTCCTTAAACGGTGAAAAGACATCTGCCGGAACGCCGAGCGCCTGAGCTATTGTCGTGATGACCGATGCCAGCACAAAATAGAGAATGAACATGGGGAAAACCTTTTTTATGCTGACTCTCTGCCCGCTCTCGCCGGCGGATTTTTTCGAGCGGATGAGCGCCAGCCCCAGAGTTATGGGAATAATGGCGAGAGTGCGGGTGAGCTTTACGGTCACGGCCTTGTCGAGCGTTTCCGAGCCGAGCCCCCACATGCTGTCCCATGTGGACGCCGCAGCGGTAACGGACGAGGTATCGTTGACCGCCGTGCCCGCGAAGATCCCGAACGCCTCGCCCGAGGTGGTCGAGAAGCCGATGAGCGTGCCCATGAGAGGGAATATGAGTGCCGCGATGACATTGTAAAAGAAAATTACGGAGATCGCCTGCGCGACCTCATCGTCGCCCGCATTTATGACCGGAGCCGTTGCCGCTATCGCCGAGCCGCCGCAGATAGACGAGCCCACGCCCACGAGCGTTGCAATGCCCGACGGCATTTTGAGCACCCTGCACATGATAAACGCGATGAGCAGCGATGTCGTTATCGTGCTCAGGATTATCGGCAGCGACTGAACGCCGGTGCGCGCTATAACGCTCAGATTCATGCCGAAGCCGAGCAGGATGACCGCCCACTGGAGTATCTTTTTCGAGGTGAATTTGATGCCCGCGTCAAACGGTGCGCGGTTTTTGAGGAAAATGCCGGCTATCATGCCGAAGATGATGGCGATAATGGGACCGCCAACGACGGCAAATCTGCGTCCGAGCAGCCATGCGGGGGCGGCGATGACAAGGCACAGCAGCAGCCCCTTGAGTTTGTCTTTCATTGCTAAGGTCTTCTTTCTATGCGAATTTGGAAAACAGGAAGATAACTAACGCGATCTGTACGATCGCAAGCAGCGGAAAGCCCACGGCAAAGCCCGTGTGACGGGTCTTGTGCCGGAACGAATACATTCCGACGGTGCCGCCGAGAGCGCCGCCGATGACGGCGAAGGTAAAGAGAGTCGCTTCCGGTATGCGCCTTTGTCTCATTTTGGCGCGGTATTTGTCAATGCCCATCATGGCGCACAGAATGATGTTCACCGCAGCCAGATAATACATAAGTACGGCCGTCACAGCTTAAACAGATTCAGCCCTACATCAGAGTCGAGGTATCTGTCCACCTCTCCGTCTATTACGGTGACTATCATCTCGCAGGTAGCCGAGACCATCGCGCGGTTGAGATGACCGCCGAACACCTCGCCCTTTTCGTTTCCCGCAGACATGTGTATGTGCGTGTAAAACTGCCCGTCCATCGTGTTTATGGTGCCCGTAAGCGAGACTATTTCAAATGCACCCTTAAACTCGTTTGAGTGGTATTTCTTCTCGGCGGTGTTGAAAACTCCGACGGTGAAATCGTTTGTTGCACCCAGTGCCGTTACTGAGGCGAGCTTTATGTTCTCCGCAAGTGCCAGCTCACGGAGCTTGTCGAGTATCTCCTCGCCGCGGTCTATACGCACGACTATGGTGCCGTCAAATCTTTTGTACTTCATTGCATTTCACTTTCCTTTCTTTTTGCCGGATCTCGCGCCGCCCTTGGACTTGGGCTTTGCCCAGCCCTTGGCGTAGCCGGCCTTTTTTGTCATTTTCGGTTTTTCCGGCTCCTTCGGCTTTGCCGGAGCCTTGGGCTTTGGGCTTCTGTCCGGGCGCACGAGACACTCCGGCGTGAAGCCTATCAGATCCTCTCTGCCGGCCTCCTTCAGCGCCTCTATAACGAGCTTTCGCTTATCCGGACGCTTCCATTGCAGAAGCGCGCGCTGCATCGCCTTTTCGTGGAAGGTCCTTGCCACATATACCGACTTCATCGTCGTAGGGTCTATGCCGGTGTAGTACATGCAGGTCGAGAGCGTGCCGGGCGTGGGGTAAAAGTCCTGCACCTGCTCGGGCTGGCGCCCGCGCCTGTTGAGATATTCGGCGAGTGCTATGGCGTCGTTGATCGTGCTGCCGGGGTGCGAGGACATGAGGTATGGAACGATATACTGCTCCTTGCTGTAGCGGTCGTTGAGCTTTTTATATTTTTCCATGAACCGCTCGTATACATCTATGTGCGGCTTTCCCATATAGTCGAGCACGCCGTCGATGCAGTGCTCCGGTGCGACCTTGAGCTGACCGGAGATGTGGTATTTCACCAGCTCCTTAAAGAAATCGTCGTTTTTATCCTCAAGCATATAGTCATATCGGATGCCGCTGCGCACGAACACCTTTTTTATGCCCGGTATCTGCCGCAGCTTACGCAGAAGCGCGAGATAATCCGAGTGGTCTGCGTCGAGATTCGGGCACGGCGTGGGTGCAAGGCAGCGCCTGTCCGCACACATTCCGCACTTTGCCTGCTTTTTGCACGAGTGGTGCCGGAAATTTGCCGAGGGTCCGCCGACATCATTTATATAGCCCTTGAAATCGGGGAATTTCGTGAGCGCCGTCACCTCGCGGATGACGCTCTCGTGACTGCGGCTGGTTACCATTCTGCCCTGGTGGAACGCCAGCGCACAGAAGCTGCATCCGCCGAAGCAGCCGCGGTTATGGATAACCGAGAATCTGACCTCCTCTATGGCGGGCACGCCTCCGAGCGGCTCGTACATGGGGTGGTACCTCTTTGTATACGGAAGCTCGGCAACGCGGTCGAGCTCCTTTGTCTCCAGAGGCATTGCCGGCGGATTTACGATGAGGTACCTGCCGTCATGCTCCTGAATGAGCGCCCTGCCGCGCACGGGGTCGTGCTCGGCGTATTCCGTTCGCGTTGCGTCGGCGTAAAAGCGCTTGCTGTCGCACACATCGGCAAACGACGGCAGCGTTACCGCGTCAAAGGCGCACTCGGCGGCATCACGCGTGAGTATTGCGGTGCCGCGGATGTCGCGTATTCCGGAAACAGGTATTTTCTTTTTCAGTCTGCGCGCTATCTCGCGCATAGCCGTTTCACCCATGCCGTAGACAAGAATGTCCGCGCCCGAATCCACGAGAATGGAGCGGCGCACCTTGTCGTCCCAGTAGTCATAGTGCGCAAAGCGCCGCAGCGACGCCTCAAGTCCGCCGATGACGATGGGCACCCCGGCGCCGAACGCCTCGCGCGCACGGTTTGAATACACTATCGTCGCCCTGTCGGGGCGCAGTCCCGCCTTTTTGCCGGGAGAATAGAAATCCTCGCTGCGGCGTTTTTTCGCCGCGGTGTAATGTGCGACCATGGAGTCGAGGTTGCCTGCGCAGATCAGAATACCGAGGCGAGGTCTGCCGAACGCCTCAAAGGCTTCGGCAGAGTGCCAGTCGGGCTGCGCGAGCACCGCGACGCGGTAGCCGTCGGCTTCAAGCAGCCTGCCGATAACGGCAGGACCGAAGCTTGGGTGATCGACATAGGCATCTCCCGTTACGAGCAGGAAATCATACCACCACCAGCCGCGCTCATGCATCTCGCCGCGCGAGACGGGCAAAAATTCAAGATTATCGGTCATATAAGCTCTCCAAAATACCAGCCGGAGGTGCCGTTGTGCTTTATAAGCCAGCCGCGGGAGGTCTCCTCGACGATGCTGACCTTATCGCCGGCGTTAAGCTCCGGTACGAGGTCTGTCGAATCGTTGCACTTGCAGAATTCCTCATCGGAGTAGAGATATTTCGTCAGTATCTCCATTTCATAGCCCGTGCGCACATGGCGGCAGAGCGAGAACTCCTCGCCGCGCCGCAGCACCTGAACATCATTGTCGCCCCAGCGGATGTAGTAGCTCCTGCCGCCCTTTTTCTGCGGGGTGACGACGGTTTTCACGGGGAACCGGTCATAGGCACAGAAGTCGAAATCACCCTCGGGCGGGATTATCAGCCCGTTGAGCTGCCCATCATCTTTTAAAGAGCATCCGCCGTCGATTGAAACGATGCGGTGCTCCCTGTCAATGATCGGGTTTGCGCACACATGATCGGGCAGATACAGCATCACCGGCCAGTGCCCGACCACGACCCACTTGCCGAAGGTATAGCCATAGTCCATGAAGTGGTCAAATTTCATACAGTCGCCCCCGCGCATGGTGCGCGGGTCTATGCCCGGTCTTATGCCGCCGTGCACGAAGGTGCATCGCGGCGTTTCTATAATATGGGGAAGGCTGCGCAGGAAATCCCACTCGGGCGCGTAGCGGGATCTGAGCTCCGGAATAAGCGGCTCGAACCGAAGTCCGGGCGTTACCTCAATGCCGAGACCCGTTACCGCGTCCCACATTATCCCGCTTTTGCGGGAGTACATATAGTCAACTATGCGGGAGGACCAGTACATCCGCTCGGAATCGAGCGCATCGCACCATGAGTCGCAGTTTCCGCACAGAACATGGCAGTTTCCTCTGCTGTGCAGCTCCATTATATACCTCAGGGTCTCGAGGCTGCAATGCCCTTTTTCGAGAAAATCACCGAGTATTATCAGCTCGTCGCCGCCGGAGAAGCCGACCTTCTCCAGCAGACCTCTGAAATAGGGGAGATTGGCGTGGATATCCGACACGGCAATCATTCGCTTTCCGCCCGGATCGAACTCCTCAACGATCGCATTTTCATTCCATTTCGACATTTTTCTACTCAAACTTCTTTTCCATCAGATAAAGCGGCGCACCCGCTCCGGGCTCGCTGCCGAGTATCTCAAACCCGAGACCTTCGTAAAACCTTACGGCGTTTTCGTTTTTCGACGAAACATGGAGCCGCACGCTCCTGCGTCCGAGCACCTCGTAATCGGTTATGGCTCTGCCCAGAAGCTGGGTGCCCAGCCCCATGCCGCGCAGCCCGGGCTCTACATAGACAAGGCTTATCCAGCCGATGCCGGCCGCCTCGGAGCGCGCGCAGTCCATCTCCACTATCCCGACGAACTCGCCGTTTGAGCGAAAGCCCTTCAGAACGGAAAATTTATTCTTTTTGAAGTGCTCGCATGCGGAGCGAAGATAGGTTCCGGCATAAAAATTCTTCAGGTCGCCGTGAGCGGCTTTCCAAGCCTGCTCATAGCACCGTATGTACAGTCCGCCCTCCTCTCCGGGGTCAAGCGGGAGGTAGTACATATTGTTTTCGTCCGCACCGCGGGTCTCCTCCTTCCACCAGCTCTGACGGGCAAAGGTGGAAAGCTCCGGCGGCAGGTGGGTGTTGTCGTTATAATACTCAACGGTGAATTTTCCCTTATCGTAGATCAGCTTGCTCACGGCTGTGTTGTCTCCGTGCGGCAGCGAGGGTATGTCGCGGCTTTCGACATTCAGTATTGCCGCCAGCAGTGAGCGGATAGCCATTCCGTGGCTCACAACGGCGACGGTTTTTCCGGGGTTTTCCTCCGCTATCTCGGTAACGGCGGAATATATCCTCACGGTGCACGCGGCAAAGCTCTCCGCCTTCGGGGCGGTCCAGCTTGCGGGATCGTTGTTGAAGTTGTCCATCTGAACAGGGTCAAATCTGTACATTTCGCCGAAGCTCATGCCCTCACATACGCCGAGATTCAGCTCTCTGAGCTTGGGCGTTTTCCGGATGGGCAGGTCATGATATTTCGTTATTGCACCCGCCGTGTCGACGGCGCGGCGCAGGTCACTTGAATACAGCGCGTCGAGGTGCACATCCCTGAATCTCTCGGCGAGTGCGGCTATCTGCTTCTTTCCGCGCACGGTGATGTAGCTGTTTAGCTGCCCCTGCACGATGCGGTAGAGATTGCCCTCCGCTTCGGCATGCCGTATCATGTAGATAGTTGTCATACTGCTTGACCTCTTTTGCTAACTATTATATAATGAGGCATTATATAATATATTTTCTGAATAGACAAGAACAAGCGGAGGTTTCCTTGAAAGTTTTACATCTTATTTCCGGCGGAGACTCGGGCGGCGCAAAGACCCATGTTTTAACGCTGCTGAAGGACCTGAACAAGCAGATACAGGCGGATCTCGTCTGCTACATGGAGGGAGATTTCGCCGAGGAGGCAAGGCAGCTCGGCATCCCCGTAACGGTGTTTTCCGGCGGCTTTTCCGAGGGGCTGGAAAAAACCCGCGATAAGATCCGCGAGAACGGATATGATGTTGTCCACTGCCACGGCAGCCGTGCAAACCTCACCGGCGCGCTTCTGAAGAAGAAATTTGACATTCCGTTTATAAGCACCGTCCACAGCGACTATAAGCTCGACTACCTCGGACGCCCGCTTGCCGCCGTGACCTACGGCAACCTCAACAAATGGGCGCTGCACAGAATGGATTACCGCGTCTGCGTTTCGGATAATATGCGTCAGACGCTAATAGGCCGAGGGTTTGACCCCAACGACCTGTTCACCATATACAACGGCGTTGACTTCGACCGTCCCAAGCCTGCGATAACGCGAAGGCAGTGGTTCGAACAGATAGGCTGCCCATTCACCGACGATGATATAGTGCTCGGTATCGGCGCGCGCCTTGACCCTGTAAAGGATGTCGCCACAACCGTGCGCGGCTTTGCCGAGGCCGGTAAGGACTGCGCCTCTCTGCGCCTCGTGATAGCGGGCGACGGTATGGAGCGCGAGATGCTTGAGGCACTGGCAAATGAGCTCGGCGTTGCCGACAAGGTGTTTTTTGCCGGATGGGTCACGGAAATGGACGGATTTTACGCAAGCATTGACATAAACGCGATAAGCTCCCTGTCCGAGACCTTCCCCTATGCCGTCACCGAGGCTGCCAGAGCGGGCATACCCACGGTCGCTTCAAGAGTCGGCGGTCTGCCGAGACTCATAGTATCCGGCGAGACGGGAATGCTGTTTGAACCGGGCAGCGTGAAGGATATGGCACGCGGCATACTCGCGCTGGCAAACGACGGCGAGCTGCGCGCGAGCACCGGCAGAGCGGTGTACGAGAAGGCAAAGCGCGAGTTTTCCACCGAGAGCACCTGCCGCCGCCAGCTCGAGATATACTCCGCCGTTCTGAAGCGGCGCAGCCAAAAGCGCAGCGGTGTAGTTATCTGCGGAGCCTACGGTCACGGCAATGCCGGCGACGAGGCAATATTGAAGGCCATTGCCGACGAGCTTAAAACGATTGATCCCGATATGCGCATAACGGTCGTTTCCAAAAACGCGAGGTACACGCGCATGGTGCACGGGCTCAACGCCGTGCGGCGCGGCAGACCGATAAAGCTGAGGCATGAGCTCAAGCGCTCAAGGCTGTTTATAAGCGGCGGCGGCAGCCTCATTCAGGATGTAACCAGCCGCCGGAGTCTGTGGTTTTATCTGTACACGATAAGGCTTGCAAAAAAATGCGGCTGTAAGGTGCAGATGTACGGCTGCGGCATCGGGCCGCTCAATTATCCCACCGATAAGCATCATGCCGCGCGGGTGATAGATAAATATGTCGATATAATAACCCTGCGTGATCCCGCGAGCCTGAGGATTCTGGGTGAGCTTGCGATAAACCGGCCGCGGATCGGCATTACGGGCGACCCGGTGCTGACCCTGCGCGGCAAAAGCGCGGTGGACGCCTGCCGGTTCCTGCAGAATGCTGGTATAGACCCGAATGGGAGGTACATCTGCCTGAGCATGCGCCCGAGGTTCGGGGTGAACGACAAGATCGGCGAGATGGCGGAGGGACTGCGGCGCTGCTGTGAAAAGCACGGGCTGACGCTGCTGCTCATGCCGATGAATTACGACAAGGACATAGGCACCTGCAAGCTTCTGGCAAATGCAGCGGAGGTCCCGTATAAGATAATCCCGAGAACGGACGATGTCGAGCTTGACATTGCCATAGTGCGGCAGATGGAGGCAGTCGTCGCCATGCGTCTGCACAGCCTGCTGTATGCCGTGTGCGGCGAGGTGCCCGCGGTGGGCGTGAGCTACGATCCCAAGGTGTCGGGCTGCGCATCGTACCTCGGCGTGAGCAGCATAGACATTGATGACATAACGGCCGATAAGCTCGCAGAAGCGATAGACGATGCCATCGCCGGCAACGGCACGGACAGGCTCAAAAAACGTCTTGCCGAGGTGCGCCGCGCCGAGAGACTGAATCTCACAGTGGCGCAGTCCTTGCTTGAGAAATAGGGGGGAGAGATTACAAATGGTAAGAGCGGCGGTTCTTGTTTCCGGCAACGGTGCTCTTCTGCAAACCGTTCTCGATTCGATGTACTTCGGCGAGATACCCAATTTTGAGCTGACGGCGGTCATATGCACCGATCCCGAGGCCTACGCCCTGCGCCGTGCGCGCAACTCGGGCGTTGAGTGCTTTGTGGTCGAGCCCTCGCTGTTTCCCACAAAGCTCAGCTACAGCATGGCGATCTCAAACAAGCTCAAGGATATGGACATAGACCTTGTCATCCTCGCGGGGTACAATATGCCGTTGGGCGTTATATCAACGCAGTTCCGCAAGCGCATAATCGGCGTTTATCCCTCGCTGATACCCGCGTTCATAAACTGCGGCGACACTCCCGCGCGCGCAGCGCTCGAGCGCGGCTGCCGCATCACCGGCGCAACGGTATTTTTCGCGGATATCGACGGCAATATCGGCCCCATCATCGCGCAGCAGGCGGTGGAGATCCTGCCCGGAGATACTCCCGAGGTGCTCTCGCGCAGGATAATGGAGGAGGCTGAATGGAAGCTGCTTCCCAAGGCGATAATACTGTACTGCCAGAACAGGCTTGAAATACACGGCGACAGAGTTTTGATAAGAGGTGAATAATATGGAAATTACGATGAAGATCGAAGGAATGCAGTGCGGTCACTGCTCGTCAAGAGTGAAAGCGGCGCTGGAAAAGGTCGCGGGCGTCACTGCGGCCGAGGTCAGCCACGAAAGCGGCGTCGCGGTCGTAAAGGGCGAGTCTCTCGATGCCGCCGCCCTCAGAACGGCGGTCGAGGATCAGGGCTTCGATGTGGTGGGCTGAGCGAATGCCCGCGCAATGCCGGCCGCGATGAGCGAGCCCCTCAGGGGGAAGGCCTTCTGAACACCGTGAAACCGAAAAAACAGCTCCAGTCGGAGCTGTTTTTTCGTTATAATCCGTTTATCAGCCCGGTGAGCCTTTCACTGAATTTCCCGATATGAACACCGTCGGTGAAGCGATGGTTGAGCTCCATGGAAAATCCGAGCACTCTGCGCCCGCCCTCGTCGCGGTATTTGCCCCACGCAATGCGGGGTATCGCGTCGTCGGCGTCAAAATTGCGCTCGTTTGTCATCGCGGTCAGCTCTATCCAAGGCAGGCACGATATGAAAATGAGGTTATCGCCCTCCTGCTCCATGTCGATAAGCTGCGTCTGTGCCATGCTGCGGCGCTTTGCCTCACGGCAGAATTCGACGATATCGTCGCCGCACGGCATCGTGACTATGTGGAAGCTCTCGCTGCCCTTGTGCAGATCGGTGAAGCTCGGGATGCGCTCGCGCAGCAGCACCGGCTCGCCGCCGATCATGGCATAGCGGAAGCTTTCAACGCTGTTTATCGCCTTTGTTACAAGAAATATAAGCGCATAGTAAAACGATACCGAATGCTCCTTCGCAAAGGCGTATACATTCGTGACATCAAGATTAAAGGTCACGCCGTAAAACGGGTTTGACACAGCGGAGAAGAAGTCAAACAGCTCACTCCGTGCCCAGCCGGCACGATCTATCTTTTCATACTCCATGATATTTCTCCTTTGTAAAAGGCTTTTGGAGGCAAACCTCCGCACTCACCGGTTGGGACACCGCAATAACCGTATCCGCAGGTGCAGACAAATGCCTCTGAAAAAATATCACAGGACGGTTAAATTTTCAAGTGCGTGATTGACGGCGGATGCAGCCTATGATATACTGAATTTTAATTTACCGAGCCTTAAGCTCGCGAATAGGAGAGTGTTTGATCCGAAATGGACGATGCCAGTCGATTGTCACTGATTGTCATAGCTGCCCTTATCCTCTGCGCCGCGTATTTTGCGGTGTCGGAGACTGCCTTTGCCTCGGCGTCAAAGGTGAAGATCAAGATCCGCGCCGAGCGCGGAGAGCCGAAAGCCGAAAAAGCATTGCAGGTGCTCGATAATTTCGACCTTGCGATAACAAGCATTCTTATCTGCACGAACATTGTGCATCTGTCGGCGGCGTCCATCGCCACGATCACGGTAACGAGGATGTTCCCCGGCGTTTCCGGAGCCGTTACGATAAGCACATTTGTTATGACTCTGATCGTGTTCTTTGCCGGCGAAATGCTGCCTAAGAGCATTGCAAAAAAGTACAGCGAGCGGCTGGCTCTGGCAGTCGCGGGATCGCTGTGGTTTTTCATGACCGTCCTGAAGCCGCTTGCCTCGCTGCTGACCGCGCTGGGCAATCTTGCCTCGCGCATCGTAAAGGCCGATCCTCCCGTATCGGTGACGGAGGATGAGATATATGACATCATCGAGGACATGACAGAGGACGGCAGCCTCGACTCCGAGCGCGGCGAGCTGATAAGCTCGGCGCTGCAGTTTGCCGAGACCACCGTCGAGAGCATACTTACCTCGCGCGTTGACATTGCCGCACTCGATGTTGAGTGCCCGCTCGACGAAATGCTGCGCATAATCCGTGCGGAAACGCACAGCCGCCTGCCGGTGTACGAGGGCAGCATTGATAACATAATCGGTATCCTTTCCATAAGAAAATTTATAAAAACATATCTGCGCGAGGGCGAAGGCATGGATCTGCGCGCCCTGCTCGATAAGCCGTATTTCATCCACGGCAGCACGAATATCGACGCGCTGCTCCCCGTTATGAGCAAAAAGCGCATCAATATGGCGGTCGTCACCGATAACTACGGCGGAACGCTCGGCATAGTCACAGTTGAGGACATTCTCGAGGAGCTCGTAGGCGAGATCTGGGATGAGGACGATGTCGTCGAGGAGCCGTACACGAGCTGCGGCGACGGCGCGTGGGACTGCACCGCCGAAATGAGCGTGAGCGATGTGTTTGAGCTGCTCGAGCTCGACGAGGAAAACGACGAGTTCAACAATAAGCTCCTCGGCGAGTGGGCGTATGAGCAGTTTGACTCCATTCCCTCCGTGGGAGACAGCTTTGAATATGAAAATGTCTGCGTCACCGTGACCCAGATGAACAATAACCGCATACTCCGCCTGAGGGTGTGCCTTACCGGTAAGGGAGGTGAGGACGCATGATCTGGGCATATGTCTGCGGAATAGTGCTGTGTATAATCTTCTCGAATATCTTCTCCTCTGCCGAGATGTCCTATTCGAGCTGCAACCGCATGAGGCTTGAAAGCGCACACGAAAACGGCTCGAAGCGTGCCGGTGTTGCGCTGAAGATAGTCGATCATTTCGATGATTCGCTCTCTGCGATCCTCATCGGAAACAACCTTGTCAATATCACGAACTCAACGCTCGGCTCGCTGCTTGTTCTTGAGATCTTCAACGGCGACGAGAGCTATGCGTGGATATCCACGCTTGTCATAACGGTACTCGTTATCATCTTCGGAGAGACCATCCCGAAGATAGTCGCAAAAAGCTGCGCGAACCGCTTTGCCGAGGGCTATGCGTACTTCGTGCGCGGTATAACCATTGTGCTCATGCCGGTTATCCGGCTCGTCGTGGGGCTGGTGAAGCTGCTGACGATGGGGCTCAAGGGTGAGGCTGACGATGACGATGACGATGCGGCGGTCGAGGAGCTTTCCTCGATAATCGAGACCGCCGAGGATGAGGATGTCCTCGATGAGGACCGTTCCGAGCTCGTGCAGGCGGCAATAGATTTCTCCGACATCATGGCAAGTGAGGTTATGACCGCGCGCGTCGATGTCGTGGCGCTGGATATTGAGGAGGATCTCGCCGAGCAGATACGCACCGTCGAGTCCGCACCGTTCTCGCGCATTCCCGTTTACGAGGACGGTATCGACAATATCATCGGCGTTTTGTACATAAACCACTTCCTCAAGGCGCTTGCCGGTGAGGAGCAGCCGGATGTGCGCAGTCTGCTGATGAAGCCGTGCTATGTGTACAAGACCATGAAGCTGCCGGCAGTTCTGACCGAGCTGCGCAAGGCGAAGCAGCATCTTGCCATTGTCACCGACGAGTATGGCGGCACGCTTGGCATACTCTCGATGGAGGATGTGCTTGAGCAGCTCGTGGGCGAGATATGGGACGATACCGACGAGATACACGAGGAGATACGCGAGCGGTCAGATGGCGAATTTGAGCTCGACGGCGATATGAGCATCTCCGATTTCCTTGATCTTGTGGGCATACGCGAGCGCGATTTCGACGCCGAAAGCGAAACGGTCGGCGGCTGGACCATAGAGTCATTCGGCGCATTCCCCGCCGTGGGCGACAGCTTCGACTACGGGGATCTGCACATAACCGTTCTCGAAATGGACGGTCTCAGGGTCGAAAGGGTCTTGGTTGAAAGAAAACAATCCGCAGATTAAGTCAAGGCTCCGCAGCGAAGGGCAGGGATGCCCCTCGCTGCGTTTTTTCAGCGGCGGATTAACGCACCTGCCGATACATCCATTGCGGTGCCCCGACCGGTAACTACCGGCCAAGCAATGAAGCTGCCTCGCGGCTGACAGCTCCTTTACGCAAGGGAGCCAATGTGCGCACCATTGCAGCACGGCAGGAAGTCTTCTCATTACAAACACGCAGAAAACCGCCATCCCACGCGATGGCGGTTTCGGTCTTTTTTACTTTTCAGTTTGATTCTACCGTGTGCGTCAGCAGGTAATCGGTGAGCATATGGCAGTATTTCGGCTCCATGTGTACTCCGTCGGGAGAGGCATCGTCCGGCAGAACGCCGTCCTGCGCGAGCGCCTCAAAGCCGTTTATGTAATAAACCTGCTTCTGCTGGCACATTCCGAGTATACGCCCGTTGAAGGTCTGCACACGGTCGTTGTTCAGATGCGACTGCGAAGCCGTTGCAGCCGTGCCCACCGGCAGGATGCTTATGATATATATCTGCGCCTCGGGATGCGTCTCACGGATGCGGTCGACTATCCTTCCGTAGTAATCAATGAACTTATCTATATCATACCAGCCAAGCTCGTTTATGCCGAGCATGACATATACCTTACCGTACTGAGCATCGTTAGCCAGTGCATCGGATACCGTTACGCTGCCGGAATCGGTCTGCACATAGGTCTTTGTGAACACATCGGCGACATTGAGCCCGACATAGGAAAAATCGGCGGCATAGTCAAACTTTGCGTAATTCAAAATGCCCTTCATGCGCGAGTCGCCGACGAAAGCGGCATCGGCAAACCAGTCATCGCTCTTTGCCTCCGACTCCGGCACGGGCTGCGAGTAATCGTAGGTATTTGTGGGTGTGGGCTCCGGAGTGGCTGCGGTCGAAGATGCGTAATACTGCTTTGCCTGCTCGGCAACGGCATCGCCGTCGGACAGGAGCTCAAGCAGCTTTGCCTTTATGTCGGCGGCGTTTTCCGCGACTATCATAACTGCGTAATCGCCCTCGGCAAATATCTCGGCGTTTTTAAGCATCTCAACGCTCTCGGGACTGTACAGCGCAAAAGTCTGCTCCTGCTGAGTACGGCGGGTCTCGAGTGCATCGGTGAGCGTTTTCGTATCCGTTCCGTTTGCGGCAACGAGCACGCTTATCTCGTCCGAGCGCGCCGACGAGGAGTACGCTATGGCGTAATCGCGCACCTTGTCGGTCTCGATACCGTAATAGAAATAAAATTTATTTGCAAAGCTCTCGTCTGCGGAGCTTTCTATAACATCCGCAGCCTCGGGCTTTACAGAATTCATTGTCGCCGCGATAAGATCCTTCGCGGAGACATCTGCGGTTGTCTTGCCGCTGCCGCATGCGCACAGTGAAAATACGCATGCCGCGGCAAGCAGCATAGCTACAAATCTCTTCATGACTGCCCCCTAAGTTTTTTGTATTGACAGGATAACAATGATTGCCGCCTAAGTCAACATAATTCTGACGTTCTCGACGAAAAAAACAATTTCTTCATATATCATAGCTATTGCGCAGCTGCATATACAGCTCGTCACGGTTTTCCGGCGTTACTATGTACAGCTCGCAGCCGGGATGGCTGCGCACGGCTCGCAGAAAGTCGGTGTTTTTCGCCTTGACTGCTGCCAGAATGCGGTAATTTCCCGATAAAATGCGCAGTACTGCCGCCTTGAACCGCTCCTCGCCATCCTCGAGCGTGCCGATCTCGTCGAGCACGACAAGGCTGCCCTCCGGTATGCCCTCAAGCATGGGAGCCGCCGTCAGCGACATGAGCTCGGGGTGCTTTTCCGTGAGCTTTCCGTTTTCAAACGCCATTATTACCTGCGCATCCTCTATGTGCTCCGGCGGTCTGGCTATGTCGTACAGGTAGACATAAGATCTGCCGCCGGCATCCTCCGGCATGCGCACGGTTATATAGCCCCGGGGCGGCTCGCCGATATCGGCAAGGAGCCTTTCTATAAGCGTGGACTTGCCTGAATTGACATCCCCGCATAAAAGTATTTTCACTTTTTGCCTCCTTTGTGCGGCATATTCTGTTGCAGCGGCGCAATAATTGTTGTAAAATAATTATCAATCAGAGTATAAAACCATAGCTCAGCATTGTCAATCCGACATCGAAAGGAAGATAATAAAAATGGCAGAAAAAATCAACATCGGAGATCTCATGACCGAGACCTACTCCGACAAGACCATCAAGGCTTACTCCGAAAAAATCGCCGACACGGGCAGCGTTTTCGGCCTTGGCAGCGCCGCAGCCGAGTGCTCGGCCGTAGCAGCGTCGCTTGCTCTGCGCGCTCTGCGCGTGACCGCATCCAATGATGCCGATATGCTGCACGCCGAGCAGGATCTCGAAAAGCTGCGCGTTTATTTCCTGCACCTCATCGACGAGGAAAACAAGGCGAAAAAGCCGCTTGAGAAGCTCCTCAGGCAGCCCGATGCCGACGAAAGCGAGCTTGAGGGCGCTTACCGCACCGCTTGCTGCATCATAGACGAAACGCTCTATATGTCCATCCGTATCGCGGAAACTCTCGAGCCCATAGCCGACAGGCTTTCGCCGGAGAGCGCACATTTCGCGTCCGCCGCGCTGCATTTTGCAAAGTGCGCCATGGACACGGTGCGTATACAGAAGGCCGTTTACTCGACCAAGATGAACGAGCCGGTATTTGCGCACACCACCCGCCGCGAGCCGGAGATAGCGATAGAGAACAACGCCGGGCTGTTTGGCTCGCTCATTGCGAGGCTTGAAGCCAAGATAAAATAAGGTGAACGGTATGAATGCCATGAAAATCACCGGCGCGGCGGCATGCGGGGGACTTGCGGCGCTGCTGGTCAAGTATCCGGTCAGAAGGCTCGGCCTGAGCCGTGCAGATGCCGGACTCATGAAGGCGCACGAGGCGGCGAGCGGAATATTCTTTGCCGCGGCGAGTGCGCATATGCTCATGGGACTTCGCGGTCCGCGCAGAGCCGTTGTGACCGGTACGGCGGCATATCTTACTGCCGCTGCGCTCATAGCGGACTGCCACATGACCCATGACGGAAACAAAATGGATCGTCACCGCCTGTACTCGCTGCTGCTGGCGGTGTTCACCGCCGCGCATATCCGCTGATATTTTTTCGCAGTCAGGTGAAAGGTTTCGACATTTTTCGCGTCCTTATGTATGACGGAGCGGCGGGCGTTTGTTGACCGCACGCCGCATATATATGAATCTCCTTTCTCCACCCCAATTTTGTATCCGGTGTCCCCCCAGACATCGGATACCTTTTTTTGCGCTCAACAGCGAAGATGAAAAGGCTGCATCTCGACGATGCAGCCTTTTTGTTATCCTATCATCCTATTGCTTTTCTTCTATGAGCGGGAGGAAGTCCTTGTACTGCGTATCGTATGCGCAGGTGTATTCGGCGCAGTCTGCGAATTTTGCCACCGCGCGGGTGGAGCGGTCTATCGGCTGGAGAGTTCCCGCGCCGGCGACGCAGCCGCCGGGGCACGCCATGCCCTCAAGCAGATAGCCGTCGTACTTGCCGTCGCGCGCCATCATGAGCAGTTTGCGGCACTCATGCAGACCGGTAGCCTTTGCTATTTTGACATCGCGCGTGGGATCTATGGATTTTATGGCATTCACCACAGCCTGAGCCACGCCGCCGGAAACTGCGAACCTGCGCGCGTCCGCGCCTGCCTGTGACAGAGCCTGAGCCTCCTCGGGGGGGATACAATCCTTGTCAACGCCCTTTGCCGCGAACATTCCGAGCACCTCCTCGAAGGTGAGGACGAAATCGACGTCGCTGCGGACCGTGCGGCGGCTTGCCTCGAGCTTTTTCGCATCGCACGGACCGACGAACACGACCTTGCAGCCGGGATGAGTCTTCTTGACAAACCTTGCGGTGAGCACCATGGGCGTCATTGCAACGGATATGTTCTGGGCCATTTCGGGGAACATTTTCTTCACCATGTCGCTCCACGAGGGGCAGCAGGAGGTGACCATGAACCGATGCTTTGAGGGAACCTCCTCAAGGAAGTCGGAGGCCTCCTCGATAACGCACAGGTCCGCGCCTATCGCCGCCTCATAGACATCCTCAAAGCCGAGGCGCTTAAATGCGGGCTTCATCCTCTCGGGCGTGACATCCGGACCGAACTGACCGACGAACGCCGGCGCAAGCACGACATACACCGGAATACCGCTCTTTATCGCCATTATGGTCTGAAATATCTGGCTTTTATCGGAGATGGCGCCGAACGGGCAGTTTACCAGACACTGACCGCAGGATGTGCATCTGTCGTAATTTATCTTCGCCCTGCCGAGCTCGTCGCTGCCGATGGCGGCGACGCCGCATGCCTTTTTGCACGGGCGCTCCTGACGGATTATCGCCGAAAACGAGCACGCGTCGAGGCATCTGCCGCAGCGCAAGCACTTTTCGGTGTCGATGTGTGCGCGGCCGTTTACCTTGCTTATCGCCTTGCGGGGGCATATCTCGATGCAAGGGTGCTCAAGGCAGCCCTGACAGCCGTTGGTGACCTTTATGAGATTGTCCGGACAGCGGTTGCAGGCAAATTTGATGACATTTATAAGCGGCGGCTCGTAATACTTCTCGGTAATGACCGTTTCCTCAACGCTGTCGGATATGTTGTTGTGCACGCCAAGCTTGCGCATGCTCAGTCCCATCGCAAGGCGAAGCCTCTCGCCGATAATGGCGCGCTCAATGAGCAGGTTGGTCCTGTAGGGACCGATCTCGTCGGGATCGCCGGGACAGATCTTATACGGCAGCTCCTCCAGCTTTCTGGCATAGTCTCCGCCTTCATATGCCATGCGGGCTATCTCGGTAAAAACCTCGTGCCTTATCCGGGTCTTACCGGTCTCCATTCCTCTCATTCACAGTCCTCCGGAGTGTATATATCTTAACATAAGTGTAATTATATAATTCCCCGGTCTTTTGTCAACCGAGCCGCATAAATTTTCACATACTATTTATATTTATTTATCAATTATAATAAGCGGCATGACCGACTCTGAAGCGGGTATGAAAAACATTAATATCTCGCCCAGTTTTCACCAACAAAGCGGTGAAAAAAGACTTGATGTTTAGTTCTGCATGTAATAAAATATAGCGGTATAAGATTTGATTCTCGGAGATAAGAATGCACAAGTTAGCAAAGTTTATTATTGACAGCCGAAGGGCGATATTCGCCGCGTTTCTCATCGCGGCGGCGCTTTCTGTCTACACCATGACGCTCACGACCGTTGAGAACGACCTCTATCATTTCCTGCCGGAGGAAACCGAAACGCGGCAGGGCTTGAATGCCATGGACGGCGAGTTTATAACCTATGCGACGGCGCAGGTGCTGCTGAAGGACACTCCGTTTGAAAATGCTCAGGAGCTGGCGTCGGAGCTTGAGGACATAGAGGGCGTGCGCTCGGTGTCGTTTGACGAATCCGAGCAGCATTACCGGAACGGCAATGCGCTCATAGGTATAACCTTTGACGGAACGGAAAGCGATGAGGTAAGCCAGAATGCGGCAGCGGAGCTTTCCGGGCGCGTAGCCGGAATTGACGGGGCGAGCCTGTACACCGAGGTCGGAACGAACTTCAGCAGCACGCTCCTGCGCGATATGATTATCGTCGGCATTCTGTGTGTTGCAACGGTCATTATCCTTCTGCTGCTGACCTCGCGCAGCTATGCCGAGGTACCCGTGCTGCTCATCGTTTTCGCGGCTGCCGCACTTTTGCAGCAGGGCACGAACTTTCTGTTCTCGTCAATATCCTATGTAGCAAATGCGGTAACGCTCATTTTGCAGCTCGCCCTTGCGATAGACTATGCGATAATCCTGTGCAATCGCTTTGCCGAGGAGCGCCAGACGCTCGACGCACACGATGCCGCCGTCGAGGCGGTCGCAAAGGCGATACCGGAGATATCCAGCTCCTCGCTTACGACCGTCGGCGGTCTTATCGCCATGACCTTTATGCAGTTCGGTCTCGGCGGCGACCTCGGCAAGGTGCTCATAAAGTCGATACTCATCTCGATGCTGACGGTGTTTCTGCTCATGCCGGGGCTGCTGCTTGCGTTCAGCAAGCGCATTGAAAAAACAGCCCACCGCAGCTTCATCCCGCATATAGACGCGGTAGGCAGATTCGCATGGAAAACGCGTAAGATCATGCCGCCGGTGTTTATATGTATTGCGCTCGTGGCATTTTACTTTTCGATGCACTGTCCGTTTTCCTACAACTACAGCGATGTTTTCCCCCTGAGACTCAGTGAAAATCAGACCGCCCAGCGTGAGATAATCGACGCCTTCGGCGACAGCAACATGGTCGCGCTCATAGTGCCCTCCGGCGACTATGAAAAGGAAGCGCAGATGCTCGACGACATTGCCGGCATGGAGCATGTGACCTCGGTTCTGGGCATAGCCTCCGTGAAGGTGATGGATGATTACCGCCTCAGTGACAGGATCACCATAGGTGAATTTGCCGAGCTTGCCGGACTTGACACGACCACCGCCTCGGCGCTGTTTGCGTATTACGGTGCGCGTCAGGGCGAGTATGACCTTTTGCAGACCGATCTGCAGCAGTACAAGGTGCCGCTTATCGACCTGTTTCTGTTCCTGTACGATATTGCCGAAAGCGGCGATATCGAGCTTTCGCAGGACAAGCTCGATATGATAGAGGGACTGTATGCCCAGCTTGCCGACGCAAAGGCCCAGCTTCAGGGCAAAAAGTACAGCCGTATGCTCGTTTACTGCGACACGCCCGTGCAGTCCGAGGAAAGCTACACGATAATCGAAAACATCCACGCCACCGCAGCGGAATATTACGGCGAGGATGTGTATGTCACCGGCGATGCGGTCGCATCGAGGGACCTTGAGGATTCGTTCTCCACGGATAACATATTGGTAAGCGTTCTGTCGGCGGTGTTCGTCATCGCGGTCATCCTGCTCGTTTTCCGCTCGTTCGGACTGGCGGTGCTGCTGATCATAGTCATTCAAGGCAGCATATGGATCAATTTCTCCGTGCCGTACTTCACCGGAAACAGCATTTTCTTCGTTGCTTATCTCATAGTCAGCGCCATTCAGATGGGCGCAAACATCGACTATGCCATCGTCATATCGAACCGCTACCTCATTTTGCGTCAGGCGCACTGCTCACGCAAAAAGGCGATACGCATCGCGCTCAACGGCGCGCTTCCAACGCTTGTGACCTCCGGCAGCATTCTCGTCATTGCGGGTCTGCTCATAGGCTTCATAAGCACCGAGGGCATTATAGCGATCATCGGTCTGTCGCTCGGACGCGGCACGCTGATCTCGCTTGCACTGGTGCTGTTCGTGCTGCCGCAGGTGCTCATTTGGGGAGATAAATTTATCGCCTCGACAACGGCAAAGCGCCGCATCCTGCGCATACCGCCGATATTCGCCGACGACTTTGAAGCCGTCGCAATGCAGAAGCGCTCGGGTAAGAAATAAGCTTTTTCAGAGGCGAACACAACAAACTTTCGGAATAAGACCGGTGAAAACGCTGGGGGCAATTCGTTTTCGCGGGGAAAGGAAGATACAATGAAAAGAACACTGCTAACCGTCATAAGCATTTTGCTTGTGGCCGCATCGGTTTTCGGCATCGTTGCCTCCGGCAGCGGTCTGGACGATGTTTCGGACATTCTCAGGTACAAGCGCAATCAGAAGGCGGACCTCATCGACTTCGTGGACATGCTTGAGGAGCGCGTTGCCGAGCTGCGCGAGGTCGAGGCTAACCGCACCGAGGACGAAAAGGAATATGCCGAGAGCGTCGTGACCGATACCGTCGGCAATCAGAAGCTCAGCGACGGTGAGCAGCAGTACAATGCCGGCGCGGATAAGATCGCAAAGGGGCAGGCGGAGTACGATGCCGCCGAGAAGCTCTATAACGAGAAAAAGGCGGAGTACGATGCCGCCGAGCGTAAGCTGAATGATGCGGAAAATCAGCTTGCCGACGCCAAGGCTCAGCGCGATGCCGGTCAGGCGCGGATAGACGCCGCAACGGACGACTATAATCGGGCAAAGGCACTGCTCAATTTCATAGACGAGCACCCCGCACTCGGTATGCTCGAAAGCGCACTTACAAGGTACGGCTTCACATCCATTGAAGAAGCCCGTGCCGCCGTCAAGGAATATGAGGACGGTCAGGCACAGCTTGCCGAGGCAAACGCACAGATAGCCGATGCCGAGCAGCAGATAGAGGCCGGTAAGGCCCAGCTCGCCGACGCCAAGGTACAGCTCGATGCCGGCAAGGCTCAGCTTGACGACGCCAAGGCGCAGCTCGATGCCGGCAAGGCTCAGCTCGCAAGCGCAAAAAGTCAGCTCAACGCCGGTCAGCAGCAGCTCAACGACAATGTTGAGAAGATGAACGACCTCAAGGACGAGCTTGCTCAGCAGGACGATGTCAAGGCCGCCGTCACCTCGGGTATTGCGGTTCTCATGGAGAACGACGAGATAGCAAAGCTCGTGACCGACGAGAGCGACTACGAGTCGGTCATCGCCGCCGCACGCCAGTACGCCGAGGAAGACGCAGAGCGTCTTACCGATGAGCTGGATGTGCGCAACAGCCTGTATAATGCCCTGCGCATAATAAGCATCGCTGCGCTCGCGGCGGGCGCGATAGGACTGTTCGCAGCCCTCCGGCCGGCAAGGTTCAAGCTTACCGCCGCGCTCATCGCTTCCGGCATTGCCGCCGCCGCAGGTATTGCGCTGAATGCTTACGGGCTTGCAAACGGCTACCGCGGGTTTGTATATTCGCTTGCCGACGGTACCGGAAACGGTCAGTACCAGCTGCTTGCGATGCTTGCCGTTACGCTGCTTGCGTTCATCACCGCAGTGATGTCGCTTGTTTGCGTAAAGGCATATGACCGCGGTCTCAGCGGCAAGGCGGTCACGGCGGCAGAAGCCGAGGACGATGACGAGCCTGAGCCCGAGTCCGCTGCGGTCTATGATGAGGATGACGAGGACGACGAGGACGATGAGCCCGTCAGAAAGCCCGACGGCGAAAAGCGGAAGCAGAAAAAGCAGCAGCCCGAGAGCGAGCCTGCTGCCGATATAAGCACCATTGAGGAGGAGACCCGCCGCCTGAACGAGGAGGCGCAGCGTCTCGAGGAAGAGGCGGCGCGTCAGGCGGAGTATGATAAGGCGCGCAGGGAATATGAGCAGGCGCGAAAGCGCTTCGAGGCTGCCCGCCGCCAGGCTGAGGACAAATAAGCGGCAAAACCGGGTACATATCGCTTAAGCAGATATTGTACCGACTGCCGGCACCGCATAAAGCGCTTGACTACCTGTCCCATGATGGGATAAAATCAAAAGAAACGGCAAAAATATGAGGAGGCAGAAACAATGAAAAAATGGCTCGTTATCGCACCCGCTGCGGCAGCGGCGGCATTGGGCGCGGCTCTTGCGATCAAGAGCTCCGGCGGCAAAAAGCCCGCAGCGGCGTCCAAGGCGGCAAAGGCTCCGGCTGCCGGGACCGGCACGAAAAAAGCCGGGTTCACCATCAAAAATCCCCAGACCGGCGTTTACACCTTCGCAAGCGGCTACAAGGATGCACGCGAGATCAGCGTGAGCGTCGGCTACGACGGAGATAAACACTCGTTCGCCGTCGTGTCCGAGGATTTTGTTGCCGACACCGGCGACTCTCATGTCGCGGTGGTATACGCCGACGATTTTGCGATGCAGATAGAATACGCTCCCTACTACCACGGAGAGGACTTTGCGGAGCTGGAGAAATCCGTTGCCGAGCATTATAAAAACTTCGGTAAGGTCAGCTTCAGCGGCGTAAACGGTATTTGCTATACTAACGGCGGCAGCTACTGCATGGCGTTCCCCGCAGCCGACTCCACTGCGGATTATGTGCTCGTAACGGTCGTGCTCATGGGCGACGACAGCGAGGATGAGCGCATAAAGCTGCGCACCAACCCCGAAATGCTTGCGATCATGGACACTCTTGTTATCGGCTGAGGCCGACAAACAATTTAAAAAGTCACAGACAGCTTGACAGGACGATTATGGGAGGCGTGAAAACGCCTCCCATAACATTTTTAAAGGATCATCAGCAGGGTGCCGGCAACGATGAGGCACAGACCGAGAGCGGCGCCCTTCGTGAGCCGTTCGTGGAAAACGATGTAGGAAAACGCAATCGACACGAGGATGCTGAGCTTGTCTATCGGCACAACGACGCTGGCAAGTCCGTCGTGCAGCGCTTTATAGTAGCACAGCCATGAGCCGCCGGTCGCAAGCCCGGACAGGCAGATAAATCCCAGCTCGTTTTTCGGGATCCCGCGCAGAGCGTGCCGTTTGCCCTTTGCAAATACGACCACCCACGCCATGACAAGCACGACGCAGGTGCGTATCGCAGTGCCGAGATTCGACTCCACGCCCTCGATGCCGAGCTTGCCGAGAATGGCGGTCAGGCTTGCAAAAACGGTGGACAGAAGCGCATATACGAGCCAGCTTCCGCCGCCGGAGGACGATACCTCCTGCGTGTCCTTTTTCTCTATCATCATAAATGTGCCGGTACCGATCAGCACGACCGCGCCGGCCTTTACTGCGGTAAGCTCCTCGCCGAGGAATATGAACGCCAGCAGGATGGTGAGAACGGTGCTCGACTTGTCTATCGGCACGACCTTGTTCACATCACCCATTTGCAGCGCCTTAAAATAGCACAGCCATGAGCCGCCGGTCGCAAGCCCCGACAGGACGAGGAACAGCCATGTTCTTGTGCTCAAGCCCGTTATCGCGGGCAGCGAGCCGACTATAAGCACCATGATCCACGAGAATATCAGAACAACTATGGTTCGTATCGCCGTGGCGGCGTCAGAGTCGGTTTTTCTTATGCCGCACTTAGCCAGTATTGAAGTCAGTCCGGCAAAAAAAGCCGAGCCGAACGCATATACTATCCACATACCCTTGACCTTCCTTCAAACAGATGAATGCATATGATGTACACCATATATCATATCACCGGCGTCAATTCGTGCAAATATATTCATTTTGCCGCGAATTTATTCGATTTTTTATTCACATTTTTTCTTGACACGCGCATAATCATTAACTATAATATTCGCGTGATAACTCAGGAGCATAAATATTCACTCTAACCGCTCCACGCGAAAGGATGGTCACTATGTCATTTACGAAGAAGCTGATGGTCTGCGTCATGACCGTCATCACCGCCGTCGTAGTCACGATGGGCAGCGCATCGGCGTGTACGATGCTCTATGTCGGCTCGGACAACACCGTCACGGGCGATACATATATGGCGCGAAGCGAGGACTACTCAAACAGCTACAACAAGATCGCTTATGTCAGCGAGCACGGCAAGCACCCCGCAGGCAGCACATATACCGGCTGCTACATTTCCTTTACCTTCACTCATGACAGCTATGCGTACACCGCCGTGTCCGACGACAATCTCGACGGCGAGTGCCCCAACTGCGGAAAGGAGCACGAGCACACTCCCATGGAGGAGGGCGGCACCAATGAGAAGGGCCTCTCCGTTTCCGCTATGGACTCGGTCTACGCGAACTCCAAGGCCAAGGCGGCAGATCCTCTGAAAAAAGGCGATGCGAACTTCATGAGCGAGGGCGACATGAACACCATTCTCCTCGGTGAATGTGCCACTGCAAGGGAAGCCGTTAATCTGCTGTGCAGCCTTTACGATACCTACGGCGTGAGCGAGGGCTCCGGCCTCCAGATCTCCGACCAGAACGAGACCTGGTATGTGGAAAACTACACCGGCACCCAGTATATCGCCATCAAGCTCAGCTCCAAGACGGTTGCTTTCAACGCCAATGTCGGCATCATCGGTCTGGTAGATCTCGACGACACCGATAATGTCATTGCATCCAAGAATGTTATCGCCGTTGCGAAGACAGCCGGCACCTATGTCGGCAGCGAGGAGAACAACACCATCGACTTCCGCGCATCCTACGGCAGCAGCGGACTCAACAGCCGTGTATACGACGGTCTTAACTACCTCTGCGGCGTTGATACCTATACCAAAGACAACACCACCGCCAATGATATAACCATCAGCAATGTGGACAGCGAGGGCAATATAGTCGACGTTTACAGCAACATTCAGCTCAAGGGCAAGCTCAGCACCAAGGACATCATTGATTTCTACAAGATCGGCAGCATCGGCACCTCCCGCAACCTTGAGTGGCACATCTTCCAGATCTCCTCTGAGGGCGATACCGCGACCTCCATCGTTGAATGGCAGGGCATCAACCACGCCGGCTACTCCGTAGCCATCCCCTACTATCCGGTTCTCACCACCGATGTTTATGAGGGCTATAAGGTCGGCGGCATCGGCGGCGTAAAATCCGTCAGCGAGGCTCCGACCGACGGCTCGGACTTCTATCAGGGTACCCGGCGCGGTGCGACCGTCTACAATGTGTATCCCACAGGCTGGGAGGACGGCGTTTACTGGACAAATGATATGCTCTCGAACTATGTGACCTCCTCCGCGTGCAGCGAGGACGATCAGGCAATGGTAAAGGCAAATCTCGCCGTTATGCAGCAGAAGTGCTATGACACGCAGGCTGAAATGGCTGCAAAGCTCGCCGGAATGAGCACCGAGGAGGCAAAGGCCTACTGCACCGAGCAGAGCGCCAAGCTTGCCGAGGAAGCTCACGAGCTCGCACTTGCACTGTATAACCACCTCAAGACCGGCGAGTGCACCTTCGACGAAGGCAAGCTCACCGTAAAGCCCACCGCGGACTCCGCAGGTGAGATCACCTACACCTGCATCTACTGCGGCAAGACCGATAAGGTCACCGTTCCCGCAAACCCCTTCACCGATGTTGATTACACCGCTTACTACGGCAATCCCGTTGCATGGTGCTTTGAAAACGGCATCATCAAGGGCATGACCGACACCACCTTCGTCCCCGACGGTGCATGCACCCGTGCGCAGTTCGTAACGATGCTCTACCGTGAGGCGGGCTCACCCAAAATAAGCAGTGATACCGTCAATCCCTTTGCCGATGTCGAGAAGGGCGCATGGTACTACGACGCCGTTATGTGGGCAGTCGAGAATGGCATAACCGAGGGCGTTGACGCAACGCACTTTGCGCCCGACGCCAAGCTCACCCGCGCACAGGTCGTTACCTTCCTCTACCGCGAGGCAGGCTCACCCAAGGTTGAGGGCAGCAGCCAGTTTGAGGATGTTCCGTCCGGCGCATGGTACGCCGAAGCGGTAGTGTGGGCGGAAAGCAGCGGCATAACCGAGGGTGTTGACAATACCCACTTTGCACCCGAAAACGATTGCAGCCGCGCAATGATAGCGACTCTGATCTACCGCAACGCTCAGAAGCAGTAAAACCGATACGAAATTGAAAAAAACCGCCCCTCAGGGCGGTTTTTTCATATGGAATTTAAGCCGGCTCTATGCGAGCTTTATTTTTGCGGCACGGTTTTTGCCGTAGATGATAATGCCGATGAAGTAGACCACTGCGCAGACGGTGCCGATGATATAGGCAATGTTCCACGGCAGGTTAAAGCCGATCTCTGCATTCATTATGTAGGTGATGGTGACAAAGGCATAGAACGCGCCCGGAATGAGCGGCATCCAGACCCACTTGCTCTTGCCGTTTTCAAACATCCACACGGAGATCGCAACGAAGGCGAATAGAGCCAGCGTCTGGTTTGCCCATGCAAAGTAGCGCCACAGGACATTGAAGCCGTCGGCGTTGGACTTTGCCCAAACGAGGATACCGGCGACGAGCGCGAAGATGATGGCCGACAGACCGAGGCGCTTGAGGTTGGAGTCCTGCTTGATGTGCAGGGAATCGGCGACCGTCAGACGCAGAGCGCGCAGCGCAGTGTCGCCCGAGGTGATAGGCAGAACGATAACGCCCAGCAGAGCGATAACGCCGCCGACGGGTCCGAGGAGATTCTTGCAGACGATACCGACGGTATCCGTTGCGAGAGCAGCCTTTGCCTCCTGAAGTCCGAGGTTGTAAACGCCCATTGCGCCGGCTGCCCACACCATTGCGATGAAGCCCTCAAGGATCATCATATTGTAGAAGGTATTGCGTCCCTGACGCTCGCTCTTCATGGTGCGGGAGATGATGGCGGTCTGTGTGGAATGGAAGCCGGAGAGAATACCGCAGGCGACGGTCACGAAGAATATCGGGAAGAAGTGATTGGTTGCAAAGTATTTACTGTAGTCGAATACGCCGTTGTAGCTCCAGACGCTGTCCCAGACATTGAGGAGAGGATAGCCCTTGACGAACAGACCGACAAAAACGCCGATTGCGGAGAACAGAAGGATGGCGCCGAATACGGGGTAGATACGACCGATGATCTTGTCGATGGGGAATACGGTGGCGCAGAGATAGTACACGAAGATAACGCCGTAGATGACCCATGTCGAGGTCGCGTTGGCCGCACCGGAGAAGTTGAATACCTGCTTTGCGGCAATGTCGCCGGGAGTGTAGATAAATACGGCGCCGACAAGCAGCAGGAGCAGGCATACGAAAACATTGTATACCGTGAAAACGCCCTTGTTGGTGTACTTTTTGACCATGTCGGGCATCTGAGAGCCGCCGTCACGCAGGCAGATCATGCCGGAGAAATAGTCATGCATGGCACCGCCGATAACATTGCCGATGGGGATGGTTATAAATGCGATGGGTCCGAACAGTATGCCCTGTATAGGTCCGAGAATAGGGCCGGTACCGGCGATATTCAGAAGGTTGATGAGGGCGTTTTTCCAGCCCTTCATGGGAACGTAGTCAACTCCGTCGTTTTTCGTGTATGCCGGAGTCTGACGGTCGTCGGGTCCGAAAACCTTTTCACAGAGCTTGCCGTAAAGCGCGGCGCCCACGAAAAGGATAACGAGACCAATTATGAATGTTACCATAGTGTTTTACCTCCTAAAATAATAACAGTTGTTTCGGCGCGCGGTCAGTTCCGCACCGCCTGTTCTGTTTGTTATTTTAGTATCAATGCGTGTTAAGCTTCTATATCAACAAACCGCAGATGCGTTAATTATTTGTTAATGTTCATAGTTTTTTCATTATTTATGTTCTTTCGAGTTGAACCGTGCAGAATTTGCGCACTTATCGCTGTTTTTGGCACATTGCAGACAGACCGCATCACTTGACAGCGCGCTTATATACAAATTATAATTGCATTGCTTGAAATTCTGCCGCAATAAGTGCGGTCATTTTTTGAAAGGCGGTCTGTTTTATGAATCCCATTGTCAGCGTACTTATTACATTTGCAGCTTATGCCCTCATCCCGCTCATTATTGTTTACTCGACCAAAGAGCCCATACAGGCAAAGAAGTATCAGAACTACTGCTTTGGCGGAAACCTCGTGGTATTTGCGATTTTCGTAATAATAAATATGAGCTCCGGCGGAGCCGCTGCCTATAACGCGGGCTATCTTATCGGCTACAATGCCGCACCCTATGCTCTGTGGACAGCCATCGGCTGCGCTATCGGCTCCTCTGTGCTCAAGAAAAAGGGACTGTATATAAAAAAGGGCGAGACCGCTCCCACTAACAGCAGCACCAATAATACCGTCACCTTCACCGGCAATGCGCAGACATACTCTGCACCTCAGAAGCCTGCCTCCAACACACAGCAGCCGCAGTACAGCGCACCTCAGTCCCAGCAGCAGAGCCAGCCGTACCGCCCCGCTCAGTCCCAGCAGCAGAGCCAGCCGTACCGCCCCGCTCAGTCTCAGCAGCAGAGCCAGCCGTACAGCGCACCTCAGCAGCACAGCAGCAATTATAACCCGCAGCAGTATAACGGAGGCTATGCTCAGCCGCAGTACGGCGCCCAGCCTCAGTCGGCCGCACCCAAGTTCTGCATTCACTGCGGCAATCAGCTCACCCCCGGCAGCCGCTTTTGCAGCAACTGCGGAGCCGATACGACGAAATAGGAATTACGGTTTTATAATGCATAAGTAATAAATGCCGGTGCAGCTCATCCCATGGATGGCTGCACCGGCATTTAAGCCTGTCAAGGACCCGTGCTGCCGAGTAAACGGCCGTTATGTGAGATAGGACGCCTTGCTCACAAGCTCATCAAAGCTCAGCACCCGCTTGAATTCAAAGCCCTCGGAGGATGCCCCTGAGATTATTTCTCCTCCGGACGGGCTGACGGCTCCGTAAGAGCCGCTTTTGGAGATGAAAGCGGTCAAATACATATTTCCGTTTTCGTCCACGGAAACAAGATACCATCCGCCGAGGAACCATCCGTCGTCGTTTTCGCTGGTATAGCCTCCTCCGACATACACGGCGAACGCATCGCTTCCGGAGTCTGTAATGATCTCGCTGATCGTATACGGGACATCGAGCTGGCTTTTCAGCTCTCCGGTTTGCAGATCGTACAGCGATACGGTGTCCTCACATGCGGCAAGAAGCTCCGTTTTGCTTCCGAGAAGTGCAATTTTGCTTCCCCGTGCGACCTTGATCGTGTCGATAAGCGACCGTTCCTCCGCGTTATAGACAGCGAGCTCCATACAGCCGTCATATACTATTACATTATTGTCCTGAGCCGGCAGAACCGTGCAGACCGAACCCGATGAACCAAAGGACGAGGAAAGCTTGGTAGTCTTGACCTCTCCGGTTTCCGTGTCCATAAGCACGAGGTCGATTCCATCGGCTTTTGAATTTTTTTCTATCCACACGAGGTACTGCCCGCTTTCGGTGAGCGCGGGGCACTCTATCGCAGAGCCTGACTTATATTCCGTGCGGCAGGCGCCCTCAGCGTCAAGGTCATAGATATGAGCGGTGCTTTTCCCTGCGACCCAGAGCGCTTTTCCGTCCTCCGAAAATCCCGCCGACTGTATATCGGTAAGCGCTCCGGCGCTGACGAGCTTTGACGAAAGCTCACAGTCGTATTTCAATTTGTCGAACTTGAAATCAAAGCAGTGCAGTGTGGTGCTGCCGTCGGACTTCTGCTCCAGAATGAATATCTCGCTCCCGTCTCCCGAGATGCTGCAGGCCCTTATGCTGCTGTTCGGATCCTCGGCTATGTAAGAAAACTGGCGGATGCTGCCGAAGCACTTGTATACCTCCAGCGCCGAATAGCTTCCGTCGGCCCGGTTTACGCCCGGAGCCTCATAGCCCACGAGCCGCAGCATGCCCTGCTCGCTGTCATAATAACGGAAAACTCTTGCCTGATAATCCTCAAGCCCGTCGGCGATTTTCGTGACGGAGGTCGTGGCGTTCCATGTGGAAAGGCTGCATTGGATCATGCCGGTGTCAGTGAGCAGATAATAGTCCTCGCCCGCCCTCGCGGCATACTTTACCACCGTGTCCAGCTTCATAACGCTTGTTCTCAGGTATGACTGTGCCGCTTCTGAGATCGTCATGAGCTGGAGAGAGCCGTTCGACAGAACGATCATCGGCAGGGAATCTCTGTGATACTCCATGGCGATGATATCCGCGCGGAACGATTCCATGGTGAGAAGACCGTTCGTCTCCGCGTCGAGGACGATGCCCGTCTTTCCCATCCATAGCTCATATACGGACCGTGCACTGCCGTCGACGGTAATGCTTCCGCTTGAGAAGCCGAAGGAGTTATAGGTCTCGCCCAGAAGCATGTCGCTCTGATAGATACATTCTCCCGAGCCGAGGTCATATATGCCGGCAAACCAGCGTGCGGCGGTGCTTGAAGCGCCGACATTGCCGCAGGCTACGGTATAGGACGGATATTCCATGTGAGCGGCGCCTACTGCGCTGCCCGCAAACGAAACCTCGACCGTTCGCTGACCGGACAGCCTCGTGAGCTCGCCGGTGGCGAGGTCTACCACAGCAAGACCGATGGCAGGATTATTTCTGAAGTACTCGTCCTCCTGCCTGTTCGCTTCGGGATCACTGCGCGTCAGACCCGTCCGGACAGCGTCGTTGGAGTAATCCAATCCTATGGCAAAAATACCGGCATCCTCGTTCCAGCAGAGGTCCTTGATCAGATAGGTCACATTGGTCTCGCCGGACGCGCCGTTAAAGTCTCTTTCATAAAGGAGCTCTCCGGTGCCGCAGTCGTACACGGAGACCGAGCCCATTGAGCAAACGGCGACCTTTCCGTTTTTGTAATACAGATCGGAGCCGTGCGGGGCGATGTATTTGAAATACGAATTGTCGTCTATGTCAAGCTCAAAAACGCAGGACGACGAGGCGACGATGAATTTGCCGCCCTCTGTCGGAGCAATGTCCGAAATGGCAAGTGACTCCAGACCGGGATATTTCTCCGCAAGCTCTGTATGCCGCCTTGCAAAGCTGTCCGGTTCAAAGGTATATTTGACCGTGCCGTAAGCCGTATTGTATACCTCCAGAAGATAAGACGAATACGAAAACAGGAGAGAGCAGTCGCTCGAAAAGACCTTCTGGTCGCGTTCCGGAAGGGAAATGAAGTTCTTCGGCACATAGGAATTGTTGTATGCGTTCACTATGGTTGACAGCGCATACATCTGCTCGGGCACGACCGGTCCGTCGTCATTGCCCTCGGGAAGGATCTTCAGAACGGACTCTGCCGCCGACTTGGCATCGCCCGCCTCGTACTGCTCGAGGGAGAGCTTGGCCAGATACTGTGCCTGACTGCGTCTCATTTCCTGATACTGCGAGTTGATCTGGGCGTTTTTTACCAGCAGCAGTGCGGTAAATGCGAGCAGGACGGCAAACGCCGTTCCCAAGACGGCGGTTTTCTGCTGCCATTCATACCGCCTCTGCCGCTGGATCAGCTCGTCGTAGTGGCAGCCGATCATTTTAGCGACAAGACGGAGGTACTCCTTTTTTATGTTCTGCTTCATTTCCTTGACAGTCTCGCCCGCGACATTTGCCGCAAGCGGCTCGGAAATGATCTCCTTGCCGTCCACAATGCTCCGGCAGACGATCTCCTCGGGGAAGGCTTCGGAGGGAGTGCCGTTAACGAGCACCGGCAGGATGCTTTCAACGCTGTGATGCTTCAGAAAATAGACGATCTCCTGTCTGCACCAATCGGATTTCTTGTATTCCGGCGAGCAAAGAACGATCAGATACTCCGAATTATCGAGCGCCGTGCAGAGGCTCTGAGACAGATCGGGCGAAACGTTCAGCTCATCGGTATCGCGGAAAACGACGCCGAGCCGCACTTTACCGTCCTTTCTCAGCGCTTTTGGGATACGATAGTGCTCAAGCTGCCTTTGGATTGCGATTGCCGCCTCCTTATCGACCGCAGTATGGCGATAGCTTATATAGGCGAGATATTTTCGCTCCATTTTAAGATCTCCTTTTTATCGGTTATTCCTGAATTAGCTTTAATGCAAGGGGGATCACGCGAACATTGTTTATATCCGCCTGCTGATAATCCACACTCTGACCGGTAACCGCGCTTTCGGCCTCGGACAGCTCATTGAGCTCATCCCAGCCGACGAGGCAGGCGTGGGTATGCGTGCGCATATTCTTGGTGATACGCGTTGCCGGCTTCTGTCCTGCCGACCTTTCGGCGAGGTATTGTCTGCACCGGTCATTGAACTCCTCGGCAGTCATAGGCCGGAAGCCGTTATTCAGATGGAAGGAGCACCAGCGCAGATGCTCTGTCTTTGCCAGATTCAGCTCCTGCCCGGGAGTAAGACAGAGTCCGTTTTCGAGGACCTCCTTTTCGGTCAGACCCGCCATGCGGAGGAGGGACGGCATGAAGTCTGCCGCCGCCCTGGAGCTTTCGCGGCTGAAGCTGTCACAGGCAAACCAGTTTTCAAGCATGGTTTTGCCGTTTCCCTGACAGTAATAGTGATTATACGCCATGGCAAGCCTGTCTGCACGGTCGCTTATCAGAATGTCGCTGTCATAGAGAGTCCACCCGGCAGGCAGAGTATCCCAGTATTTGATCTCTATGTACTCATCCCTTGTGAGGCAGTAAACCGGCAGGCGCTTGTTGTGAAATTTGAGGAATCTCGAAATTTCATAGGCAAGCTCCTCGTTGCCTGTTTTCCCGCAGCACAGGACAATGTACTTCAGGGTCTTGCAATGTCCTTCGAGAAATTCGTAAAATTCCTGACTTTTTGCGTTTTTGTTGTGGAATGTCACATGAAAGTACTCTCTGATATCAGGGCAATGGTTCATGATCCTGCCCGAAACGGAATCACAGTCGGATGCAAACACATCCGCCCTAAACTCCGAGCCTTCAAACATTCCGTTGAGAAGGAGATAGTGCAGGGCGGCCATTCCGCTCTGTCCGAAGCCGACCACCAGAGCTTCAAAGTCCTCCTTTGCGCGGCAGCTGCCGTCAAAGCTCAGGGTATCCACAGGCGGGTTCTGACAGATCAGCTGTCTGGCGGTCATCATATGATCATCGTAGGCAAGGACATTGCCGAATCCGTACTTTTTGTCTGCCAGCACCTGAAAACGATCTCCTATCGCTTCCTCATATCCTCCGATGACGAGCTTCGTCTTCTGCGGATCGCAGCCGATTTTTTTCATGGCATTCATGAAGGCATCGGCAAAAAATATGTTTTGGGATTTTGCGCTCTGAACGCAGCAGAGCATAAGCCTGCGGCTGCTTTTTAAGCCCATTTTTTTCAGGATATCCGGTGTCGGCACCAGATCATCGTCGTTTTCATACAGTGTGCATCCGAGCGAGCGGATCATATTACGCTCCGCATCCGTTGCCTTGCCTATGAAGAAGATCGATGAACTCCGCTTTTCAATGAGCGTTTTGGTCAGAGAAAGAGAGTTGTCATTTACTCCGTAAACAATAACAAGCTCACCGCGGCGGGACATAAGAAGCCGCAGCCGGGACAGCACGCTTTCGCCCATATTGACAATGATCGTCCCCGCAAACGCATATACGGCAGCGAAGTGAGCCAGCCAAAAAATCACCTGAACGAGAGTGTACTGCATAAGCGGAGTATCGGCGATCTCCGAAAAGCTGTTCCTTCCAAGATACATGGTGGCAAGTGAGACCAGACTTTTTATGACCGCAAGGAAAGGCTGATCGGAATCCACAACCGAAAAGCCGTATCCGTATAGGGCAATTCCCGCCAGCCCCGCGATCAGGATAACGATCTGGACGGCGTTATTGTATGTCTTGCCCTTTACGGCAAGCGAGATGATGATCGCCAGGAAAAGGGCTGCCGTAACGGTTATAATGCAGATAGAAGATGCCACAGTATTTCTCCCTCAATCTTATTGACGGATATCAAATTTCCGTTTTCACTGCTGACGGACAACGGAAGCTGCGAATATCCGCACTTTCTCAGCACATTATAACATACAGGATATGCCGCAAACAAGGCACAATTTGTGATCATACTGCCGATGGCGGCAGTATGATCAACACGGGCGCAAAAATTCCCGCCGCAGAGAGCGGCGGGAAAAATATTGGAGTGAGACTATTTCAAAAGCGCCTGCCGGAGCGTGCCTGCGATCACTCTGTGCCCGTCCGGAGACGGATGTATGCCGTCGGGCAAATATGCCGCCTTTTTTCCGGCACGCCCGATGAATGCCTCGTAATTCGGGCGCAGATCAACGGATGCAAATCTGAAGGTATCCGCAAAGACCTGAAGCCAGCCGCAATAGCGCTTTGTAAAATGCTCGGCAAGACGAACATCAATCAGCTCTGCCCAAGGAGCCGCACCTGTAGGACATATGGGTATGGGAATACATATGATGGGCATTATTCCGGCGGAAACACATTGGTGAGCAATTGCCATTATGTTTGCCTTTGCAGCGTCAGGGCTGTTGAGCAGCATTATGTCGTTGTACCCGCCCATAATAAGGGCGGTGCAGGGCCTGTGGGGAAAAACATCGGAGCTGATCCGAGCCAGCATGCCGCCCGTCGTGTCACCGGCGATGCCGGCATTTATCCATTGGTGCTTGCCGTCACGGTTGAGGATATCGACCCAGCCTTCGCCTTTTTCTACGCCGTAACCGGATATAAGGCTGTCTCCAAGACAAACTATCCTCATTTTCTGCACCCGGGGTTCTTTGTGTGGATCGCCCTGCACACCGAGTGGAGAGATGCCTCTCTGAGGGCCTCCGTAATTGTCGGGTGAGCATGGATCACCTCGCACAGCTCCTGTGCGGTAGCCTCAAGACCTATGGCGAGAGCACCCTCCTCTATAAGGTCCGAAGCATGCGGACCGATGATATGAACGCCGAGAATTTCCTCGTATTCGTCCCCGATGATGACCTTAACCATGCCTTCTCCGCCGTTTTCAACGATTGCCTTGCCGTTTGCCGAGAGCGGGAATCTGCCGACGCGGTATTTGATGCCGGTGCGCTTTGCTTCGTCCTCGGTAATGCCGACGCCTGCAAAGTCCATACCGAGGTGTACGCAGCTCGGGTTTGTTTTTTCGCTGTATTCACGGCAGCCTCCGAGGGCGTTTTCTGCCGAAATTTCGCCCATCACCGATGCTGTGCCGGCAAGCTGCGACCATGAATCGGCGCAGTCCCCGACGGCGTATATGCCCGGAACGCTCGTTTCCATCCCGGCGTTTGTAACTATGCGGCCATTATTGCTGACTATGCCGGCAGCCTCAAGATTAAGGCCGTCGGTGTTTGCACCTCTGCCGGCGGCTATAAGAAGCTTTTTCGCGGTAAATTCCCTGACTGCGCCGCTGCCGTCGGTGCAGATTGCCTTGATGCGGTCCGTGTCGGACTCGACTCTGCTGACCCTGATGCCGGTGAAGATGTCAATGCCGAGCTCCTTCATTTTTGCCAGACCGATTCCGGTAAGCTCCGAATCCATGGCGGGAAGGACGGTATCGGCGGCATCAATGATCGTGACCTTGGTTCCGAAGGCGGAATAGGCAAAGCCCAATTCAACGCCGACCACGCCGCAGCCGAGGATGAGCATGGATTCGGGTGCCTGCGTCATCGACAGCGCCTGAGTGGAGCTTATGCAATTTTCACTGTCCGCGAGCCCCTCGATAGGGGGGACGGCGGCGCTCGAGCCCGCCGCGATGATTATGCGGTCGGGGGAGAGCGCGTCAACGGCTCCGTCCGGCTTTTTGACCTCAAGCCGCATGGGACCGGTGAAGCCTGCCGTACCGTAAAGGACCTTGACACCGTTGAGCTTCATCAGGGCGGCTACGCCTCCGGTAAGCCTCTCGGACACGGAGTTTTTGTGCTCTATAACCTTCTCCATGCTGACATGGGCGCTGCCGCAGTCGATGCCCAGGCGCTCTGCACGCGAATTTATTTCATACGCAAGCTCCGCGCTCTGAATAAGACACTTTGTCGGTATGCAGCCATAGTTGAGGCAGGTACCGCCGAGATGCCGCTTTTCTATAAGCGTCACATCGGCGCCAAGCTGTGATGCACGAATTGCGGCGACATAGCCGCCGGGACCGCCGCCGATAACGGCCACGCTAAGCTTTGCGCCGCGCTTATCCTCGACCCTGCACTGCCGCGCCTTTTCGGAGGGAACGCCTTCTCCGGCACTGCCGATATAAGCAAGGACCGCCTGAACGGGGAGCTCGTCGCCTTCTCTTGCGGCGATGCCGAGCACTACCCCGTCAACGGGGCTTACGACCTCGTTGGTGAGCTTGTCGGTGGTGATCTCAACGACTGCATCACCCGCGCAGACACTGTCTCCTTCGTTCTTCAGCCATTTTCCGACCGTTCCGGTTTCCATTGTGAGCCCAAGCTGGGGCATTCTGAGTTCTGTTGCCATGGTAAACCTCCGCTTACAGCAGTATCTTCAGCGGTGCTTCAAGGTATTCCTTTACGGCAAGCTCAAATCTTGCCGCGACCGCACCGTCCATAAGTCTGTGGTCATATGTCAGGGAAAGACGCATAACGCTTCTGTTCATAAGCTCACCCGCATCGCTGAGTGCAAGCTCTTTTTCTGCGGCGCATACACCGAGTATTGCCGCGTTAGGCTGGTTGATGATCGGCGTGAAGCTCTCAACGCCGAACATGCCGAGATTGCTTACGGAAAATGTCGAGCCCTGATACTCCTCCATTTTAAGCGTGCCGTTTTTGGCTCTCGCCGCCAGATCTCTGGCACGGTATGCAAGCTCGGACAGACTCAGCTTATCGGCGCCGCGGATGACGGGAACAATGAGCCCCTCGTCCAAGGCGACGGCCATGCCGAGGTCTACCTGCTCATGCTCGATCACGGAGCCGTCGGAATAGCTGACAAGCATGTGCGGATTGTCCTTAAGCGCCATTGCGGTCGCCTTCATCACCATATCATTGATGCTTATCCTCGCGCCGCACTCCTTGAGCCTTTCACGCAGAGCCAACAGCTCGGTTATATCGACCTTTACCGTTTGAGTGACGCTGGGTATCTGAGTGTGAGAAGCAAGCATGCGCTCGGCAACGACCTTCCGCATGCCGCTGAGCTTTTTGGCAATGGGTGCGGCAGAGGCGCCTGAGGACTTGGGCACGGTGGTCCTGAGTTTTTCCGCGGCCGCCAAAATGTCCTTCTGCACTATTCTTCCGGAGGGGCCGCTGCCCGATATTCCGGAGCAGTCAACGCCGAGCTTTTCGGCGGTTTTCCTTGCCAGCGGTGAGATCCTTGTTCTTGTGCCGCCTGCCGCGGGTGCGTGCTCGCACGGTTTCCCGGCAGCCGCTTCCGGTGCGGCTCCGTTTTCCGTACCGATGCTCTCACCGGCCTGCCCGATGTAGGCCAGCACGCTTTGAACGGGAACGGTCTCGCCCTCCGGAACGACGATCTTCAGGAGCACGCCGTCCCATTCGGAGTTTATTTCATTCGTTATTTTATCGGTTGTGATCTCGGCAACGCTCTCGCCTGCGTGCACCTCGTCGCCCTCGCGCTTGAGCCATTCGGTAACGGTGCCTTCCTCCATGGTAAGTCCGAGCTGGGGCATTTTAAGTTCATTTGCCATGCTGCGCCTCCTAAACATTCATTATTTTGCGGACTCCGTCAACAATGTCCTCGGGATGGGGGAAATTTCTGTCCTCAAGAACGGGGCTGAAGGGAGAAGTGATGTTAAGTCCGCACAGGCGGCAGACGGGAGCGTCAAGCTCATCGAACAGCTCCTCGGATATCTGAGCGGCGATCTCGCCCGCATAGCTTCCCCGCTTGACCTCCTCGGACACTATCAGCGCACGGTGAGTTTTGCGTATGCTTTCGCAAATTGCCTCCCAGTCAAGAGGAACAAGCGTGCGGAGATCGAGGACCTCCGCGGATACGCCGAGCTTTTCAAGCTCTCCGGCGGCCTCCATGGCAAAATTGACCTCTCTGCTCCATGTGATGACGGTAATATCGGTACCGGCTCTGCACAGCCTTGCCTTGCCGAGAGCAACGGTGTATTCGCCTTCGGGGATCTGCTCCTTTTTTGCGTACAAAAGCTTGTGCTCGATAAACACAACGGGATCGTTGTCCCTGATCGCGCTCTTGAGCATGCCCTTTGCATCCTCCGCGCTTGCAGGAGCGGCGACCTTGAGACCCGGCATATGGCACAGGTAATTTTCAAGACATTGTGAATGCTGACCGGCATTGCGTCTGCCGGCGCCCATGGGCATTCTGAACACGGCGGGAACGGTCGCCTGACCGCCTGTCATGTATCTCATCTTGGCTGCCTGATTCATGATGGGATCGGCACATACGGTGAGAAAATCGTCATACATCAGCTCTACAACGGGGCGCAGACCGCGCATTGCCGCGCCGACTGCCATGCCGCAGAAGCCGGATTCCGATATGGGGGTGTCAATGACCCGATCGGCTCCGAACTCGTCTCTGAAGCCGCGGGTTATCCCGAACACATTTCCCATTACGCCCATGTCCTCGCCCATGATTATAACATTTTCGTCACGCAGCATTTCCTCGTGCAGCGCCTCTCCGATCGCTTTGCTGACGCTTATCGTTTTGCTCATCTTATTACGCTCCTTTCATTGTCGGTGCTGTACATGTCCGTAAGCACCTCGGATGTATCAGGATAGCTGTCACCGTCGGCAAATTCCACTGCGCGCAGCATTTCCTCGGCTGCCTCAAGCTCAAGCCTGTCGAGTGCTTCGGCGTCAATATTCATGCTCTCAAGGCGTGCGCGCATTTTCTTCAGAGCATCCTTTTCAAGTGCCTCCTCCATATATTCCTTGGGACGGTATGCGGCGGGATCGCCGCAGTAATGCCCCTGATATCTATAGGCTTTGCACTCGACAATGGAGGGACCCTCGCCGGCACGGGCACGGTCGGCAGCCTCCTTCACGGCTTCATAGACCGCCATAGGATCCGTTCCGTCAACGGTAACGCCGGGAATACCATAGGCGTTTGCTCTGACGGAGATGCAGTCGGTGTTGGTCACTCTGCCGATTGCGGTAGAAACGCCGTAGCCGTTATTTTCGCACAGATAAACCACGGGGAGCTTCCATGCGGCAGCCATATTTATGGACTCGTGGAAGGTGCCCTGATTGGAGGCACTGTCACCGAAGAAGCACAGCGTTACGCAGCGATCTTTCTTGATTCTGGAAGCAAGCGCCGAGCCGGTCGCAATGGGAATGCCCGCGCCTACTATGCCGTTTGCACCGAGGATGTGCAGCTTTTCAAGCTCGGCAATGTGCATTGAGCCGCCTTTGCCCTTGCAGTAGCCGGAGCGTTTACCGAAAAGCTCCGCCATCATCAGCCTTGAATCGCCGCCCTTTGCAAGGCAGTGACCGTGACCGCGGTGAGTCGAGGTTATGTAGTCTGCGGCGTCGAGCGCCGCGCAGGCGCCGGCGGGTACCGCCTCCTGTCCGATGCTGAGGTGGATGTTTCCTGCCAGCATTCCCTTTGTAAAGCACTCTGCGGCTTTTTCCTCAAAGCGCCTGATTCGCAGCATGGTGCCGTAAATGTCAAGCAGCATTTTATCCGAATATTTGGATTGCTCCATTTTGTCACTCTCTTTCCCGTTAAAATTTGTGTTGAGCCCGGATCGGCATATACTATATATTTTAAGTTGTATAAATACAGAGTCAATAAATTGCCCGCAAGGTCTAAAATTACTATACCAATTTGAAATATTGTGTCCCGCCTGCGGCAGTAAAAAACGACCCTCGGCAGTGTCTGCCAAGGGTCGAAAACCGTTTTATTGAAGCAATAGACGAATAAATTGCTCGGCTTTGATTTTTGCTATGCAGCCGTTCAGATCCGCCTTGCTCAGGCGGGCGGCAAGAGCATCCCTTTCAAGGCGGCAGCCCTTGAGAAGCGACGAAAGCTCCTCCGGACCTTTATTGCCGAAATAATCTCCGCAGATGCTCAAGGCCTCTATACAGCCGCCGCTGAGCTCCATCGAGACGCTTATCCCGCCGACGCCATCTATATACCTGCGCTTGACTATGCTATACTGCGGATTGCGCCCGAAATTCCATTCCCAGTCGGAGTATTTTTCGCTGCGCAGAGCATTGATCTTCACAAGGTCGGATTCCTTCGGATACCATCTTTTCATGGGAGTCGAAGAAAAAATGTTGTCCAGAAGAAGCCGCTTGAATTTCTCGACGCTGACAGGCACACTACTGTTGGCCTCAACGGTGGTCACACGGCTTCTGACTGACTTCACGCTCTTTGATCTGAGCTTGTCGCCGGATACGCGGAGCGCTTTTTCAACCGCCGTCAGATCGGAGCTGAGCATAAGCGTACCGTGATGCAGCAGGCGGCCCGATTTCATGTACTGCGAGTTTCCGGATATCTTTCGGCCGTCGATCGTTACATCGTTGCGCCCGTTGGATTCAGCGTGTATTCCAAACGATTCGAGCGTTTCTATGATCGGCTGCACGAATATGCTGAAGTCAAAATCCTTGTGATCGGCCGCATCCACGATGAATGTAAAGTTCAGGTTTCCCAAGTCGTGATAAACCGCGCCGCCGCCGGACAGCCTTCTGACGACGCGGATGCTATGCTTTTCAACATAGTCGGCGTTGATCTCCTCGAAGGTGTTTTGATATTTGCCTATTACTATGGCATTGTCGTTCTGCCACAGCATGAAGTATTCCTCGTCCCTGCTAAGCTCCGAAAAAACATATTCCTCGAAAGCAAGATTAAAATACGGGTCGGTGCTGCCCGTTTCAATATAGATCAACAAATTCACCCCGCTGAAAATCATGTCTCATATCTTATCACCCTGTCGCAGTTTTCGTTCAAATGGAGCTCGGTGCCTGATATGATGATAACGGCGGCGCCTTCGGCGGTAATGCGTTCAAAGAAGCTGCCCCAGAGCTTACGGCAGTAGTCGTCGTTTTTTTCAAACGGGTCTTTGCATATCAGTACCTTTGGGCGGCACAGACTGAGCCTTTCCAGATAAACACTGAGCTGAGTCGGATAATTGTCAAGCTCTCCGACCGGCTTTTCCGCATCCAGACCGAAGATGCCGCTGTATTTTTTGCTGACATACCCGACAAGATTTCGGCGCAGCACTATACCGGAGCTGAGCCGGTGAAATGTGCTCAGGAACACATTGTCGATTACGGACAGGTTGGAAACAAGATGGTTCTGGATGTCGACGACATTGGCAAAAACGATGCCCGAATCGAGGCAGTGCGGCAAGCCCTTTGGAGAAAAGGGCCTGCCATACAGCTCCGCCGAAAAATCATTGTGCCGGCAGGTCAGCCGAGAATATATATTAGAGAACAGCTCACCGGACAGATCCAGAATTCCGACGCGCTCGCCTTGGAAAAAGCAAAGCTCCGAACCGCCGCCCCTGAGCCTCAGGACAAGCCGGAGAGGCTCTGCGGCGCACGAGTGTACGGCGGCGGGCATGACCGAAAATACACGGCGGTAGTCTGCCGCACTGAATTCTTCCCGCGTGAATATCGCGCTTATCTGCCCTCCGTTAAAGATCGCATACCGGTCGCTCGAGCATATCTCGTCGTCCGGAGAGGCGGTAAAGAACACAAGGGAAACGCCCGACCGGCTCAGCCTCAGGTATACCTTTTTCAGGTGCTCGAGCTGCTGAGCGGTGAATGATTTCGCGGCGGAGTCCACGAAAATGATCTCCGCACGGGCAACATGGGCCTTGACCAATTCCAGCAGATATTTTTCATAGGGGGAAAGCCCGGAGGCCATGGCGTCGGCGCGCAGAGGAATACCCAATTCATCAAACACGCGCTGAACATGCTCGTGTATCTGCCGCGAGTTAAACAGAAAACGCCTGACGCTCGGTTGCCGTAAAACAAAAATGTTTTCTCCGACGGTCAGAGTGTCGACAATGCTGCTTGAGCCGCGGATAATAAAGCAGCTTTTCCGCAGGTAATCACCGGGGCAGTCAAGCTGTCTGCCGCAATGATAAACGTCCCCCGAGCCGTATTTTTCGATGCCGCTCAAAAGAAGGAACAGCTTTTTCTTCTCATGCTCCTTATTACAGATTATGCTCAGCGTTTCACCCCGCAGTATGCTGAGACTGAAATGGCTCAGATACCTGATGCCCCGCTCGGAATAGCAAAGGGCGCTGTAGTAAAGGATCTCGTCAGCCATTTGAGCCACCGTCCGCCGACCGGAGCTTTCGGGGAATGCGCACCTGTATTGAGGTGCCCTTTCCCAAAAAACTGTAAACGGTTATGCCGTAGGGCTTACCGAAAAGCAGCGATATACGCCTGCTTACATTTCTCAGGCCTATACCGGTTCCCGCCGCAGGCGCATCCAGACTGCCGTCAGGCTCGCTTTTAATAAAATCGTTTATGGCGTTGAGCCTTTCGGGCTCAATGCCGACGCCGTTATCCGTGCAGCAGATGATAAGATCGTTTCCCAGCTTTTCAAAGGTCAGCGCAATGTGCCCTGAATCAAGCTTTGCGCTCAGCCCGTGATGTATGGCGTTTTCAACCAAGGGCTGCAGCGTCATCTTCGGTATCAAAACATCGTAGATCGACTCGATGCTTTCCGTGCAGCTGATCTCCAGCGGTTCAAGCGCGGCGAATCTGAATTGCTGGATCTTATAATAATTACGGACATTCTGGATCTCGTCATATACGGTAACGATGTTGCCCTTGTGACTGATGCTGTATCTGAAAAAGCTGGACAGAACGCCGATTATATCGGCAAGCTCGTCCTGACCGCGGATAAGTGCCTCGCCTCTTATACAGTCCAGCGTGTTGTATAAAAAGTGCGGATTTATCTGCTTTTGCAGGGTGGAGAGGACAATCTGCTTTGCTTCGATCTCGGTCTGGTAGCTGACCTTGTCCTCCGAGAGGATCTCCTCGCGCAGACCGTCCGCAAATTCCTTCGGAGAATTGTATGCCGGCGGTGAGACCGGCTGCCCGGAGAGACTCGTTCTGCCGCCGTCCTTCAAACCGGCAATAAGCAGATAAAGAGCTTCGCAGGCGGGCGATACGAATATCATCAGTACGATCAGCAGGAGCAGTGCGATGCCGCAGATCGCGGCTGTCAGATAGTCGCCCGCGGAGCTCGGCTCCGCAAAAAATGTCAGCCTGAAAAACAGAAGCAGCAGCAAGGCAAAGCAAAGTGCAAACACGGTATATATAGCTTTTCTGATAGCCTTGAAATTATTTTTCATCATATCACCGGATCACTGATAAAGCTTTCTGTATTCCGAGGGTTTGATCCCCATCGTCTTCTTAAAGACGTTTCCAAAGTACCGGTGGCTGTCAAAGCCCACGGCGGCGGCGATCTCCTCAACGGTCATATTTGTGGAGACCAGCAGCTTTTTCGCCTGCTGAACCCTGTACTCGTTTATGAAATTAACGATGTTTTCACCGGTCGCCTTCTTGAACACATTGGAAAGATATGCGGGGCTGAGATAAACTGCCGAGGCGATGTCCTCAAGACGGATCGGATGACTGTAGTTTTTATAAATATACTCCTTTGCCCGTCTTATAGGCAGGGTTTCCTTGTCCATAAGATATTTCTTAAGCTCGCCGAGCTCCGTTGCTATAACGGAGGAGACGGCATCGGCAAGCGAAGGGATATCCGAACAATGTACAAATTCAAATTCCAGCTGACTTTTGATAAACGCGGTCTTTTCATAGCGGGAAAAGCCTTTTTCGATAAAGTCGGAAAAAGCGTCGCAGACCCTCTCGATAAACAGCAGGTTCGTCAGAGCCCGCCGTTCGGATAGATCCGAAAGGAACGAGCCGTATGCCTTTTCAAATGCCTCGGGAGAGCACGCCTCGATCGCGCGCTCAACGGGGACGATGCTGTCGTCGAGCTCCTTGACCGATTTTACCGTGTCCATACGGGCCTTGATCGTATCCCAAAAGATCAGCCTGCTGCGCCCTATGGCAGAGCGGTAACGAATGATCTCCTGAGCATGCTCCAGCGAACGGCTGAGCAGGGAGAGCTCACCGACGGTCTCGCCTATGCCTATGGTGAGACCGAAGCCGGCGAACAGATTGATCACCGGGCAGATCCTGTCAAACATCTGCCGCAGCAGATGCGGAATGTCCGTGCCGGGCGGGTAGTTTATCCCGATAAGAAGTCCGTTTCCCAGCTCGGCAAACAGCACATCGCTGCATACGTCGCCGAGCATTTTCCCGCATATATCTTGCAGCTTGCCGATAAGCGAGTTCAGGCTTCCTATGTCGGGCCCGTCTCTGCCGGTGTCAATATACAGATACATACCCTGAAAAATGCCGTCGGTAAATTTTGTCCCATATCCGCGATTTACGGCGTCGAGCGATTCATAACCGCGCTTTGACAGCAGCGGAAGCAGAACGGAAATAAAGTGCTCGCGGGAGTCGGCAGCCGTTCCGGCGCCGTCCGCAGAGGATCTGCTGCCGGCTTCGGCGGACAGCTCGAGCGTTATATTGCGCAGAGACCCGTTCAGCTCCTCCGCGTCGATCGGCTTGAGAAGATAGTCGTTGACATTGTATTTCAGGGCATTGTGGGCATATGCGAATTCCTGATATCCGCTTATTATAATGATCTTGCATTTGTTGTTGCATTCCCGTATGGATCTTATGGCGTCAATACCGTTTATCCCGGGCATTTGAATATCCGTGATGACAATGTCAGGGAGCTTTTCGCGGACCGCCTCCAAAAGCGCGCTGCCGCTTGATGCAGTGCCGACAAGCTGCAGCCCAAGCTCGCTCCAGCGGATCGACTTCTCAAGCAGAGCGCATATTCTCATTTCATCGTCTGCAATAATTACCGTAAACATTTTTGCTCCTTAGACCGTAAACAGCATTTGAAGTATGAAAAATATACTTATAATATTTGTACTAATTGCCTTGATTATATCAAATGTAAACAAAGATGGCAACAGCCTTCAATTTGAATATTGTTAAAAACAAATAAACGCCGAAAGATTGAGGACTTAATCGAAAAATTAGTACATTGTGTTGAGCGTCATGTTCAAGATAGAATATATACACCAAGCCGAAAAACGGCAGAGAAAATAAAAAAACAGGAGATGTAAGAATGAAAAAGTATGTTAGCTTACTGCTCGCACTGGCAATGGTTTTTGCCCTGTGTGCCTGCAGCAGCACCGACACCGGCAAAAATTCGGAGGAGGGCCTCACCGTAGGCTTCTGCGCATCCGACAGCACAAACCCCGTATTCATCAAATGCGAGCAGTGGCTCAAGCAGCAGTGTGAGGCAGACGGAAACACACTCATGACCAAATACTACGAGACCGACGCGGCAAAGTTCCTCGATATCTGCGAGAACTTCATCATTGCAGGCTGCGACATCATCATCGTGCAGGATCCCGATGAGAACATCTCTGCCGATGTTCTTTCCAGAGCGAAGGAAGCGGGCATTATAGTCTGCACGCTCGACACCGATAACGAATTTGCGACCTATGTTCAGGAGGACCAGAACGAGGAAGCCGGACGCCTTCTCGCACAGGAGGCAATCAAGTACATTAACGAGAACCTCGGCGGAAAGTGCAGGATCGTTTCCTACGACTGCCCCCAGTCCGAAACCATGAAGGTCCGCAACGAAGTTTTTATCGAGGAGGTTCTTAAGGCCTGCCCCGGTTCCGAGGTCGCCTGTGAAATCGACGTATGGAATGTCAACGCCGACTGGGTAGGTCTCGGAGAGACCTCCATGCAGGCGGCGGGCGACGCATACATCATCGTGTCCGTTGCAGATGTCTGCACTCTCGGAGCACTTGAGGCGTACAAAACCGCAGGTCACGATGCAACGGAGGGGTATGCGGCATTCTCGTTTGACGCTACCGAGGCGGCAATCGCCGAAATGACGACCGAGAACAGCATCCTCCACACCTCCATCTACATGGGCTATCCCGATGTTGTACAGAAGCTGTACACCTCCGCAGTCAACACCGCAAAGACCGGCGAGGTAACCGACCGCTACTGCGCGGCAGACCTTATCGCGATCGACAAGGATAACTACGAGCAGATCGGATAAAAACGGATTTTAGGATCATGCGAAAGACGCACAACAGTTGGCAAAGGAGATAGGTGCATGGAAAACGTGATACTGTCCATGGAACATATCACAAAAATATACCCCGGAGTTCGTGCACTCAACGATGTAAGCGTTGAATTCAAAAAAGGCGAAGTGCATGCACTCATGGGCGAAAACGGTGCCGGAAAATCCACATTGATCAAAACGCTATCGGGAGCAATTGCTCCCGATAGCGGAACAATTATATTGGAAGGCAGCAGCTATAACGGACTTACCCCGCACAAATCAAGGGAGCTGGGTATAGGCGTTGTATACCAGGAATTTAATCTGTTTCCCGAATTGACCGTATACGAAAACATATTTATGGGCAATTTCCGCAGGAAAAACGGTTTTGTCGATCATCAGGGAATGATCCGGCAGACCGCCGAAATGCTTGATGAGCTCGGACTGAAGATAAGCCCGACGGCAAAAATAAAGGACCTGAGCGTAGGCTATATGCAGCTTGTTGAGATATCCAAGGTCCTGTTCTACGATATAAAGATCCTTGTGCTTGACGAACCGACGGCTCCTCTTACAACGAACGAGACCAATATTCTTTTCGGCTTAATAAAAAAGCTCAAGGAGCAGGGCGTTACGGTAATTTACATCTCGCACAGGCTTAACGAGGTTTTCGACATTGCCGACCGTGTTACGGTGCTGCGGGACGGGAGCAGGATCTCCACGCATTCCATTGAGGAAATCACCAGAGACAGCCTTATAAAGGAAATGGTCGGACGGTCCATTTCGGATGAGTATCCCGCCAGAAGCTGCCCTATCGGAGAGACTGTTCTGAAGGTCACCGATCTTTTCGGCAACGGTGCCCGCCATATTTCGTTTGAGCTGCACAAGGGTGAGGTCCTGGGCATGGCAGGGCTTGTCGGTGCAGGACGAACCGAAACGGCCCGTATGATATTCGGCGCCGACCCGCTTACGGCGGGCACGATCGAGCTTGACGGAGAGATCGTTCACATTACATCGCCGAAAAAGGCGGTTGAGCTTGGAATGGCTCTGATCCCCGAGGACAGGAAAAGTCATGGCGCGCTGCTGGAGCTGTCGATCTCCGACAACATGAGCCTTGCGATCCTGCCCCGGCTTTCAAAGCTCGGCATTATAAATCAGGCGGCAGAGAAAAAGGTTGTAGATGAACATATAGAAAAGCTCAGAGTTAAAACCCCGAGTCCCGAGCAGAAGGTGAAGAATCTCAGCGGCGGCAACCAGCAGAAGGTCATTCTCGGCAAGTGGCTTGCCAGTAATTCAAAGGTCATTCTCTTCGATGAGCCTACGAGAGGCATTGATGTGGGCGCAAAGCAGGAGATATACAAGCTTATCAACAGCCTGTGTGAGCAGGGCGTCGGGATCCTGATGATCTCCTCGGATATGGAGGAAATCATACGAATGTCTGACAGGATACTTGTCCTCAGTGAGGGCAGCCAGATGGCGATACTGAACAAGGAAGAATTCACTCAGGAAAAGATTCTTTCGTACGCATCGGGAAATAAATGAGGTGACTACTATGGAAAAAATCTTAAAGGGGCTTAAGCAGTACGGCACAACGCTTATCCTTGTCATTATGATCGCGTTCTTTGCGGCTGCAAACCCCAATTTCAGAACGGCAGACAACCTTATCACCGTTCTCAGGCAGGTATCCATGCTCGGCATCCTGTCCGTCGGACTGACCTTCGTTTTTCTGCTCGGCGATATCGACCTGTCCGTGGGCGTAATGATGGGTCTGTCGGCAACGACATCGGCTCTTTTCATGACCTCTCTCGGTCTGCCCGTTATCGTGTCCTGGCTTCTGGCTATAATGCTGTGCACCGTCGTCGGCGCAGTTAACGGCATTATCGTCACCACGACAAGGATGCCCGCGCTTATTGCAACTCTGGGTACGCAGAACATAATCTACGGCATCAACTATATGCTCTGCGGAGGCCTTGCCGTATACGGTATTCCCGAATCGGCGAAGTTTCTCGGTCAGTACAAGCTGTTCGGCTTTTTCCCCGTGCCGGTGCTTGTTATGATAATCGTTTTCCTGCTCGGCTCATTCATCCTCAGGAGAACATATTACGGACGCTATTTCTATGCGGTAGGCGGCAATGCCGAGGCGACCCGCCTTTCCGGCATTAACATCAATAAGGTCAAGATCCTTGCGTACTCCCTGTGCGGCTTCTGCGCAGGTATAGCGGGCGCCATCAACATGTCCCGCGCAAATTCCGGACAGCCCAGCGCCGGTCACGGCTTTGAAATGGATGTTATCACCGCCTGCGTTGTCGGCGGCATCAGCGCCGGAGGCGGCGGCGGAAAAATGAGCGGCGTTATCAGCGGCGTGCTTATTATCGGCGTCCTCTCAAACGGCATGACTATAATCGGCATCAACGACTATTGGCAGATGGTCGCAAAGGGCATGGTGCTTGTGCTTGCCGTCGGTCTTGATTACTATCAGAAGACAAAAGGCAGGAAGGCAAAGCTTACGGATGCGGTCTGAAAGGAAGTTCAATATGATCGAGCTTGAACGGGTGTCCCCGAAAAGTCTGGGACTGAGCCCCGACGCCCTGAGCAATTATCTGGACAAACTCGGAAGCGGCGGCTGCCATTCCGTCATGGTCCTCAGAAACGGCAAGGTCGCGCTCGAGGGTTGGTGGGCACCGTATAAGAAGCATTATAATCACATAGCATATTCCCTCAGCAAGAGCTTCGTTTCCGCCGCCATCGGATTTGCGGTTCAGGAGAAGCTTTTGGGACTGGACGATTTGGTAGCCGATTATTTCCCGGAGCGTTTTCCCTGCCGCCCGTGTGAGAATATGCTTAAGCTCAGGATACGGCATCTGCTTACAATGAGTATGGGGCACCGCGGAGTGACCGACCATGACTTTTACGGCAGCGCCGACTGGCTTGACGAGATACTCCACCTGTATTTGAAAAACGAACCCGGCACGGATTTCTTTTACGATAACCGCTGTACCTTCATATGCAGCGTGATCCTTCAGAGGCTGACCGGCATGACGGTGTATGAGTATCTTTGCCCCAGACTGTTTGAGCCTCTCGGAATATCCGGCGTATGGTGGGAAACCTGCGGGGGATATAACCCCGGCGGCTGGGGACTTAACCTAAAGACCGAGGACATTGCAAAATTCGGTCAGCTCTGCCTGAACAAGGGGAGCTGGAACGGCACTCAGCTGCTCGACCCCGGGTTTCTTGCCGAGGCAGGCTCGTGCATAAATAAAACCGCCGGAGTCAGCGTCTATGACTGGGCGGATTGGCAGCAGGGCTACGGCTATTTCTTCTGGCAATGCACACCCTCCGGCGTATATCGGGGCGACGGCGCTTTCGGGCAATTTGCGATAGTTGCGCCTGAGCAGGATATGGTGATCGCCATCACTGCGGGCACGGACCGCGCCTGTGAGCTGCTCGGTGCCACATGGGAGATGCTGCGCGACGCGACCGGCAATACGGCAGGAAACGAAAACGAGCTCAAGGCAAAGGCAGCGGCGCTCGGCATTCCGGCTTGCAGGTCCGGCAAACTCCCCGCGGAAATGGCAAGATACAGCGGCGTGACCTTTGAATTTCCTCAGAACGAAGCCGGTTTTGAAAGACTCAGCGTGGAATTCGGCCTGACCGACAAGCTCAGCATCGTCATTTGCGGCGAGGTCTTTGAGGCGTTTTCCGGTCATGACCGTTGGATCGAAACGGCAACGGGCTTTCAAAAGGACCGCTTCAATGCAATGACAAGCTTCTTTTACTCGGATGCGGCATGCTGCTCCGGATGGGAAGCCGGCGGCGAGTATGTTGTCAAGCTTGCATTTACCAGAACTCCGTATGTTGATACGATGCGCATTCGCTTTGTCGGCAACGCGGTTCGTGTCAGATATGAATGCAGCCCCACTCTCCCGCTTCGTCACGGCGTTATTGAGCTTATCGGCTGCACGGACGAAAGGAAATAGAAATGGATAACAAAACAAGACTCGGCTTTATAGGCCTTGGAACCATGGGACTGCCTATGGCAGTCAATCTTCTCAAAAGCGGACTTGAGGTCGTCGGCTTCAACCGGTCATCACCCGCGAGAGAGGCATTTGCCGCCGCGGGAGGAACGGCCTCGGATACGGCAGAGGAGGTCATCGGCGGCTGCAATGTGATCTTTTTATGCCTGCCTACCAACGAATCCGTAAAGCAGACCGTTGATAAAATCATCTCGCTCGGCGCGAGGGGCACCGTAATTGCGGATATGGGCTCCACATCTCCCGGAATAATAAGAGCTCTCAGCGCAGCTGCGGAGAAAAAAGGCATCGCGGTTTTGGACTGCCCCGTTTCCGGCGGTCAGTCCGGTGCGGCTGCCGGAACTCTGTCAATAATGTGCGGAGGCAGCGAGGACGCATTCGAGCGGATAAAGCCTTTGCTGCAAACGATGGGAACAACGGTAACGCTCATGGGCCCGTCGGGCTGCGGCAGCACCGCAAAGCTCGCAAACAATATGATGGTCGGAGCACATCTATCGGCCATGGCCGAAAGCTATGCCTTTGCCGTCAAGGCGGGAATTGATCCGAACAGGCTGTTTGAGGCGATAAAAAACGGATTTGCACAGAGTGCGGTTATGGACGCAAAGGTCCCCAAAATGCTGGCACGGGATTTCTCGGCAAGCGCAAGAATAGAAATACACATGAAGGACATTAAAAACGCCCTTGAGCTTGCAAAGGAAACCGGTGTTGAGCTTCCGCTGACCGAGCTTGTGCTGGAGCAGATGACTTATCTTGCCGACAACGGCATGGCGAAGGAGGATCAATGTGCCATGGTCAAATATTACGAGAACACAATGGGCGTGACCGTCGAATAAAGTCACGGAGCTTTTATAAGAATATGCACCCATGGCTTTCTCCGGAGAGAGGGCCATGGGTGCATGTTTTTGCGGTGCGCCGCTCCGCCGCGGGGAGCGGCTCAGAAAGCGCCGAGGGATTTGAAGAGGAGCGACCAGCCGAACATGGTAAAGCAGCACAGGGCGCTGGTGGCAACGACAATATCGCCCGCGAGCTCGTCGTCGCCGCCCATCTGCTGGACCATGGTAAACGACGCGATGGCGGTAGCCGAGCCGAAAATGGCTATCATTCCGGCAAACTCGATGCCGCGCACGCCGACGAGATATGCCAGCGTGAGAAACACGCCGGGGATGATGACGAGTCTGCCCAGACATACCTGAACGAGATCCTTTATGTACTTATGAATGCCGCCCCACCTGAAGAATGCGCCGAGCAGAAACAGCATCATGGGATTCGTCGCGGTGCCGATCTGCCGCACGGCAGAGAGCAGGAATTCCGGAAGCTCAATGCCCAGCAGGAGGAAGCCCAGGCCGAACACGGTTCCGAGGATGAGCGGATTTTTTATAATATCCAGCAGCAGCTGCCAGACATTCAGCCTGCCGCCGTTAAAGGCCTCAAGCGTTATCACCGCCAGTGCGTTGTACATCGGAACAACGACGGCGATGAGCACGACGACCGGTCCCACATCCACGCCGGATACGAGCGCCGATGCCAGCGGCAGCCCGATTATAACAAAGTTCGAGCGGTAAAGCCCCTGTATCTTAACGCTGCGCTTTGCGGGCTCCTTTTCGGTGAGAAGCACATATCCGAGGCACAGAAAAAATTCCACCAGCACGCACAGTGCCGTAAAACCCAGCAGCTTCGGCTGTACCGCCGTGGACAGATCCGAGGAATAGATGTTGTAAAACAGCATCACCGGCATGAAATAGCGGAACAGCATCTTGTTCAGCTTCGGGACATCCGAACGGCTTATAGCGCCCAGATGCCTTGCAAGGCAGCCGAGCGCCATGATGATGAATATCGGAGCGACCGCGTTCAGACAAACGATCAGGCTGTTCATTTTCCGTCCCTTCGCTGGAGCTTATGCTTCTTTCCGTCGGGAGTCTGGATGTAGGTGTTTTCAAGTATCTCGATTGCTCCCTTGCGCCACTCGTCAAGATACTCTCTGCGCAGCTCATCGCGCTCGGAGAGCTCCTCGGGCGTGAGCGGGCGCTCTCTTTTAAGGCGCGCAAGCTCGTTTATCCTCTCAAGCTTTGAGTTTTCCATTATTCTATCGTCCCCAATTCGTCAAGAGTTTTCTCAAACGCCGGAATGAAGTGCTCAATGAAGTATTCGGCCTCCGGCAGCCTGTAAGCATGTATCGCATCGAGAGTCTGCCGCTCGGCATTCAAGAATTCGTTGCTGCCGGCCTTGCGCTCCTCAATGCATTTTATGTACGCGCTGAGCTTGTCGGCAGCCTTCACTATCGGGTGCAGCTCGCGCTGAGTTTCTCCCGTGAGCAGCGGCTCAAACGCCGGCCGGAGCTCGGCGGGCAGCATGCCCAGAAGCTTTTCCGAGGCGATGGTCTCGACGCGCCTGTACGCGCTCATGATCTCATCGTCATGGTATTTTATCGGCGTGGGCAGATCTCCGGTGAGGATCTCGCCTGCGTCGTGGTACAGCGCGACCGCCGCGCACGCGTTCGGGTCGCAGGGTATGCCGTATACATCGCGGCGGATAACGCCGAGGGCGTGCGCGATAACGGCGACCATGTGGCTGTGCTCCTGAATGTTTTCATGTATGGAATTGCGCATCAGGCTCCAGCGCTCAATATAGCGCATGCGCGAGATAAGAGCGAAAAAATTGCTGTCCATTCTGCTTCTCCTGTGTTAAAATCAGATGTATGTTACCACAATGTGCGGATAATATCAAATGTTTAAGGAACAATTTTGCGCGAAGCTTCGTCATAGGGATGTTGACGAAAGCGAAAGGAGCGACCGCGGTGAAAAATCTGAAAAGCATCGTCTGCTGCGCGCTGTGCCTTGCGGCGGCGCTGTGCGCCTGCTCCGTGCAGGGCGATGATAATAACACGCAGCTTGCAAACCCCGTGCGCGAGTCGAGCGCCGAGGAGTTCAAGACCGCCGGCATCGTAATGCCGGATATCGAGGGCAGGACTCCCGTTTACACGGCCATAGACGGCAGCACAACGCTGTATCAGGCCGACTACGGCGACTTTGTCATCCGTGCGCAGGCTACGGAGCAGAGAGAGGATATCTCCGGCATGAGCCGTGATTGGCAGGAGGAGCCGATAATGACGCTCGAGATCCTGCAGGGCGACCCCGTCGTGAAGCTCGACGGAAACGGAGCCGGCATCATCTGCTGGTATCTGGGCGGCAGGAGCTGGTCCGTCGGCATGACACAGGGCGCGGACGCGGATACGCTCAGGAGCCTGTACTTCAGGACAGCCGATCTCAACCCGTAAAAAAAGCTTTACAAACGCAGCGGTAAGTGGTAATATTACAAGGCTAAGCCCGTGTACTCAGTAATCGGGAGACCTTTCATCCCTTTACTTAGTCACAGGGTATATGAAAATCATGAAAGGGGTATCATTATGATCACCAAAGAGACCAAGACCGCCGTTATAGAGGCAAACAAGACTCACGAGAACGACACCGGCTCGCCCGAGGTTCAGATCGCAATTCTCACTCAGCGCATCCGCGAGCTGACCGCTCACCTGAAGGTTCATCCCAACGACGACCACAGCCGTCTGGGCATGTACAAGATGGTCGGCAAGCGCCGCCGCCTGCTCGACTACCTCGCAAAGAAGGACATCGAGCGCTATCGTGCAATCATTGCAAAGCTGGGCATCCGCAAGTAAGTCCGGCATTTCCGAAGGGTATGAAGGTTTTAAGCAGGGGACAAGTGAATATTGTCCCCTGCTTTTTTCAATGCTGCGCCGATCCATATTGAGCCGGCTCACGCCGAGATATAATCTCGCCTCATCATTCAGCCCTACGGCTGACAGCTCCCTTTACGCAGGGGAGCCAAGGGCGCACTTGCGGTATTGCGGCAGTATACCGGCTTTACCTGCACCCACCGGTCGGGATACCGCAATGACCGTATCCGCAGGTGCGAAAAAATGCCTCTAAAAAATCGCCCCCGAAAAGGAGCTTAGTATTTGAAAACGGGCTTCGGCGTGAAGTCTGTTTTCAAGTGCTATGCTCCGGCGGTTTTTGAAAATAATAACGAAAAGGAGCAAAACAAATGATAATCACTCACAAGGAATTTCCCGATTACAGAAAATTCGAGATCGAGTACGAAGGCCGTCCCCTGAAGATGGAGGTCGGCAAGATGGCGGAGCTGTGCAACGCCGCCGTGCTCGTCACCTACGGTGAGACCACCGTGCTTGTCACCTGCACGGCATCGGCCCGCCCCAAGGACGGTATCGACTACTTTCCTCTCGCCGTTGACTTCAACGAGAAGCTGTACGCCGTCGGCCGCATCCCCGGCAGCTTTATGCGCCGCGAGGGTAAGCCCAGCCTGCCGGCAGTGCTGGCGTCCCGACTCATCGACCGCCCCATGCGCCCGCTGTTCCCGAGCGATCTGCGCAACGATGTCGTCATTGCCTGCGAGGTCCTGTCGGTAGACCGCGACTGCAGCCCCGAGATCACCGCAATGATCGGCGCATCGGCAGCCGTCAGCATCTCCGATGTCCCCTTCAACGGTCCCATTGCCGGCATAGTACTCGGCTGGGACGGCGAGAAATATCTCTTTAACCCCACTCAGGAGGAGCGCAGGACCAACCGCATGACCACTACCATCGCCGCGACTCACAAAAAGATCGTAATGATCGAGTCCGAGGCCGATCAGGTTCCCGACGATGTCATGTACGAGGGCATAGTTCAGGCTCACGAGCATCTCCAGCCCGTCCTCGACCTTATCGACAGGATGGTCGCCGAGGTAGGCAAGCCGAAGTTTGAGTACGAGCATGCCTCCTTTGACGAGGAGCTGTTTAATAAGCTCGTCGAGAACGAGTTTGAGGGTATGGAATACTGCATGGACACCGCCGATAAGAATGTGCGCGAGGCTCGCGTCAACGAGTGGGTCACCGCGATGGAGGCGAAATACTCCGAGGATCATCCCGACATCATGCAGTACATGGACGAGATACTGTACAAGCTTCAAAAAAAGGTCGTTAAGAAGTGGCTGCTCGCCGGCAAGCGCGTTGACGGCCGTGCAATGAATGAGATCCGTCCCCTTGGCAGTGAGGTCGGCATTATACCCAGAGTGCACGGCTCGGCACTGTTCACCCGCGGTCAGACCCAGGTGCTGTCCATTGCAACTCTCGCAACTCTCTCCATGTCCCAGAAGCTCGATACCATCTGGGAGGAGGAAGAGAAGCGCTTTATGCATCACTACAATATGCCCGCTTACTCTACCGGCGAGGCTCGCGCCAGCCGCAGCACCGGCAGACGCGAATACGGTCACGGCGCTCTCGTCGAGAAGGCGCTCGAGTGCGTCATTCCCGATGTCGAGGACTTCCCGTACACCATCCGCGTAGTCTCCGAGATCCTCTCCTCCAACGGCTCGACCTCTCAGGGCTCCATCTGCGGCACCACGCTCGCACTCATGGATGCAGGCGTTCCCCTTAAGGCACCCGTAGCGGGCATCTCCTGCGGCCTTATTCAGGACGGCGACGATTTCACCACCTTCATCGACATCCAGGGCGTTGAGGACTTCCATGGCGAAATGGACTTCAAGGTTGCCGGCACGAAGAACGGCATCACCGCCATCCAGATGGATCTTAAGAACGACGGACTCAAGCACGAGATAGTCAAGGAGGCGTTCAGGATCACCCGCGAGGCTCGCTTCCAGATCCTCGACGAGGTCATGCTCAAGGCCATTGCGGAGCCGCGCAAGGAGCTTGCAAAGACCGCTCCGAAGATGATCCAGATGAAGATCAATCCCGACAAGATCCGCGAGGTCATCGGCTCCGGCGGCAAGGTCATCCAGAAGATCACCGCCGACACCGGCTGCAAGATCGATATCGAGGACGACGGCAGCATATTCATCGCATCCGAGGATATCGAGGCCTGCCGCGCCGCACGCCAGACCATCGAGAACATCGTTTTCGAGCCCGAGGTCGGCGCACTGTACTACGGCAAGGTCGTGCGCATAATCCCCATCGGCGCATTCATTGAGCTCGCTCCGGGCAAGGACGGAATGTGCCATATCAAGGATCTTGAGTTCAAGCGCACCGAAAAGGTCGAGGATGTTCTCAATGTCGGCGATATGACATGGGTCAAGGTCACCGAGATCGACGATCGCGGCAGAGTCAACCTCTCCCGCAAGGAAGCTCTCAAGGAGCGCGGCGAGGCTTAACCGGATAACGAACAGCAGCGCCCTCCGAACGGATCAGCCGTTCAGGGGGCGCTGACTGTACATAAGCACAAACCACCGAACGGTTATCCGTCCGGTGGTTTGCTGTAAAGTGAAGATAAAAGGAGTATAGAACTTTGCTATGGTAAAGGAAAGATTTTGCCTCGCGGCACGGGGACCGGCCGCACCGCGTGACTAAGAAGATACATATGGGGGTTACGGTATGCATTGTAGCGTATATGCCGCTGTATATCCGCTCCGAACAGACATACCTCGGCTCCAAACGGGTTTTTAGAGGCGTTTTTCCGCTGTGCAGAGAAATTCGGCAAATGAAGCCCTTCCACGCAATTGCCGCTTGCGCGGAAGGGCAAGTTTATTTATAATGTAGCATACAGTAAACAATAAAGGCTGTGGGGAAGATAGCATGAGAAAGCTGCAAATAACGGCGATGATAGTGTGCCTGAGCGTGGTGCTCGGGCTGCTTGCCGTGCCTGCTTTGGCGGAGGACAACGCGCAGCCGAAGCTCGGCAGCGCCGAGTGTGCGCTTCTGGGCGATATGGGCACCGGCAGGATACTCTACAACGCCAATGCCTACTCCCGCCATGCACCCGCGAGCCTCACAAAGATAATGACGATGCTGCTCGCCGTTGAAGCCATCGAGAGCGGCAGCGTTTCTGCAGATGACACCGTCACCGCCGGAGCCGACTGCAAAACGGGTCTTGACGACGACAGCTCCACCGCCGGTATCGGCGTCGGCGAGAGTATGAGCCTTGAGGATCTTCTCTACTGCGCGGCTCTCGCCTCGGCAAACGAGGCGTGCAATATAATCGCCGTGCATGTCGCGGGCTCGATAGAGGCGTTTGTGGACAAAATGAATGTGCGCGCCGGCGAGCTCGGGTGCAGCGGAACGCACTTTACAAACACCCACGGCATGCCCGATCCGGAGCACTACTCCACCGCGCGGGATATATTCATCATCTCCTGCGAGGCGATGCGCCATCCGCTTTTCGCAAAGCTCGTGGGCACCTCGGAGTACACCGTTTCCGCAACGAACCTTTCACCCGAGCGGCGGCTGAAAAGCTCGAACGCGCTCATTTGCAGCGACTCGGTGTACACCGGAAAATACCGCTACGACGGCGCGGTGGGCATAAAGACCGGATATACCGACGCTGCGGGTTACTGCCTCGTGGGAGCGGTACAGCGCGACGGAGTGAATGTCATCACCGTCATCCTCGGTGCCGACGGCGACAAGAGCAAAAAGGAATTTGACAGCTTTGCCGACTCGGTGAAGCTGCTCGACTGGTGCTTTGAAAACTACTCCTACCGCAGTATCGTGGAATCCGGCACCGCCGTCGGCACGCAGCCCATAGAACACGACGGCGTAAAAGGAACGGTGGAGCTTATCTGCGCGGGCGATGTTAACGCCTTGGCCGAGAACTCGCTGGATGCATCCGAGCTCAGAAAGACCGTCGATCTCAATGCCGAAACACTAACTGCCGAGTGCCCCGAGGGCACCGAGCTCGGCACCGTGAGCTTCTCGGACCCCGATGACGGGACAATTTACGCAACGGTGAAGCTCGTTGCGGGAAAAACCGTGCTCGAGGAGCCGGAGGAGCCTCAGCCGCAGACTCCGCAGGGGCTGCAATCGGATCAGAAGCTTGCGCTCGTCATCGTGTGCGCGCTGTTTGTGGTGACAATGCTCACGCTGCTGCTTCTGGCGGCAAGAAAGCGGAGAGCCAAAAGAAAGCTCCGGAAAATATCGAAAAGCAAAGCAAAAAAGCGCCCGCAGAGCAGGGCGCGGAGATGATATATGGAAAACGCCGCAGAATACTTAAGACAACTTAATTTCGCATCAATGGTGCTGCGGATAGTGCTTGCCGTAATAGTCGGCGGACTGCTGGGACTTGAGCGCGAGCGCAAAAGCAGTCCCGCAGGCTTCCGCACCTATATGCTCGTCGCCATTGGCTCGACGATGACCATAATGCTAAGCCAGTATCTCGATATAATGCTTTCGACGAAGTGGCTTGCGCAGGCACGGGCGGCCGGCGCCGTCCACGATGTCTCGCGCTTCGGCGCTCAGGTCATAAACGGCGTTGGCTTTCTCGGGGCGGGCACCATCATCCTCACAGGCAGAAAGCGTGTGAAGGGGCTCACCACCGCGGCGGGGCTTTGGGCATCGGCATGCCTGGGGCTTGCCATCGGAGCGGGCTTTTACGAATGCGTGGGCATATGCGTTGTGCTCATCCTCATCTGCATGTATGCCTTTCCGGCGCTGGAATCGCGCTTGATACTGCGCTCGCGGTATATGAACATCCTCGCGGAGCTGGATAGCTTTGACCACTTCGGCGCCGTTCTGACAATGCTGCGTGAGCTGGGCGTCACGGTCTATGATGTGGATCTGACAAAGCAGCCGGAGGACAGCCGGGCAGCACTCGGGGTACACCTTAGCGTATATCTGCCGAAGGAGATAAACCATACGCTGCTGCTTGCGCGGCTGTCAATGCTCGGCGGCATCGTTTCAATAGAAGAAGGTCAGTGAGGGGGGTGAGAATATGCTGTCATGCTTTGATTTTATAAGGGAGGGCACCGTGCTCGCACTGACGCTGCGGCTGCTTGCCGCGTTTTTCTGCGGAGCGGTCATAGGTGCGGAGCGCGAGATAAAGCGCCGTCCCGCGGGCTTACGCACTCATATCCTCATCTGTCTCGGAGCCGCCGTCACAACGCTCACAAGCCAGTATCTCCTGCTTGGATTGGGGCTCATGACCGATATCGGCAGGCTCGGTGCGCAGGTCATTGCCGGTATCGGCTTCATCGGCGCGGGCACCATTATCGTCACCGGCAGACGGCAGGTGAAGGGACTCACCACCGCGGCGGGGCTCTGGGCGTCGGCGATAGTCGGGCTCGCCTGCGGTGCGGGCTTTATCGAGTGTGCATTGTTTGCGGCGGCAATGATACTGTTTGCCGAGATCGTGCTCATAAAGTTTGAGTTTAAATTCGCAAAAAGCGGCAGACTGTGCACGCTCTACATCGAGTATGCCGAAGCCGCAACGATAAACGAGGTGCTTGAGCTGCTCAGCGCCCGCTCTCTCAAGGTGTCAAGCCTTGAGGTCAGCCGCACCGAGAGCGAGAACGAACGGCACCGATACTATGCGCTCATGTCCGTGTACACTACTCCGAAGATTACCGGCACAGAGATAGTGACCGCCGTCACCAGACTTCCGGATGTATTCGCCGTCGAGGAAATGTGAGCGGATACGGTCAGCGCGGCGTGCCGGCCGGTGACTGCCGGCAAAACAAAAGACCGCAGCAAGCTGCGGCCTTTTGTTTTGGAGAAATAGAGAGGATATATATCGGGAGGTGAGAGAGGGGCCTCCCGACTTTAAAGGAGAAGAAACATAGCGTGGTTATAAACCCGGCATCAGCCCGCCTTGGGCAGAGCCGAAACTCCGAACTCACCTACGCCGTTGGTTGCGGCATCGGGAGTGGATTCATCAAAGGTTATCTCGAGCTTTTCGTATTCGCCGGCGCGGTAGACGACTATCTCGGTGCTCTGACCGGCCTTGAAGCTCTTTATGGCGGAGCTGAGGTCGGAATAGCTTCCGATAGCCTCACCGCCGACTTCGGTGATTATATCGCCTGCGGCAAGTCCGCACCTTTCGGCGCAGCCGCCGGACTCGACATTATAGACATATGCGCCCTCGGGCATATCGTAATACTGCGCGTACACCGGAGTGTACCGGCTGTCGATGTTAACGCCCATATACGCCTTGCCGCTGACATAGCCCTTTGTTATGAGCTCGTTTGCGATCTCGGCCGCATCGTTTATCGGGATGGCAAAGCCCAGACCCTCCACACCGGAGGAGCCGACCTTGGCCGTCGCTATACCGATGACCTCGCCGCTTTCGTTATATACGGGACCGCCGGAGTTTCCGGAATTGATCGCCGCATCGAACTGGAACATATTTATCGCGGCGGTGTTGCGGTCGGTGACTATGCTGCGGTTGAGTGCGCTCACCCTGCCGGAGGTCATCGAAAAATCGAGCTCGCCGAGGGGATTGCCTATCGTAAAAACTCCGTCGCCCACGGCAATATTGTCGCTGTTGCCTATCGTTACGGGAGAGAGGTCGGATGCCTCTATTTTCAGAACCGCGACATCGTTATCCGCATCGAAGCCGACTACCTTTGCCTCATATGAGGTACCGTCCTTGAAAAGGGCGCTGACAGAATAGTCATTCCGCTGTGCGGACTCGACGACATGATAGTTTGTCATGATATATCCGTCGGCCGTTATGACGAAGCCCGTGCCGTTCACGGCGCTGGAGCTGGTCTGACCGAAGATATTGGAATTGCTGTTGCCGATGGCGATGCCAACGGTCTGGCGGCAGCCGAGCTCATATATCTCGTTTGCCGAGGCAGCCTCGGTGCTGACGGTCTTGCCGGCGGCGGTGGAGCCGATAACGGGCTTCTCACCCGCGGCTGCCGTCCCCGCGGTGGTTCCGGTCACATTGCCGCCTGCGGCGTTGAGTGCAACGAAGCCTCCGACCAGCCCTCCCACGAGAGCGCACACAAGGCACATGCATGCCGTTTTGAAGATCCTGCCGCGATTTGCCTCATCGGTCTTTTCACGCGGCTTTTTCTCCTCGGGGACATAGTAGTCGGGAAACTCCGTCGCCTCGTCCTGAGGGACGAACTCCGCGTCCTCGTAGAGGCGCTGCTCCGGTTTTACGAAATGGTACTCGCCATCAACACCGCCGGTATTCATTTTGTCTCTGTTATCATCCATCGGTGCCTCCGGGTATCCGTCGGGTATCCTCCCGAGCCTGTGGTATTATAATACACAGCTTTTATGACAAAGGCATGAACAAACAAGAAAGATTTTATAAACAAAGCTCCTGCGGAAAATGCAGGAGCTTTCGTGTCAGAACTTCTTCTTTTTGCAGATCAGGATACTCACGGCCACGGTCACGATGCTGACCAACACCACGACGGGGTAGCCGTATTTCCAGTGCAGCTCCGGCATACCGGCGAAGTTCATGCCGTACCAGCCGGCGATCAGCGTCAGCGGCAAGAAGATCGTCGTCACGATGGTGAGGATGCGCATGGTGCGGTTCTGGCGAATGTCCACCTCCGCCTGAAACATGCTCTGTATCTGCACGCAATATTCGCGCAGCAGCTGAGACTCCTCCCGAAGGCGGATGACCCGCCCCTCAAACATCTTGAACAGCAGCTCCTCATCGGCTGTAAAGAAGCCGTTTTCGTTCTCGCGCAGCAGGCAGGCAACATCGTCGAGCTGCGAATAGCAGCGGAATCGGCTCATCGCCGACTTGCGAACTGCATTCATCTCTGCACTGAAATTATCGAAATCGCCGGAAAGGATGCGATCCTCAAGCCGCTCCGCCTTGTCCTCAATCTCCTCAAGACGGTGAAGATCCTTTGCGATCAGCTCCTCAAGGAGGTCAAACAAAAAGCGCCCTACGCTGCACGAGGTGCTGCGCCGCTCCTTGACGAGGCGCTGGAGGATCGAGTGCAGCTCGCCGTCGTCGCTCACGAGCACGACCCGCTTCGGGCAGATGAGGCAGCCGCAGCGCAGGCAGCCGCCGCCGGATGCGCCGTGCGGCACGACGAGCGTTCCGCTGATGCAGTCGGGACGCAGCTCCGCCTTGCAGACTCTTGCGTCTCTGGCGGGCGGCGTGTGGTAAATGACCTTTTCAAGTCCGGCTATCCCGCCCGCGTGCGGCAGCTCCTCGGAGCTTAAAAGCAGCACCGCCGGTGCATCGGCACACGGCTCTGCGTCCGACGGTCTGAGCGTTTTATCAATGATATACCAATTCAAAAACGATCGCCTCCTATCACGGCGATTGTACCACATTCTCCGCCGCGGCTCAAAGAAAAAAGTAAGTCAAGTCCGGAACGGATACGATAAAAAGCCTCCCGCACATATTCGCTGTGCGGGAGGTTGATGATTTTCGTGTATTCGGTTTTACGCGGGGTAATCTATCCAGACGAGATTTGCGTTGTTGAGGTCGTCACTGGCAGCTACCGTCACCTTGTCGCAGCCCTCGAGCTTGTATACTCCGACGGCGACCTTAACGGACTTTGTACCGCTAAAGCCTGTGAGGTAGTTGCCCCGTTCCGCAGTCGCGCCGGCTTCGATGCGGTCGTCGATGACTGCCGTGGTTGCGGGTGAGCCGCTTCCGTACCGGTTAACATACTCGCCGTATGCGTCATAGCAGACTATATAGAGCGTGCATGCCTCAAGCGCCTTGTCACTGTTGTTGGTAACATTGTACAAAAACATCGGCGTTCCGGCGCTGTTGTCCTCGAGCTTCTGAACGGTTATCGTGATGGGTGCAGGCTCCGGATCGGGCTCGTCGGGCTCGTCGGGCTCGGCATTGTGCTCCTTTATGGCTGACTCGCGGGAGGAGTCGATCTCGTACTTCTCAAAGCCGAGGTCTGAAAGCTTGAGCTCGAGCTTTTCGGCGATGAATGCCGAGAGCGCCTCGATGGCGGTGTTTATGCCGTCGGAGGCATATGCCCTGAACTCATCGGTGAGCTGAGTGGAGCTTGAGCTGCTCGAAAACTCGCCGTCTACCTCGGTGGATGCCGTGAAGGCGGCAATGTCGATGCTGCCCTCGAGCTTTGACCAGATGGAGGTGGTCGTGTATCCGCTCGAAAATTCAAGGTCGTTCTGCTGCATGAACTGACCCTTCTTATCTCCGCTGAGATACAGGTTGGTCACGCAGTTGAGCTCAACATTTGCCGCCGGTACTGAGTTTCCGCTGTACTCCACTATGAGCATGAGAGTTTCGCCTATGACGGCGGCGGTAACTACCGTGTCCTTCAGATTGGCTCCGAGGTCTATCTGGGCAGCCGTTCCGGCATCGTTCTTCGTTCCGTTTTCATTGATGTAATCTGTGAGCTTTGTCAGCCCGTTGCCGGAGCTGCCGCATCCGGCGAGGCAGCCGAGCAGTACCGCAAGGCACAGCAGCAGGCTTATCGTTTTCTTCATATTTTTCTCCCTTCTTTTTATATACAGCGTATGTGCTGGCATAATTTTAGTACACATATTTACTAAAGTCAATAGTAAATATGTGTACTTTGCTACACTGCTGGAAAAGAGGCAGGAGGCATCGGCAATGGACTATATCGACAGACTCAGGGCGCTCCGGGAGGATAACGACCTTACGCAGACCGAGGTCGCTGATTACCTCGGCACCTCGCAGACGATGTATGCGCGCTATGAGCGCCGCGCAAGCGAGCTGCCGATAAGGCACCTGATCCGACTGTGTGCGCTGTATAATGTCTCCGCCGACCGTATTCTGCAAACCTCGCCGGACACAAAGCGCGCCATAGGCAAGGCGCGCATAATAAAATAGACGAAGCCTCCGTTTTCAGCTTGCGAAAACGGAGGCTTTTGACGGCTTCGGTTCAGAAGATATCCTCATTTACCTTCTGTGGGGGCATTTCGAGTATGGACGGATCGGCGATAATGCGGTTTATGAGCTTGAAAACGGAGGCGTAATAATGACCGTCCACCGTGCGCTCGTCGAGAACGAATTTTGCATCGACATACTTGCGGTCCACCATGTTCCCGTGTCTGTCCAGCTCATAGACATGGCGCTTTGCACCGAATGAGACAAAGACCGGCAGCGTGCCGAAATTGTATATGTGGTGATATATCGGACCTATGCCGAGCGAGCCGAGGTCGGTTATTATCATCGAGCCGTGGAAGGGGCTGACATCCAGAAGCTTTTTCGGCAGAAGCCCGAAGTAGTCGAAAACACGGATGAGCCAGATGATAAAGCGGATGACAAAGCGCGGCAGAGCCGCAAACCTGTTCGCAAATTCCTCGGTGCCGTTTTCCTCGTCGGAGTTTTTTATCTCGTCGATGGCCGCGTTCATCTTGTTGTACACATCAAAGATGGTGTCGGTGGGCTTGAACGGGACCTTGATGGTGGTTTCGGTCGAGTCGATGGTCAGATTGCGCTTTACGGCCATGACTATTTCGATCTCGTTGTGCGCATACACGCGGTTTCCGACGACAAAGCGGTTCAGCCCGGGAAGATATGCGCAGGCGCGCACATACGCCGCGATAAGCAGATGCAGCATGCCGATACCCTTGTAGCCGGCAACGCGCTGCTTTCTGAACCAGCGGTCGGCGTTCGTTATCTCAAACGATTCCTCATATAAATTGAGAGCATCGTTTCTTGTAGGCATTATAAACGGTATGAAATTATAAAATCCGTTAAGTGAACGCAGCCGTCTGCCGTCGACACGGTCGCCGGCGCGGCGTTTATAATTATTGGCCATAAAAACCTCCTCGGGTATACAAATTTGAGTTATCCGTACCAAATGATTATACATTGCAGGGGCTGATTTGGCAAGTGGAAAAGCAGATACATGCAAAAACTGTCGGAAAATGTTCCGGCAGCGGAAAAAATGCCCGTGAAGGGTCGAAAAAGCCTTGCAATTTAAAGGGATAAAGGATATTATGTTAAATAACAAACAAAGTTGCAGCCGCGAATGACAAAAAATAAACCCTGCATTTTCAACGGTTTGCGCCTCATATGGGGTGTAAGAGGCATGAGTAATTAATTTAACAATTTAATTGCACAAAGTTTATCAATAAAAATGCACAAAAAGCGTTGAAAACACAAGACTTTTTTGTTATTCTTAACACAACAGATGCATATTTTTATTGATGATCCGCAAAGAAACTTAACAGAAGGGAGGAGAGCGGATGGCGTTCGATGAGATAGCCGAAATAAGTGCGGCGGAGGAGGCGGCGAGAATGACCGCTGCCGAAGCGCTGACGGAGGCCAGGCGCATAACTGCGCAGGCGCAGCAGACGGGAAAAACGGACATCGAGGAAGCTCGGGCGAAGGCTGCCGCCGAGCTTGCACAGCGCAGAGAGCAGGCACGGGCCGAGGCTCAGATGCAGGTACGGGAGATATATCAAAAGGCGGAGAACAAAAAAGCGGTGCTGCGCGCAAAGGCCGAGAGCCGCTGCGATAAGGCGGCGCAGTATATCGCGGAAAGGATCGTGAATGCGTAATGGCCATTGAAAAAATGAAGAAGCTGCGGCTGCTGGCTGTTCGCAACGAGAAAAGGGAGCTGCTCAAGCAGCTTATGCTGCTCGGCTGCATCGAGGTATCCGAGCCGGAGCTGTCCGAGCTTTCGCCGGAGCTTCGCGCCCGCCTTTCAAAGGAAAGCAGCGATGTCGTTCGCTGCCGCACCGATCGCGCTGTGCTCACGCAGGCGGTGGAGCTGCTTGATAAGTATGCTCCCGTAAAGAAAAAGCTGCTTTCCGCTAAGCCGGAGATCGGGCGCGGCGTCATATTGGATGATTCCACGCTCTCCGAGACCCTTGATATCGCGCGCGGCATAGTCGGAGCGGACGAAACGCTGCGCAGGATAAACGCCGAGTACGCGAGAATAAACGGCTCGATAGACGCGCTTGCGCCGTGGCTCGAGCTTGACTATCCCCTTGACGGGGAGGGCACCGAGCGCTGCGCGGTAACGCTCGGCATGGTGCCGTCGTCGGTGCTCTCTGCGGATGTTCAGGGCGCGCTCGCCGCAGTTACCGAGGAAGCCGAGCTCGTTAGCGTTTTTTCCGACAGGACACAGCGGTATCTTGTTCTGATATGCTTTAAGGAGGCGCTGCCTGCCGCTCTGGATGCCGTGAGGGAATACGGCTTTACAATTGCCTCGTTCGGAAATGCCGAGGGCACCGCCGCAGAGAACACGCAGCGGCTAAGGGGCGAGCTGAAGGCGCTCGACGAGCAGAAGCAGGAGCTTATCGGTCAGATCCGCGCCATGGGCGGGCACCGCGGCGAGCTGAAGCTGTGCGCGGACAGAATGGAGACCAAGGAGGTCTATGCCGAGGCAGAGGGCAGACTCTACGGAATGGAGAGTGCCGTCGCCCTGCAGGGCTGGGTGCTTGCGAGAAGGGTTCCGGAGCTCGAGGCCTGCCTTGCAAAATTCGACTGCGCATGGGAGCTCACGGATCCCGAGCCCGAGGAATACCCCGAGGTGCCGGTAAAGCTCCGCAACAACAGGATAACTAACGCGCTGAACATGGTAACGAACATGTACAGCCTGCCCGCCTACGACGGCGTCGACCCGAACCCGCTTATGGCGCCGTTTTTCATCCTGTTCTACGGGCTGATGATGGCTGACATGGGCTACGGTCTTATAATGATCCTTGCGGCGGTCGTTGCAATGAAGAAGATAAAGCCCCGCAAGGGCAGCCTGAGCTTCTGCCAGCTGCTTTTGTATGCCGGCATATCGACATTCATAATGGGCATACTCACCGGCGGCTTTTTCGGCGATGCGCTCGTGAAGATAGGCCAGATAACCGGCAAGCCCGAGGGCTGGGGCGAGCTGTGGTGCCTGTTCAGCCCGATGACCGATGTCATGACGGTGCTCATAGGAGCCATGGTGCTCGGACTTATCCACCTGAACACAGGCATGGTGATAAGCGTTGTCGAGAAGGTCAAAAACGGCGATGCGGCGGGAGCGTTCTGGGAGGAGGGCTCACTGTGGGTCATCCTTGCCGGTGCGGTTCTTGCGGCGCTCAAGGTCGGCAATGTCGGCGGAGTGCCGGCGGTGCTGGTCATCGGCTGCGTGATGCTCTTTTACGGCGGAAGCCGCGGCGCAAAGGGCTTCGGCAAAATTACAAGCCTGTTTGCAACGCTTTACAACACCGTTACCGGCTGGTTCGGCGATATACTTTCCTATTCGCGTATCATGGCGCTGATGCTTGCCGGCAGCGTTATCGCAACGGTTTTCAATACCATCGGCGGCATAGCGGGCAGCCTGTGGCTGTTTATCCCCGTGTTCATAATAGGACACACGCTCAATTTTGCACTGAATCTCCTGGGCTGCTATGTACACGACCTGAGGCTCCAGTGCCTCGAGTATTTCGGCAAGTTCTATAAGGACGGCGGCAGGGCATTCAGTCCCCTTGAGGTAAGCACAAAATATTACGATATAGCTGAAGATTAATAGGAGGATATCAATTATGGAATTTCTGTTTGCACATTCCGGTCTGGCAATAGGCCTTCTCGGCGCAGGTCTTGCGGCCTGCATGGCAGGTGCGGGCTCGGCTGTCGGCACAGGCATAGCGGGCGAGGCCGGCGCGGGACTCGTAACCGAGGATCCCTCAAAGTTCGGTAAGGCGATGATCCTTCAGGTCATCCCCGGCACCCAGGGACTGTACGGTCTTGTCGTGTTCTTTGTTGCGATCATGAACATGGGGCTGCTCGACGGCACGGCCGCCGACCTTTCGTTTATTGACGGCTGCCGTTACTTCGCAGCCTGCATGCCCATCGCCATCGGCGGTCTCGTTTCCGCCATCGGTCAGGGTAAGGTCGCTGCGGCGTCCGTTAACCTGCTTGCCAAGAATCCCGACCACTGGGCAAAGGGCATGATCCTGTGCATCACCGTCGAGTTCTATGCAATTCTGTCCCTGCTGGCATCCATGATGATGCTGCTGTACATCTGACCGACGGTAAAATTAACATAAAGGCAGGGCTTTATTATGAAAGGCACTGAAAAAATAATCGCACATATTCAGGCTGAGGCGGATACCGCGGCGAAAAAGACGATAGACCGAGCCGCAGCGGAAGCCGAAAAAATACGCGCAGAGAGCTTCAAGGCTGCGCTGACCGAGTACGAAGGGCTCATAAAGCAAGGCGATGCCGAGTGCGAGGATATTCTGAGCGGCAGCCGCCGCATCGCCGAGATGGAGGCAAAAAAGAGCGTTCTCGCCGTAAAGCAGGAGATGGTCGAGGCGGCGTTCCGGGCCGCACGAGAGCGAATAATCAATATGCCGCGCGAGGACTATGTGCAGTTTCTTGCGCGCATGGCAGCCTCCGCCTCGGCAGACGGCACGGAGGAGATAGTCCTCAACGCCTGCGATAAAGCCGAGCTCGGAAGGGCGGTCTGCAAAAGGGCAAACGAGCTGCTCGCTGCCGACGGAAAGCTCGGCAAGCTTACGCTGAGCGAGGATACCGCGGACATATCCGGCGGCGTTATCGTCCGCTTCGGCGGCATCGAGACCAACTGCAGCATTGACGCGCTCATCCGCCAGCAGCGCAGCGCGCTTGCGGCTCCGGTTGCACAGCTTCTGTTTGAATAACGCTGCTGTGCCGTATATCCCTGAAAGGGAGGGAATAAATTGTCAAACAAAAAATGCGTCAGAGAGAAATATCTGTATCTTTCGGCGATGCTCAGAGCCAGAGAAGCGAAAATGCTCACGCGCGACAAGGCCGAGCGCATGATAGATGCACCATGCTTCGACGAGGCTGCGAAAATGCTCACCGACTGCGGCTATAAGGACCTGTCCGGCTGTACGGCAAGAGAAGTCGAGGCAGCCCTCGCGGAGCACCGCGCGGAGATATTTTCCGAGCTTGCGCGTCTGTCGCCCGATCCGGAGCCCGTAGAGGTCTTTCGCATGAGATATGATTACCACAACGCAAAGACGATCATAAAAAGCGAGGCCGAGGGCATTGACAGGTCGGATCTCATGAGCTTTTCCGGCAGGATAGCTCCGGAGACTCTGCAAAGATGCTTCACGGAGGAAAAATATGCGGGCATACCGGCGCTTTTTGCCGATGCTCTGATCGAGGCAAAAAGCGTGCTTGCCCGCACGCAAAATCCGCAGCTCGCCGATTTTGTTCTTGACAGAGCCTATTTTGCAGAGCTTCTCGGCGCGGCAAGCTCACTTGGCAGCAGCTTTCTGTGCGGCTACGCCCAGACGATGATAGACGCCTCAAATCTCCGCAGCGCCGTGCGCACCATGCGCATGGGCAAGGATGCGGAGTTTTTGAAAACCGCGCTTATACCCGGCGGCGGAGTGGACTGCGGCCGCATCCTTGCGGCGTTCGGTTCGGGCGACACGCTTGCCGCGATATACGCCAACACCGTTCTGTCGGCTGCGGCGGTACAGGGCGCGCAGGCGGCAAGGGGCGGCACGATGACCGCGTTTGAGCTTGGCTGCGACAATGCGGTAACGGCGTATCTCACCCGCGCAAGGCTCGTTTCCTACGGCGAGGCGCCGGTGATAGCGTATCTTGCCGCCGTCGAGGGCGAGGTAACGGCGCTGAGGATGATACTCACCGGACTTCTGGCATCTCTTGCACCGGACACGATACGGGAAAGGCTGCGTGATATGTATGCATAAAATTGCGGTCATAGGACGGCGCGAGACCGTCATGGGCTTCACGGCGCTCGGACTGGAGGCATATCCGGCCGCAGACGGCTCGGAGGCTAAGGCGGTGCTGCGTGCATTGACTCACGAGCGGGAGGATGTCGCCATAATCTACATTGAGGAGGACATTGCCGCCGGCATCATGAGTCAGATAGATAAATTCAAAGACAGCGTCACTCCGGCGATAATCCTTATCCCCGGCAGAGAGGGCAGCCTCGGTATGGGGCTTTCGGCTCTCAATGCTGCGGTGGAGCGTGCCATAGGCACGAATATCCTGGAGAATAATTAAGAAAGAAAGGTATCTGTATGAGCGGAACTATTATAAAAGTCTCGGGCCCGCTTGTCGTGGCAGAGGGACTGGGCGACGCGAATGTCTCCGATGTCGTGCGCGTCGGTCCCGACAGACTTATAGGCGAGATACTTAATATGACGGGCGACAGCGCCTCGATACAGGTCTATGAGGAGACCTCCGGTCTCGGACCGGGTGCGGCGGTCGAAAGCACCGGTATGCCGATGTCCGTCGAGCTTGGACCCGGCATGCTCGAGAATATCTACGACGGCATACAGCGCCCTCTGCCGGAGATCCGCGAGCTTACCGGCGCAACGATAAGCCGCGGCGTTGATGTTCCGGCACTCAGCCGCACGAAGAAGTGGGATTTCGTTTCCGCTGCGCATGAGGGCGATATGCTCTCCGGCGGCGACGTTATCGGTACCGTGCAGGAGACCAGTGCGATCCTTCACAAGATCATGGTGCCGCCTAAAATGAGCGGCAGGGTCGTTTCGATAAGGTCCGGCAGCTTTACGGTAACGGAGACCGTTGCGGTGCTCGAAAGCGCCGACGGCGTCCGCCATGAGCTTACAATGATGCAGAAGTGGCCCGTGCGTATAAGCCGCCCCTACGCGTCAAAGAGCATGCCCTCTCGCCCGATGAACTCCGGTCAGAGAATAATCGACACGCTGTTTCCGATCGCAAAGGGCGGCACGGCGGCAGTCCCCGGACCGTTCGGCTCGGGTAAGACCGTCGTTCAGCACCAGCTTGCGAAGTGGTCTGATGTCGATATAGTCATCTACATCGGCTGCGGCGAGCGCGGCAACGAGATGACCGATGTTCTCATGGAATTTCCTGAGCTGACCGACCCAAGAAACGGCGAACCCCTTATGAAAAGAACGGTGCTTATCGCAAACACCTCCGATATGCCCGTTGCGGCGCGTGAGGCGTCTATCTACACCGGCATCACGATCGCCGAGTACTTCCGAGATATGGGCTACGATGTCGCGGTGCTTGCAGACTCCACCTCCCGCTGGGCGGAGGCTCTGCGTGAAATGTCCGGACGACTTGAGGAGATGCCCGGCGAGGAGGGCTATCCCGCGTATCTGGCATCGCGTATAGCGCAGTTTTACGAGCGCGCGGGCGTCGTAAAGTGCCTCGGATCCGACGAAAGACAGGGCTCCGTCACCGCTATCGGTGCAGTTTCGCCTCCGGGCGGCGATATATCCGAGCCGGTATCTCAGGCAACGATGCGCATAGTCAAGGTGTTCTGGGCGCTTGATTCGTCACTTGCCTACGCGCGCCATTTTCCGGCGATAAACTGGCTGACCTCATATTCGCTGTATGTTGATACGCTTGCACCGTGGTATAACGAGCGGTTCGGCGCGCAGTACATGATAAACCGCGACAAGGCGATGCATATTCTTCAGGAGGAAAACGAGCTTCAGGAGATCGTCCGTCTCGTCGGTCAGGACGCGCTCAGCCCCGCCGACCGTCTCACGATGGAAACGGCGAAGATGCTGCGCGAGGACTTCCTGCAGCAGAACGCCTTCGTCGATGAGGATGCATATTCCTCTTATGACAAGCAGTTTGAGCTTATGAGCATGATACTGACCTTTGATGAGCTCGGACGCGAGGCACTCAAGAAGGGCGCCGACATGAAGGCACTGTTTTCCGTCGGTGCGAAGGAACGCATAGGCAGAGCGAAGATGGCGGCTCCCGATGCATACAAGCAGGAGTACGCTTCAATACTCGAGCAGATGAGGACCGAGATCGAGGCGGTCGTTGCCGGAGGTGAGGACGCATGATAAAAGATTATAAAACCATACGCCAGATAGCAAACCCGCTTATGATAGTCGAGCAGGTCGAGGGCGTTACCTATGACGAGCTGTGCGAGATCGAGCTCCCCGACGGTGAAACGCGCCGCGGCAAGGTGCTTGAGGTCGAGGGCGACAGAGCGGTCGTCCAGCTCTTCGACTCGGCGCAGGGCATAAACCTTGCCCGGACGAAGGTTAGATTTCTCGGCCACCCGCTGGAGCTCGCGGTATCCGAGGATATGCTCGGACGCGTGTTCAACGGCATGGGTCAGCCCATCGACGGCGGCCCCGAGCTTTTGGCGGAGGCCTACCGCGACATCAACGGTATGCCGATGAACCCCGCTGCGCGCGCATACCCCGCAGAGTTTATCCAGACCGGCGTTTCCACCATCGACGGGCTCAACACCCTCGTGCGCGGTCAGAAGCTGCCCATATTTTCGGCATCCGGACTTCCCCACGCGGCACTCGCGGCGCAGATAGCGCGTCAGGCACGCGTGCTCGGCGACGGTGAGAGCTTTGCCGTTGTATTCGCGGCGGTCGGCATAACCTTTGAGGAGTCCGAGTACTTCATAAACGACTTCAAGCGCACCGGCGCCATCGACAGAACCGTCGTTTTCTCAAACCTTGCAAACGACCCTGCGGTCGAGCGCATCGCAACTCCGCGTATGGCGCTTACGGCGGCGGAGTACCTCGCGTTTGAGAAGGATATGCATGTTCTTGTCATCATAACCGATATTACGAACTATGCCGAGGCTCTGCGCGAGGTGTCGGCGGCGAAGAAGGAGGTCCCCGGACGCCGCGGCTATCCGGGATACCTGTATACGGACCTTGCCACCATGTACGAGCGCGCCGGACGAAGGATCGGCAGCAGAGGCTCCATCACCATGATCCCCATCCTCACCATGCCCGAGGATGACAAGACCCACCCGATCCCCGACCTTACGGGCTATATCACCGAGGGACAGATAATCCTCAGCCGCGATCTGCACCGCAAGGGCATCGTGCCTCCGGTGGATGTTCTCCCGTCGCTGAGCCGCCTCAAGGATAAGGGCATAGGCGAGGGCAAGACCCGCGAGGATCACGCCGGAACGATGAACCAGCTTTTCGCGGCGTATTCACGCGGAAAGGATGCAAAGGAGCTGATGACCATCCTCGGCGAGGCGGCGCTTTCGGATGACGATAAGCTGTTTGCCGAATTTGCCGACGAGTTTGAAAAAACCTATGTCAATCAGGGCAACAACACCAACCGCAGCATAGAGGAGACCCTCGATCTCGGCTGGAGGCTGCTTAGCATACTGCCCAGAGCGGAGCTCAAGCGCGTAAAGCCCGAGATGATAGAAAAATACATGAAGTAAGGGGGGCGTCTTTATGGCAGGCACCACGATAACCCCTACGAGAATGATGCTCAAGCAGCTCAAGGGCAGACTCAAGACCGCCCGCCGCGGGCATAAGCTGATGAAGGATAAGCGCGATGAGCTGATGCGTCAGTTTATGGATATCGTGCGGCGCAACAAGGAGCTTCGGGAGCGCGTTGAGCAGGGACTCACGCAGGCTTATTCGGCATTGCAGGTAGCGAGCGCCATAATGAGTCCCGAAATGCTCGAGCAGGCGCTTCTGTACCCGCGGCAGAGTGTTGAGCTGGATATGCAGTTCAAAAATATCATGAGCGTCAATGTTCCGCAGTATTCATTCCACACGCGCAATAACGATCCGGCGGAAATATATCCTTACGGCTTTGCACAGACCTCGGGCGAGCTCGACGATGCGCTTGCGGCACTGGCAAAGGTCTTTGAGGATATGCTTGAGCTTGCGCAGGTGGAAAAAACGATGCAGCTCTTAGCCGAGGAGATCGAAAAGACCCGCAGACGCGTGAACGCTTTGGAATATGTCATGATCCCGGAGCTTGAGAGCAATATTAAATACATCTCCATGAAGCTTGAGGAGAACGAAAACTCCACAAAGGTGCGGCTTCTCAAGGTAAAGGAAATGGTTCTCCAAAATGCGCACAACTTCAAGTAAATGCAAAACTCTCCCGCTTGAGAAAACGGGAGAGTTTTTTCACATGGGCCTACAGGCTTTTGACCTCGCTTATCCAGCTTTCGTAATCGCCTTTTTTGAATACGCCGCTGTCAAAAGGCAGCCTGATCTCGGCGCCGGCACACAGCTGCCGCAGGTGCTTCATCGTCCAGCTGATGCCGCTCATGCCGTAGGTGGCAAAGGGAACAACCGTTTTGCCGCTTAAGTCACAGCTTTCGATGAAGTCTGCCACAAAGCGGGGGATGTCCTGCATCCAGATCGGGTAGCCCAGCAGGACGGTATCACAGGCACTCAGATCGGGGAGCGGCGTGACAAATGCCGGAGCGACGGGAGCTGCGTTTTCCTTCATGACCCGCAGACAGGAGGAAATGTAGCTGCCGTAGGCCTCCTCCGGTATGATCTTGACAGCTTCGCAGTTTAAATCCTCTTTTGCCTGCAATGCGATCTTTTCTGTATTGCCGGAGCGGGAATAGTAAATGATGATAGGTTTCATAGGGATAGTCCTTTCATTATCCGACGTCGTGTTGTATAATATTATACGGTCAAGTGAAAGCATCATCAACCAACAGCCGCAGAGAAAATGTCGGACGGAGGGAAGCATGAAAAAGCAGCCGGAAGCAACAGCACTGACACGGAAAAATATCATGGAGGCATTTTGCCGCATGTATACACAGCGACCTATAGAGCTGATATATGTGAAGGAACTCATCTCGGAGGCAGGGTATAATCGCAGCACGTTCTATGAGTATTTTCAGGACATTTATGACCTGCTCAACTGCCTTGAGGATGATGTGATCAATTATATCAGAGAAAAATCGGCCGGTGAAGAGCGCACGCCGGCAAAGCTGATGCAGCTGCTGTCGGAAAAGGAGGAATACCTGAAGGCGCTGCTTGGTCCCTTCGGATGTGTTCACTTTGAGGACAGGCTGAAGAAGGAGTTTTCGGCGGAAAGCGATGCAGCTATAAAGGATGAACGCCTTGAACCGTATTTCTCTGAATTTCACATTGAGATATCCCTGTCGCTGTACAGATTATGGCTGAACAGGGGCAAGGATATCTCTTTGGACGAGCTTGCGGAGCTTATACATACCCTGTATACATTCGGCGCGAGCGGCATGTCTGCTCAATGATTTGACGATAAAAAAGCTCTGCTGCTCTGCGGAACTATCAAATTTATTAGTAACTCATAAACCGACCAATATCTTTCCGGGGCGCGGTATCCTGCCTATAATAAAGGCAGATGAGCCGGGAGGCTCAAAAACAAGGAGGATACAGCTATGCTGAACGAAAATGTTGTCAAGGTACTCAAAAGCGGAATGTGGGATCTGGCTACCTGCGGCGGCGGCGAGCCGAATGTTGTCCCCGTTGCCTTCAAGGATGTAACGCCCGACGGGAAGCTTGTCGTCGGCGACGTATTTCTGGACACAACGCTCAGGAATCTCACCGCAAACAATGGCCGTATAGCCGTTTCCGCATACGATGCGCAGAGCCTCGAGGGCTATCAGATCAAGGGCAGCGCCGTGTATCTCAGCGAGGGCAGCCTCGTTGCCGCCTTCAAAGTCATGGTCGAGAAAATGTTTAACGGCGCGGCAACGGCCAAGGGCGCTCTCGTCATAACGCCCGAGAAGGTCATCGTTACTACCCCGGGCGCGGACAACAAAAAGGAACTGTAAAAAAGAATAAACGCCCCCGCGTTTCCGCCGCAATGACGGACGCGGGGGCATTACTATGCATTAACGGCAGAAGGAATGCGTCTGGTGCGCTTTTTGTTGACTTAAAGTCCGGAAAAGAGTAAAATAAACTGATTAAGTGTTTGGTTATCCGGGAGAGTGCCATGGAAAAATTGTCGCACGCGTATATAGTGTCCTCGCCGTCGGAAAATGCGCGCATGAGCAAGGCTTATGAGCTTGCGCAGAGGATGCTGTGCAGCAGTCCGGACAAGCGCCCGTGCGGCGTATGCCGCGACTGCCGCAAGGTCGCTGCACGCGTCCATCCGGATCTCGCGGTCATATCGCGGCTGACGGATGATAAGGGCAGCCGTAAAAAGGAGATACTCGTCGACCAGATCCGCGCGCTCGGAGCCGATGCGTATATTCTGCCCAACGAGGCTGCGGCAAAGGTCTATATCATTGCCGATGCCGACTGTATGAACGAGCAGGCGCAGAACGCCGCGCTCAAGCTGTTCGAGGAGCCGCCCGAGGGAGTTCATTTCATCCTGTGTGCGGCAAATCCCGATAAGCTCCTCATAACGGTCAGATCGCGCTGCGCAGCCGTCAGGTGCACCGGTGCGGAGGATGCCGAGGACGAAAAAACGGCGCAGCTTGCCGATGAGTTTGCCGCACTTCTGGATAAGAACGATGTGCCGGGCATAACGGCGTGGTGCTTTGAGCATGAAAAGCTCGATGCACAGCAAATGGCAGATTTTCTCTGCGCGCTGAAAAGGCGCCTTGTGGGAATGCTTATACCGGCACGGGATAAACAACGCATAATGGATATTATAAGGCTCGTTGACCGCTGCCTTGAGTACAGAACGGTCAACACGGGCATAAAACACATTCTTGGACTGCTGGCAGTAGGCTCGGCGGCGGAAACGAGGAAAGCAATTGACTGAGGTTATAAGCGTAAAATTCAAAAACAGGGGCAAGAGCTATTTCTTTGCACCTAACGGGAAAAATGTGAAAAGCGGGCAGCAGGTCATTGTCGAAACGAGCAAGGGACTTGAAATGGCTGACTGCGTTCACGGAAATCATATGGTGGAGGACACGGCGGTCGTGCAGCCGCTGCGTCCGGTAATAAGACTGGCAACGCGCGACGATCTGCGTGTTGTCGAGATAAACAAGCAGCGTGAAAAAGAGGCGTTTGAAATATGCCAGCAGAAGATAGCCGAGCATGGGCTGGATATGAAGCTGGTGGATGTCGAGTGCAACTTTGAGGGAAATAAGACGATGTTCTTCTTTACCTCCGACGGCAGAGTTGACTTCCGTGAGCTTGTAAAGGATCTTGCGGGCATATTCCGCAACCGCATAGAGCTTCGGCAGATCGGCGTCAGGGACGAAGCCAAGATGCTCGGAGGCCTCGGCATATGCGGCAGACCGTTCTGCTGCAGCCAGTTTATCGACGAGTTTCAGCCGGTATCGACAAAAATGGCAAAGGTGCAGTCGATGTCGCTCAATCCCGGCAAAATCTCCGGAAGCTGCGGCAGGCTCATGTGCTGCCTGAGATACGAGCAGGAGGCATATGAGGATCTTATGAAGAGCGTTCCCAAGCAGGGTGCGTTCGTTGAAACTCCGACGGGCTACGGTACGGTCACGCAGGTGAATCTTCTGCGCCAGCTCGTAAAGGTGAAGCTTGACGGGGAGGGAGACGATACGATAAAGACCTACCGCTCCGTTGAGGTAGCGACGGTCCCCGGCGGCAGACCCAAGGACGGCGAGACTCCGCCGTCGGTGCTCAAGTATGTCCCCGAGCCTGAGGAGGATGACGAGGAGGAGGACGAGTGGAAGCTGCCCGAGCTGTTCGCGGCAGAGCCCGAGGAGAGCACGGAGCACTCCGAGCCCGTGAAAAAGCGCAGCCGCAGCCGGCGAAACCGCAGGGGCGGCGGCAAAAAGCCCGCGGAGCGGAAGCAGCCTCAGCCCGCCTCCAAGCAGGCGGCGGATGATGAGACCAAAAAGAGCGTTCGCCCCAAGCCGAGGAACAGCCGCAGGGACGGCGGCAAGAAGCCGGCACCCCAGCAGAGCGACGCGCCCGCACAGCAGCACAAAAATGCCGACGGAGAGAAAAAGAAGTCCGGCAGCCGTCGGTTCTACCACCGCGGCAAGCCGAAAAGCAAGGGCGCGCAGCAGGACAAGTGAGGTCCCCGGAGGATAAGGCATGAAAAAAGAAAACAAAGAGAAAAAAGAAAAAAAGCGGATGAGCATGAAAACAAGGTGGGTGATAACGCTTGTGCTGTGCATCCTCGCGGTTCTTACGGTCGTCGTTGTGGCCGATGACGGCTGCTTTGACTTCCGCCCGGGCTCCGTCCAGGCAAATAACAGCACCGTGGCGGAGAGCGCCGCTCCTGCCGATAAGGATGCCGGCAAGACCGGCACCGCGTCTTACACCGTGCTTGTTACCGCCGGCAACGGCGGCTCAACCGACCCCAGCGGCAGCGTGAGCGTTACCGAGTGGGGCAGCGTAACGGTCAATATAACGCCCAATGACGGCTACGAGATCCAGTCGGTCAGCATAGACGGCTCGGACAAGGGAGCTCTTGAGAGCTACACTCTCTCGAACATTACGGAAAACCACAGCATAGTTGCAACCTTCGTAAAAAAGCCGGAGCCCACTCCGACCGCGACTCCCACGACCTCCGCAGAGCCAGAGGCATAATGGAAATAACCGAAAACTCCGTTCGATCAACGACCGAACGGAGTTTTTGCTGTTATCTGCTTTTCAGAGCATGCTTCCTGCGAAGCGGATAAGCGTTGTCGCGACCTGCGCGCGGGTAGCGCTCGTTTTGGGAGATATGGCAGTGCTTGTGAGCCCCTTGATTATGCCCGCACCGACTGCCCAGCACATGCTCTCGCGGGCATATTCACTGACATCGTGGGCGTCCTCATAGTCGCCTATATCAGAGTAAACATCGGTGGGGTAGCCCATATGGTTGGCATACCTGTGCAGCATGGTTGCAAGCTGTTCACGCGTGAGCGTGTCGTCGGGCTTGAACGAGCCGTCGGTAAAGCCGTTTGCAATGCGGTGCTCGGATGCCCAGAGGACCGCATCGTAGTAATAGCTGCCCTCGTCAAGGTCGTTGAAGGGATTTTCCGCACCGGATACATCCTCACCGCTGCCGCCGAGACGGTACAGCACCGTTACGAGCATGGCGCGGGTCATTGCGGTGTCTGGGCTGAAGGTCGCTGCGGAAGTGCCCTTAAACAGCCCGCTTGAAACGGCCGTGTCAATGTCGTTGTGCGCCCAGAAGCTTGCGGGGACATCGGTGAAGCCCTTTGACGGGCACTTGTCTCCCAGAGGGCACAGACCGGACGGAGCGGAGCCGTCTGACCATACGGCAACGAGGCTGCGCGATACATCGGCAACGGTGGACGAGTATATCTGGCTGCCGGTCTTGGAGTCCTTCCAATAGCCGAGCGTGTAACCCGAGCACGTTGCGGTGGGGAGGGTGCCGTAGGGCCTGTCCTTATAGTAGATAACGACCCTGTTGCCGCCGTCGACCTTGCCCGCACCGGCATCTAAAATGAGATATACGAAATTCGTGTTGTCGGTGTGGTAATTGTTGTACAGGAATATCTCCGCCTCATTTATGCGGCGGTTTATCAGTCCGGGGAGAATCTCACCGCCGGCATTGCACAGAACGCCGAACGCGTCGGCGATCTCAAGGTCGGGCAGAGGATTACCGTTTTCATCCTTAAAGCCCGCCATGACATACTTTGCGAGCCTGTACCCCTTCTGCGCATAGTATTCGACCCATGCTGTGCCGAAATTATATGTAGCGCTGAACAGTGCGTCGAACTGGTTCTGCGTGAGGTTGAGGCTATACTTGTCGTTCCAGCCATTAACGGCTTCTTCAAACGCCTTTATGTCCTGCTCAAAATAGGCGTTTGCCTGTTCCTTGGTTATTGTCATGCCCTCGTATATATCGGAGCTGTAGTGCCCGTAGCCTATAGTCCAGTACTGCTCGCTCGGGTGGGCCTTGTATGCCGTAAGGACACATCCCTCCCAATATTTTATGAGCGTTTTGATATTCTCGCTTGCCGTCATATTACTGTCTGCAAATGCCGCCGCAGGTGCGATCGAGACGAGCATTACGAGTGCAAGCAGGATAGATATGTATCGCTTCATTCATGTTTCCTCTCAATTTCTCGGATGAAAATAAGTTTAAAAATATGTGGCAAAATTATTACATCATGCATTTTAGCAAAAAAATGCTGAAAAATCAAGGCTTTTCTCGTCGTAAGAAATATAAGGAAATTAATCGGAGACTTCCGGGGAGATGACATAAGCACAAAAGCCGGAAAAAGTTGCCGAAACGGCACCGGCGGCAGCGGGCATATTTTGTCGGAGCCGCTTATTGACACGGCCATCGGGATATTATAAAATTTATTGCAAAAACATTTTTCAGATGAGGAGCTGACAGCCATGCGCGATTACAGCAAGGAATTTGCCGACAGAGTCCGGTTCATACGCGAGACGGTAGAAAAAAGCGGCGTTGACGGCATAGTTTTCGGAAACTCCGGCGGCAAGGACTCCGCGCTCGTGGGCATTCTGTGCAAGTTCGCCTGCGAGAATACCGTAGGCATAATAATGCCCTGCGCGTCAAAGCGCAATTTCGAGCAGGACATGAAGGACGCCAAGGAGGTAGCTGAGCATTTCGGAATAGAAAGCCGCATCATCGACCTGACCGATGTGCGTCAGGCTGAGATAGACAGACTTCAGGGCATAACGGTGCTCACGAACGCGGCGGTAAACAACATCGCACCGCGCCTGCGCATGACCACGCTTTATGCGGTCGCGGCATCGGAATACCGCCTTGTCGCCGGAACCGGCAACCGCAGCGAGCGGTACATGGGCTATTTTACGAAATGGGGCGACGGCGCATGTGACTTTAACCCCATAGCGGATCTCACCGCGACCGAGATAATAGAGTTTCTCAAGTGGCTCACCGCGCCCGCTGCCATCATAACTAAGGCTCCCTCTGCGGGCCTGTTCGACGGTCAGACCGACGAGAATGAGATGGGAGTGAGCTACCGTGCGATAGACAGCTATATAAACGGCGGCGAGGTCGCCTCCACAGAAAAGCGGATCATCGACCGCTTCCACAGAAACAGCGCTCACAAGCGCGCCGGAATAGCGGTGTTTAAGGAGATAGATGAGTAAGCACGAGTTTTACGAAAATCCTCTGTGCGGCAGATATGCCGGCGAGGATATGAAAAGGCTCTTTTCCGACGACTACAAGTTCTCGACATGGCGCAGGCTATGGGTGGCGCTTGCCGAGAGCGAAAAGGAGCTCGGACTGGAGATAAGCGACGAGCAGATCGAACAGATGAAGGAGCACATAAACGACATCGACTACGATGCCGCCGCGCGCCGCGAGCACGAGGTGCGCCATGATGTCATGGCTCATGTGCTCACCTTCGGCGAGTGCTGTCCCGATGCAAAGCCCATAATCCACCTGGGCGCCACGAGCTGCTATGTCGGCGATAACACGGACATCATCCGCATGCGTGAGGCTCTCCGGCTCGTGCACAGGAAGCTTATAAATGCGCTTGCCGCGCTGCGGAGCTTTGCCGCGGAGCACAAGAGCACTCCGACGCTGGCGTACACACATTTTCAGGCAGCCCAGCCCACCACCGTAGGTAAGCGCGCAGCGCTGTGGGCGTATGACCTTCTGAACGATCTCGAGCAGCTCGAGTATCAGCTTGGCAGGCTTGAGCTTTTAGGCTGCAAGGGCACCACCGGTACCGGCGCGAGCTTCCTTGAGCTCTTTGACGGCGACGAGGAAAAGGTCATGCGGCTCGAGGCGCTCATCGCGGAGAAAATGGGGTTTGACCGCTGTGCGCCCGTGAGCGGGCAGACATATTCGCGCAAGGTCGATTTTTCCGTTTTGCAGGTGCTGTCGGCCATCGCGCAGAGCGCGTCAAAATTTTCGAGCGATATTCGGCTCCTGTCGCACCTTAAGGAGGTCGATGAGCCGTTCGAGACAAAGCAGATCGGCTCGTCGGCAATGGCGTATAAGCGCAATCCCATGCGGTCCGAGCGCATTGCGTCGCTGTCGCGGTTTGTAATAAACGATGTGCAGAACGCCGCCTTCACGGCATCGAGCCAGTGGCTTGAGCGCACGCTCGACGATTCGGCAAACCGCCGTCTGAGCATACCGGAGGCGTTTCTGGCGGTTGACGGCATACTGAATCTCTATATAAACATCGTCACCGGCATGCGGGTCTATCCCGCCGTCTGCGGAAAGCATCTTGACGATGAGCTGCCGTTCATGGCGAGCGAGAATATCCTCATGTACTGCGTCAGGCATAAGGGCGGCGACCGTCAGGAGCTGCACGAGCGCATAAGGATACATTCCGTTGCTGCCGCGCAGCAGGTAAAGCTCTGCGGCGAGAAAAACGATCTTATTGAGCGTATAATGTCCGATCCAGCCTTTGGTCTCGATAAGGAGGAGCTTGACGAGCTGTGCGATGCGCGCGGCTTTACCGGCATGGCGGAGCACCAGACCGAAAAATTCATAAAAGAGTATCTTGATCCTGTCATCGGCAAAAACGAGTCCAAGCTCGGCGTCGAGGCAAGTGTAAATGTGTAAAAAGGAGCAAAAAACTATGTTAACTGCGATCGTTGGAACCAACTGGGGCGATGAGGGCAAGGGCCGTATGGTCGATCTGCTCTCGGAAAGGTATGATATAGTTGTCCGCTATCAGGGCGGCAACAACGCCGGTCACACCGTGGTAAACGACAAGGGAAAGTTTATCCTGAATCTGCTGCCGTCGGGCATTCTGCGCGACGACACCGTGAATGTTCTCGGTGCAGGCATCGTTATCGACCTTGAGCATCTGTTCAACGAGGTCAATCGCCTGCGTGAGGGCGGCATAGCGATAAGTCCCGCAAATCTCAAGATAAGCGACCGCGCTACCATCTGCATGCCCTATCACAAGCTCCTTGACGGTTTGGAGGAGGACAGGCTCGGCGATAAGAAGTTCGGCTCCACCCGCCGCGGCATTTCCCCGGTGTATTCCGACAAATACATGAAGAAGACCCTGCGCATGGGCGATCTTAAGAACCTCGACCACCTGCGCGAGCGTGTTGACGGCATCGTCGAGTGGAAAAACCTCACCGTTGCCGGCGGCTACGGTCATGAGCCCATAAGCACCGACGAGATCATGGCGTGGCTCGAAAGATTCGGCAAGCCCTTTGAGGAGTATGTCTGCGACACCACCGTTTTCCTCACGGAGGCAGTGAAAAGCGGCAGCTCCGTCATGTTCGAGGCACAGCTCGGCGCTCTGCGCGATATCGACTTCGGCATCTACCCATACACCTCGGCGTCTACCACTCTGGCGGCTTACGCGCCCATCGGCTCCGGCGTTCCTCAGCTCAAGCTCGACGAAAGCATTGGTATCATGAAGGCTTATTCAAGCTGCGTCGGCGAGGGCCCGTTCACCTGCGAGCTCTTCGGCGACGAGGCTCACGCCCTGCGTGAGGCAGGCGGAGAGTACGGCGCAGCTACCGGCCGTCCCCGCAGAGTCGGCGGCTTTGATGCCGTTGCGTCCCGCTATGGCGCAATGATGCAGGGCTGCACCGCAATAGCGCTTACAAAGCTCGATGTTATGAGCTATATGGACAAGATCCCCGTGTGCGTTGCCTATGAGCTCGACGGCAAACGCATCGAAAGCTTCCCCGCCAACATAGAGGAGCTTGAGCGCGCAAAGCCCGTTTACGAATACCTTGAGGGCTTCAAGTGCGATATCTCCGGCTGCCGCAGATCCGAGGATCTGCCCAAGGCGGCACTTGACTATATAAAGTATGTCGAAAGGGCAGTAGGCTGCCCGATAAAGTATGTTTCAGTCAGCGCAGAGCGCGAGGGCTGCATAGAGATGTTTTAACGGAGGATATTGAGAATGCACAATCAGCGCGTGCTTGTTCTGGACTTCGGCGGCCAGTACAATCAGCTCATCGCCCGCAGAGTCCGTGAATGTAATGTTTACTGTGAGGTGAAGCCTCACAGCATGACCATAGACGAGATAAAGTCGTATGACCCAATCGGAATCATCTTTACCGGCGGTCCCCAGAGCGTTTATGCAGCAGGCTCTCCGCAGGTAGACCCCGAGATATTCACCCTCGGTGTGCCGGTGCTCGGCATCTGCTACGGCTGCCAGCTCATGGCGCATTACCTCGGCGGAGAGGTCACCGCCGCACAGTCGGATACCGCTCGCGAATACGGCAAAACCCCGACATTTTTCGAGACCAACTGCAAGCTGTTCAAGGGTCTGCCCGCAGAGAGCGTAACATGGATGAGCCACGGCGATTACATGGCAAGGGTGCCCGAGAGCTTCCGGCTCGTCGCGCACAGCGCCGCCTGCCCTACGGTCGGCATCTGCGACGAGCGCCGCGGATTCTACGGCGTGCAGTTCCACCCCGAGGTAAATCACACCGAGTACGGTCAGAAAATGCTGCACAACTTTCTGTATGAGGTCTGCGGCGCAAAGGGCGATTGGACTATGGGCGATTATATGCGCGCGTCCGTTGCGGCTATCCGCGAAAAGGTCGGCGGCGGCAAGGTGCTGCTCGCGCTCTCCGGCGGCGTCGATTCCTCCGTCGCGGCGGCTCTGCTTGCGGAGGCCGTCGGATCACAGCTCACCTGCATTTTCGTTGACCACGGTCTTATGCGGAAGGACGAAGGCGATGAGGTCGAGGCTGCGTTCAAGAACTGGGATATAAACTTCATCCGCGTAAACGCCGAGGAGCGGTTTCTTACAAGGCTTGCGGGCGTTGCCGAGCCCGAGGCAAAGCGTAAGATAATCGGTGAGGAATTTATCCGCGTTTTCGAGGACGAGGGCAAAAAGATCGGTGCCGTCGACTATCTGGCTCAGGGCACTATCTACCCTGATGTCATCGAGTCCGGCACGAATGTCGCGGCGGTCATAAAGAGCCACCATAATGTCGGCGGTCTGCCCGACTATGTCGATTTCAAGGAGATAATCGAGCCGCTGCGCCTGCTGTTCAAGGACGAGGTTCGCGCCCTCGGCCGTGAGCTCGGACTGCCCGAGTATCTGGTCATGCGCCAGCCGTTCCCCGGTCCGGGGCTTGCCATTCGCGTCATCGGCGATATCACGAAGGAGAAGCTCGACATTCTCCGCGAGGCGGACTTCATCTTCCGCGACGAGATCGCCAAGGCGCATCTCGAGAGCGCGATGAATCAATATTTCGCGGTGCTGACGAATATGCGCTCGGTCGGTGTCATGGGCGACGGCAGGACCTATGACTATACCCTCGCGCTGCGCTCGGTCACGACGACCGACTTCATGACTGCCGATTGGGCACGCATCCCTTACGATGTGCTCGACAAGGTCTCCGTGCGCATCGTAAACGAGGTCAAGGGCATAAACCGCATCGTCTACGACATAACCTCCAAGCCCCCCGCAACCATCGAGTGGGAATAAAAAACGGAAGCCGAAAAGCCCAGTCATACCAACGGTTTTCCGGTTTTGCCCCCCCGTTTTGATAACACTTTGATAACACTTCTTCCAAGTACCATTATTCTGAAATTCCGAGGGTTTCGGGGTTGCAGATGATTTCCGGCGGCTTGGCCGAAGCACAGAACCATATTTTAAGCCCGTACCGATGGGTCCTCATCGGTACGGGCTTTTTGTCGTTCTGGGTGTTATTTATCTTTCAGCCGGTCTTTGAAAGCCTCCACCATTGCATCGCTGAGCTGTTGGGACGGGACTTTTACATAGCCGGACGTTTCGTCATATTTCGGGTAGTTATAACGCCACTTGTCGTAGCTCTCCCGGTTGATTTCGCCGTTGTGATACTTTTCTGCCTGTTCCGCCCACGCAGTGAGCATTTCGGAAAGCTCGGCAGCATCCTTCCCTCTGCGGGGATCAACACGCAGCGAAACGCCGTTCTCGCCGGTTTCCACCGTCAGGCCGTAGCGATCTTCCAAGGTGAACAGGGTGTGCATCAGGCCAAGATAGCTGTCAATATCCGGCACGGACAGCGCCAGCGGCGAAACACCCAGCGCACCGGCAAGGCTCTCCG
>CAVGWF010000004.1:0-11010 GCA_963632825.1 Escherichia coli | reverse complement strand
AAGCAAAACGCCTCCTCCGCTACTCGGATAAGTCTTTGACCGCGATTGGCTCTTATCTCGGCTTTTCCTCACCGAGTCACTTTTCTCGTGTTTTCAAAGTGTATGTTGGAAGCACGCCGCGGGAATATAGAGAGAAATACCTGTAACAACGATGGGTAGGGAATTATGGCAAGCATTATGCTGATAGCTAACTTAAAAGATTTGAGAAATAGTGTTCACTGAGCTAAAACACCCTTGACAAATCTCGTCTCAGTAGGTGATACTATGTCGCATTCATACAGCGTGTGCGAACCGATTTATTCTTCGTGGGAATTGTTATAGGCAATGCGGATATCCTCAGGAAGGCCGTCCGGCGTTAATGCCTTGGCCATATCCTCGCTGCCGTCCTTCAAGGCCTGTGAATAATACCAGCACTTGTATTTGAGCATATCTAAAGCTCTGTTCATCTGCCTGATTTCAGCTTCTGCATGTTCCTTTTGCTTTTGAATAAGCCCTAAACGATTAGAGTAAGTGGAAGCCCCCTCTACGCACCAATCCATAAAAAGCTTAATGTCCTTGATTTCAAGACCGGATTTTTTCAAACACTCGATCACCCTGAGTGCTTCGATTTCGTTATCACTGAATTTGCGGATACCGGATTCGCGCGTAAGCCGCGGGAACAATCCCTGCTTGTCGTAATAGCGGAGCGTGGAAATGGGTAAATCAAACATTTCCGCTACCTGCCCAATCGTATACATGACGCACCTCCAAAATTTTTTCAAAAAACAACTTGACCTAAAGTCAGGTTTATGTGCTATTGTTAATATAGCATATCGAATGCGGTGCTTCAAGATATGAAATCAGGGAGGCTTTTGAACATGGGCAAGAGAGTTCTTATCATTTCCTCAAGTCCGCGAAAGGGCGGCAACTCGGAAATGCTCGCCGCGGCATTTGCCGGAGGCGCACAAGAAGCAGATAATGATGTTGAAATCATTTACCTTAGAGAAAAACAATACGGCTTCTGCAGGGGCTGCTTTACCTGTCTGAAGCTGGGACATTGCGTAATTGGGGACGATGCTGCGGAAATCATTGCAAAAATGCACGATGCGGATGTGCTCGTATTCGCTTCACCCGTTTATTACTACAGTGTCAGCGGTCAGTTAAAGACCATGTTGGATCGGACAAATCCTTTGTTCGACACTGATTATGCCTTTACAAAGGTTTATTTTCTTGCGGCGGCAGCAGAGGACGAAGAAGAAACGGCAGCAGGAAGCATCAAAACCATTCAAGGCTGGGTGGATTGCTTTCCGCGCTGTGAGTTGAAGGCAACCGTATTTGCCGGCGGAGTCAATGACATTGGTGACATTGCCGGACATGCGGCATTGGAGACGGCCTATACGGCCGGCAAGGAGGTCTGAATATGGCGGTAAAACAAACGGCTGGCAGGAAAGCACTCGGGGAATTTGCCCCGAAATTTGCACAGCTTAACGACGATGTACTCTTTGGAGAGGTCTGGAGTCGGGAGGACAAACTCTCCCTGCGTGACCGTTCACTTGTAACGGTAACCGCATTGATGGTGCAGGGGCTGACGGACGAGAGCTTCCGTTATCATCTGATCTCCGCAAGGAATAACGGAATCACCAGAACCGAAATTGCCGAGATACTGACTCATGCGGCGTTTTATGCAGGCTGGCCGAAGGCATGGGCAGCATTCCGCATGGCAAAAGAGGTATGGACAAATGATGATGCAGCGGATGCAAGATCAAAACACGAAAACGAGATGATTTTTCCCATCGGTGCACCGAATGATGCTTACGCGAAATATTTTATCGGTCAGAGCTATCTGGCGCCGGTATCCACCGAACAGCTTGGTATTTTCAATGTGACCTTTGAACCGGGCTGCCGCAATAACTGGCATATTCACCATGCTGAAAGCGGCGGCGGTCAGATACTCATCTGCGTTGCCGGCATAGGCTTCTATCAGGAGTGGGGCGAGCCTGCGCGTGAGCTTCACCCGGGCGATACGGTGAATATACCCGCAGGCGTAAAGCACTGGCACGGAGCGTCACCGGACAGCTGGTTTTCCCATCTTGCAATGGATGTGCCGGGGGAGGACAGCTCCAATGAATGGCTGGAGGCGGTGGATGATGCAGCCTACAGCGAAGCAGCGGCAGGAGCCTTGAACGACGGAAAGGCTTAATTTAACATGAGAAGGGGACATGACATTGAGGACCCGCTGTCTGTGAGCAGCGGTGGTTGGCCTCGATAGCGGCAAAAAGCCCGATGAGCATCAGAACTTCTGTACTCATCGGGCTGTTTCCATATCCGAACGTTCGACGGCGAATGTGCTTTTTGTTAGGCTTTATGTGCTCGGCAATATCAGTATTTAAATGGCTTCTTCTGCTGCTTACACCATGTTTTGAGGACAAACCGTGTCGGCAGGAGCTTAACGCCCAGCACCTGCAATCTCTCCGGCAGACCGAGAATGGAAACGGGCTTATTGCGGTGCATATCCTTAACGGCCTTTTCTACGACCTCCTTCGGTCCGTAGTAGCGGTTAAAGTAGCTTACGGTGTCGTCGTGTATGGCATGGCTGAAAAACTCGGTCTGTATCCAGCCGGGACAAACAGCCATGACGCGGATGCTGCGCCGGCACAGCTCGACGCGCAGTGCCTTGGAAAAGCTTAGAACATATGCCTTGGATGCGCCGTAAACATTTATATACGGAACCGGCTGAAACGAGGACATTGAGCCCATGTTATATATCTGTGCACCGTCCGGCATATAGGGGAGGGTGATGTAGGTTATGCCGGTCAGCGCGCGGTCATTGAGGTCTATTATCTCAAGCTGCTTTTCCATATCCATCTCGGTGTAGGTTCCGAAAAGACCGAAGCCGGCTGCATTGACAAGCACCATGACCTCCGGTTTTTCCGCCTCAAGCAGCGCCTTGAAAGTGCCGAGGCTGCCGCGGTCGAGGAGATCAAGCACAACGGGGCGTATCTTTGCCCTCACATGCTGCTGAAGCTCCAGAAGCCTTTCCTCCCGGCGGGCTATGACCCACAGCTCGTCAAGTTCCATATCCTTGTCTATCGCGTAAACAAATTCTCTGCCCATTCCGGACGATGCTCCGCTTATAACGGCAATTTTCTTCATATTTATTCTCCTTTTAAATCGTAGAAAGGCACAGCCGGGGCTGTGCCTTTCCGCTTTTTTATTTTACTGCTTTGCGTCGCTTTCCCGCAGAGATTTCAGACCGTTTACAAGTATATTGCACAATGCCTGAGCGAATGTTTCTGCCGGCACAGCGAAATCGTCGAGTATCCACATATTGTATGCATGCATTGTTCCTCCGGCTATGAAGCGGGCGTATATCATAGCCTTTTCCTTGCCGCCCCAGCGCTCGACAAGCTCCTCGTCAGACAGTATATATTTCGTGAGCCATGTCTTGAGATGTATGCCGAGATCATAAACATTTACAAATTTGAAAAGTCTCTTTGCAGGGTCGCGGCTGGCAACTATCATATCCGCAGTCATGAGAATGATGGGGTACGGATCCTCCTCAAGCTCACTTGCTCTGTAGTCGCCGAATATTGCATCCGCGTGATCGTAAAGATCGTTTATAAGCTGCTGACGCACATCCTCAAGGTTAGAAAAGTGCGCATAGAAGGTGCCGCGGCTAATGTTGGCACGCTTGAGCAGCTCGTTTACCGTTATCTGCTTGAAGTCCTTTTCATACATTATGTCCAGCAAAGCGTCCTTGATCGCCTTCTTGGACTTCTCAACCATTCTGTTGTTTTCAGCCATTATTTCCACCCCTGAAAATCCTGATATCTGTTTAAATTCAGTTTAAAAATATAATATGATATCTTTAAAACTGTTCAACATTATATTGTTTGTCTATTATACCGCAGTGCAATAAATAATTCAAGGGGAAAATCACGAAAGTGTACAAAAATATATTTTTTAATGAAAAAAGTATGATTGTATACTTGATACAATAATCTGTATAAAATGTCGTACAATTAACGATAAATTCTGTGGATATGTACAAAAATAAACTTAAACATGAGAAAAGTATAAAATAGCGATTGACAAAATTGCTTAAAAAGTTTATACTTAGACAAAACGAATGAAAAAGTCTAATGCAATCGAGGAGGAAGAACTATGTGCAAGCTGCTAAGACCGTCAATTGAAAGGCCGTGGCTGCAATTTTTTGCAGAAGAAGCGATCAATGCCTCAATGCCTCACGACACGATATACCGTCAGCTGCGTATAAATAATGAGCAGAACAGGACCGATACCGCTCTTAACTATTTCGGCAGAAGAATAAGCTACGGCAAGCTGCTCGACGAGGCGGATAAATGTGCAGGTGCGTTTGCCGCAGCAGGGGTTAAAAAGGGTGACATCGTCGCCGCCGCGACCGTTACCATACCCGAGATGGTCTATGCTCTGTATGGTCTCAACAAGATCGGTGCGGCACCTCTGATACTGGATCCGCGCACTAGCGCCGCAGGAGCCATAGACTTTGTCAAGCAGACCGGAGCCAAGGTTTTTATTGTTATTGACCTTTATTTCGAGGCTCTCAGGGATGCACTCATGCAGTCCGGTATAGAGAAGATAATCGTCATATCGGCAGACACCTCTCTTCCGGTATCCATAAGAATTTTAAAGCAGCTCAAGATGCCCGCACCGAAAATAGAGTGCAGCGAAACGGTCACCACATGGGAGCGGTTTTCATCCACCGGCGCGGGAATTGATACCGAAACGGTCGAATACGGCGAAAACGATCTTGCCGCCGTGACCCTCACCGGCGGCACCACCGGCGCACCGAAGGGCGTTATGCTCTCAAACGACGGCTTTAACGCCATAGCGTTTGACTTCAAGCACTGCGGCGTGTCGTACACCCGCGGGCAGCGCTTTTTGAACATCATCCCTATGTTCTCGTCCTACGGGATAGTGTCGAGTCTGCATATGCCCCTCTCGCTCGGACTCGAGGTCGTTGTGATACCAAAGTTTGACCCCGACAAGGTAGGCCGCTATGTGAAAAAGTACAGACCCGAGCATACGCTGCTCGTTCCTGCACACTATGAAAAGCTCATGAACAGCAAGGAGCTTGCAAACGGCTTTGATCTCAGCTTTTTCCGCACCGCCGGCTCCGGCGGCGACACTATGAACGCCGGACTTGAGGCCAAGCTCAATCGTTTTCTCGAAAAACGCGGCTGCCGTTATCCGCTTTCACAGGGCTACGGCATGAGCGAGGTGTCCTCGGCGGCATCCTGCTGCTGCAACGGCAATTTCAGAAGTCTGTCGGTGGGCTATCCTCTGCTTACCACGACCATGGGCATATTCCGTCCCGGTACCACCGAGGAGCTCGACTATGATGAGGAAGGCGAGATCTGCATAAGCGGACCGTCGATCATGCTCGGCTACCTTAACAATCCCGCCGAGACCGAAAAGGTCATAAAAAGGCACCCGGACGGCAGCGTGTGGGTACACAGCGGCGATATCGGGCGAATGGACTCCGACGGATTTGTCTACATAAAGGGAAGAATAAAGCGAATGATAACCCTCTTTAACGGGCACAAGATATTCCCCACGCACATTGAGAGCGTTCTCGGCAAGCATCCGTTGGTAAAAAGCTGCGCGGTTGTCGGCGTTAACGACACCGATCACGCACAGGGGCAGCTCACGCTGGCCTTTGTCGAAACGGATGCGCTGGAGATAGAAAAAAGTACGGCTCTTAAAAAGGAGCTGTACGAAATGTGCCGTCAGGAGCTTGAAGGACCGGCAAAGCCGTATGACATTCAGCTTGTCGATTCCATGCCGCACACCGGAATGGGGAAGATAGACTATCTCAAGCTCGCAGAGGATTACAACGAAAAAGCGGAAAGAACAAAGGCAGTTTAAAATAACGGGAGGAAAATATGAAGCATACAAAACGCATTTTGAGCCTCGCGCTTGTGCTCGTTATGGTGTTCGCGCTCTGCGTACCGGCACTGGCAGACAGAAGCTATGAGCCATACAAATACTATATGTGCGTCGGTGACAGCATCGCCGCCGGCTGCGCCCTCGCCAAGGACGGCAGCGAGACATATTATGACCAGCAGACCGACGACTACACGACGGTCTACAATCCCGATTATATCTACTACGGATATGATTTTTCGGCAGTGCCGACTGCGTATCACAGCATCGTGGCGAACGCTCTTGACGCAAAGCTGCTCCAGTATGCCCGCAGCGGTCTGCGCGCCGTTGAATTCAGATATTTCCTTGATGGCGTTTACAACGACTATGACACGACACGCTCATGGGGCAACACCTATTTTGATACCGACGGAAACGGTAAATTTACGCTTTCCGACCTCGATGCTATCGACGCAATGGTCAACTACAAGGAAGCGGTGAAGAAGACCGACATCATAAGCATAAATGTCGGCTCGAACGATGTGTTCTCGTTCACTCTCGGCATCGTTCTCAACGAAATGACCGAGGATGCGGAAAATGATGCACTCAAGGATATCAAGGATTTCCTGAACAAGGGCGGCAGTATCGGAGTCGCGTTCGGCAAGCTCATTGAGTATTGCCAGTCCGTCGGACAGATGACCAAGCTCACCGCTCTCATAACGGCGACCTTCTATAAGGCCGTTGAGCAGTTTGAGGATAACTACGATGCCCTTATGGCAAAAATCCACGAGCTCAACCCCGATATTACCGTTGTGGCAGTCGGAGTGTTTAACCCGTTTAAAAACTTCCGTCTTTCCGACGGCAGCATACTTGATCTCAGCGGTCTTGCCGCACCCATTGTCAGATCGGTAAACAGCCATATCAAATCGCTTTCATACAAGTACGATAACTATTACTACGCCGATGTTGTCGGCACCGAGACCTATCCCATGAACTACAACGACCGCTATTTCTGGGAGTACTTTGCTCTGAAGGTCCACCCGAACCTTGAGGGTCATCAGTTTATGGCTCAGCAGATACTCGGCGCCCTTCCCGAGCGCGGAACGCTTCCGTTTGCGGATGTTCCCGCCGACGCATGGTACTATGACGAGCTCTATTACGCATGGTTCCACGGTATGGTAAAGGGAACCGGCGAGGATACCTTCTCACCGAACGCGACAAGCACCCGCGCGCAGGCTGCTACCATGCTTTACCGCATTGCAGGTGAGCCCGATGTTTCCGGACTTGCCGAGCCCTTCAGCGATGTTGCGGATAACTTCTGGGGCAGAGATGCCGTCATCTGGGGCTATAACGAAGGCGTGATAAAGGGCTTTACCGCAACGACCTTCGGTCCCGATGCAGAACTGACCCGCGCACAGTTTGTCACCATGCTCTACAGATATGCGGGCTCACCGGAGTCCGGCTCGGACCTGAGCACCGTCACCGACGCAGATGACATTGCCGATTGCTACCGCGCGGCAGCCGCATGGGCGGTGAAACAGGGAATCATAACGGGCTTTGAGGATGGCTCATTCCGTCCCGACCTGCCCATATCCCGCGCACAGCTTGCGGTAATTCTCGCAAGGTATGACCGCACTGCCGCATAAAATATTGCCCCCCGCCGCGGCCTATGACATTGCCATACAACTTCCTTTTCTTCCTCACATAGCCGCGGGAAAAAAGACCGGTCACATCCAATGTGACCGGTCTGTATTTCAATTCCAGCATTTCAGCTTATTTTTCTTGCAACCACAACGAAGCGTCCGTCGTCAGTATGGTATGCGCAGGTGGACAGAGTCAGTATCTTATCACCCGGCTGCAATGAGGCATCGGTATCGTAAAGCCTGTTTTCGGCGATGAATTCAACATACTCATTAAATGCTGCCTCGTCGTTTATTCCTGTGTATTCGTAGTATTTAAAGCCGTCGTCATTCTTTGGGAGGATCGAGGTCTTTATTGCGGCAATGATTTCGTAGGTCTGCTTTTCGTACACGGTATCAAAGCTGATATACCTGTGCTGCTTGTAGAAGTCCTCGCTGACATAGTACATGAGAGAGCCGAACATCGTTCCGTCCTTCATATTGTGCCCGTATATGATGATGTTGTCCGAGTGCAGCACATCGCAGTATTCGTCAACGAACAGACAGCCGCGATAGGCATAGCCGCCGTAAAAATCCGTGTGCAGATATTTATCTATCTCGTCGGGAGCATACATAACGACATTGTCTATGCCGGTTCCGTCTATCTTCAGCCAGCCTATCGTATCGCTGTTTTCGGCATACAAAGCCTCGTACTCAGGGAGAATGTCCGGCGTTTCCGAATCCTCCTCGACGCCCTTGAGCTCCTTTACCTCATTATCGGTATTCCGGCTGCTCACATCGTCCCATGCGTAAATAATCAGAAAACCTACAGAAACGGCAAGAGCCAGCGCCGCGATACACCGTATGAGCTTCCTCGCTTTTTCGCTCATTATCATTTCCTCTTGAATAAAAATAGGAGTGGTCAATACCACTCCTATTTTATATGCACTTATGCAATAAGTCAACTAATCGCCCACATATGATCAGTTATTATCCCTCTTGCGGTAAGTGACTGCAAGCGTTGCCGTGCTGACGAGAGCAATGGCTATCATCAAAACAATGCTTCTTGTGTCGCCGGTCTCAGCAGGCTCTTTAGGCTCACTGGGTTTATCCGGCGTACCGGGATTGTCGCCGCCGGGATTGTCGCCGCCGGGATTGTCACCGCCGGGATTGTCACCGCCGGGATTGTCGCCGCCTGGGTTATCACCGCCGGGATTGTCGCCGCCTGGGTTATCACCGCCGGGGTTGTCACCGCCGGGGTTGTCACCGCCGGGATTGTCACCGCCGGGATTGTCGCCGCCGGGATTGTCGCCGCCGGGATTGTCACCGCCGGGATTGTCACCGCCGGGATTGTCGCCGCCTGGGTTATCACCGCCGGGATTGTCGCCGCCTGGGTTATCACCGCCGGGGTTGTCGCCGCCGCCGGGATTGTCACCGCCATCGGGATCGCTTCCGTCTGCGGAAACATCAATACCCAGATGAACGACATGACCGCCAAAGTCAGTTGCCCACAGGCAGGTAGCATTTCCGTAAACATAATCGGAGCCGAATACCTCCCAGAACCAGGTCAGCGGGTTCATATCGCTGGGGCTCCATATGGCAGCCTCCTCGACATATGTTCCGTAAACGAGCTCCCAACCGTCAACATTATCACCGTTGACTTCGATCTTGAGCTGGCATACAGCGGGCAGACGAAGCACGGCCCCCTGAGTGAGGACTCCGCCGACAAGGTTAAAGGTGTCCTTCAGTACAAGATAATCCTTGGTGAATGTTGCACGATAGAAGGGGGTAAGCGTACCGGGGATATAAGCCGTTACAGTGACGGTGGCGTCGGGGTCAAGCTCCTGATAACCGTGCAGGCAGAGCCTGAAGTAAGGAGCGCCGTGATATTCCGTGTTCCAAAGCGCGAGAGCACCGCTGTCAGCGGAGCGCCCGTATGCGTCGGACAAAACGGCAGCATCGGCATTTTCTGTCCCATCTGCACTTGCGGATGTTCCCATGACCAATACGGCAAACAGCAAAACCACGAGCATTGCAGTGGCAAACACAAGACGCCTGCTCAGATTTTCTGTTTTAAACATTATAGACCTGTTATCCTCCTTTCCTCAAAGCCTAATACTAATACCTATATCGCGGCGAGTTATCCGTGCGGCATCAACAGTTCCGCATGAGGCGGAACGGCATCACCCGTTTGCCACGGAAGCGGCTCCGCGAGCTATTAATTAATATTTAGGTCATAATAATATATTTAAAAGAAAAAAGCAATGCATAAAATGGAAATGCGGCCTTTTTGTCAATATTTCAGCAAAAAATGGGCACGGCTTATAAAATTGCAGAAGCCCGCAGTGTACTTCAGTCCGCTTGCTAAGCTGCCGGTAATGTGCTAATATCTTAAACAGTATTTTTGCGAGGTGCAGACAAATGCATGATGATAGATTACCGGAACTGCCGAGAATGGCAGCTATCCACGATATTTCCGGAATGGGGAAGTGCTCGCTGACCGTAGCGCTGCCGATAGTCTCGGCAACCGGCGTTGAGTGCTGCTGTATACCGACGGCGCTTTTATCAACTCACACCGGCGGCTTCACCGACTGGACCTTCACCGATCTAAGCGGCGATATAGTGCCCGTTGCCGAGCATTGGCATAAACTCGGACTTAGGTTTGACGCGGTATATTCCGGATACCTTGCATCAAGGGCGCAGGGCGAGCTTATAGAAAAGGCGATAGATCTCATCGCAGGAGATGAAACGCTTATAGTTGTAGATCCTGCCATGGCTGATAACGGCAGGTATTACCCGAATCTTGACGACGGCATGGCAGAGTGCTTCCGCAGGCTTATAAAGCGCGCGGATATAATAACACCCAACCTGACGGAGGCGTGCTTTTTGACGGGAACGGAATACAAGGGCGGCGTGCAGGACGAGGGCTTTGTAACGGAGCTTATCGACAGACTGTCCGAGCTCGGTCCGGACTTCGTTGCCGTAACGGGAGTAAGCCTGAAGCAGGGAAGCGTGGGCATAGCTGCACGCGACAACGGAAGCGGAAAAATGTGCTGTGTCATGAAGCCGGCGCTCGACGGAACATTCCACGGCTCCGGCGATGTGTTTGCCTCAGCCTTTGCCGCACTGCTCACGCGCGGAGCGCCGCTGGATGATGCGCTGTGCACGGCAGAGGAGTTTGTCACCGCGGCCATCGAGCGCACGGCGCAGCGCGCAACGCCCCGCCATTACGGCCTTGATTTCGAGGGCGTTCTGCCCGACTACATTGAAATGTGCAAAAAGCTGTTTTTATAACTCAACAAGCCTCCGGAGGCCTGTTGAGAAAATCCGAATTGCCAGTATTTATTTATAAAAACTATTGACATAAACTTGACATTGCGGCTGGAAGTAAAGTATAATCGTGAGAAAGAGTATGGGGGAAGTCTCATGCTGAAATACATAGGTAGGCAAAAATTTAAATAAGCGGAAGGGGTTGCAAATGAAAGACCTAAAACATCTGATCTACTTT
>CAVGWF010000003.1:0-18323 GCA_963632825.1 Escherichia coli | reverse complement strand
AGACAGTCCTGCCGATATTGTGTCCGCAACAAATCTCATGGCTATATATTCAGCCTCTTCAAGAGATATGAACATATCTGATTCTTCAACATTTCCAATGCTAATGCTGCCGCTTGATATAGGTGTCTCAGATATAGCTGTGCTCTGCATCATAATGTCATCTGCAAAAGCACATACAGGCAGCGTTGTTAAAATAATAAGCGCTAAAACCAAAACCAATACTTTTTTCATTTTGATGCCTCCTGTCTAAGTTCATCTTCAAACTACGAACAACATTATTCTAATTGATTTCTTTCTTATGCAAACATATGCATCACCATCCTCTGCACAAATTGACGATATTTGTTTTTATAATAGTACCATAATTTTTTTGAAGTGTCAAATATTTCTCGACAAGCAGTGTAAAGTGCTGATAAGCGTGTGAAAGGTGCTCGAAAAGGTAGTTATAAGGAAAAGGTAGTTATAAGATAGCAAAGCCCGTGCTGCTGGCACGGGCTTTATGTTACGATATAGGCTTGAAGCCGCTTTTCTGTTCGCACTCGAAATCCTCGGCCTGCTTCATATACGGCAGCATGTGGTCGCGCACGAGCTCGGGCCACATGAGAAAATATGTGCCGAAGGGATTTACGACGGCGTGGCGATTGTTGTCAACGAGCATCTGGAAGTAATCCATGGGCTTCAGACACACGCAATCGCATTGCTCCCTGAGCTTTCCAAGCTCCTCGGGATCGGTGAAAATGGGGATGAACACCTGTCCGTTCACGGTCAGGGTTATGAAGCTGAGCTGCGTGGACGACGCGCCGTTTTTCTGGACGGCGAAGTACATCGGAGTTTTCGCAAGCTGCTCGAGGAGCATGGACAGCGCCTGCTTGTCCTTGCCCTGCGACTGATTGTATTTCCCGATAAGCTTCTTTATCCCCATGCGGGATATCTGGTCTATCTGCTGCTGGCTGAGTTCGGAATTGGACATTTATTTTTACCTCATAAAATTTTTTCTTTATCATACCACAGATTGCAAGGCTTGTCCACGAAGCAAAATTTACGCAACGGCATAGCGATTGCATTGACAAACTACGCATTTTTGCTACTATTGAATATGCGGAAGCAGGAAGCGGCCTCGAGCTTTTTGTTCCCGTCATCTCAACACAAGGAGAATTGCATGGATATAAACATCAAAGTCAATGACAAGATCGCGGTCGGGGACGAGACGCTCATAGTCTGCGGCAACAGCGACTACACCGTTAATTTCGAGCTCGATGCCGAGTGGGATGCCTACGAGAAAAAGACCATGCGCGTGGGCTACCGCAACGGCAGGTACAAGGACGTGGAATTCAACGGCTCAAGCTGTGCCCTGCCCGTTATAAGCAAGCGCCCGTGGATAGCCGTCGGCCTGTACGCGGGGCAGCTGCACACCACAACTCCGGCGCTTTTCCGCTGCGCCGAGTGCATAACCGACAGGGACGACGAGCCCATCGACAAGCCGGAGGTCTCGCCGTATAAGCTTCTGACCATCATTATCGGCGACAAAACGGAGAGCTACGAATACACCGGCCTCAAGGATAAGACCATCACTGTCGAGGACGGAAGCGAGGTGATATACTGATGACAAAAAAGCTTTATGAGGAGACCGACGTTCAGGCCATAGCGACGGCCATACGCCTCAAAAACGGCGGGAGCACGGGCTATAAGCTCGCGCAGATGGCAACGGCTATAGAGGCGCTCAAGACCGGCGACTATTTCACGCAGGCGGATACGCCCGACTATGTGAAATCCGCCGCGCTGGAGCTTGCCAAAAAGGTAAAGGACGTTCAGACGAGCGGCAGCATAACCTTCATTGCCGCAGCCGACGCGCACCAGACCGACACCGACCAGTACGTCGTTGACGGCAACCTGCACGCATGTATGGCGATGAAGGCGATAAGCTACGTTCTGCCGGATATTGATTTCTGCTGCTTCCTCGGCGGCTACAGCGTCGGCAGCAGCACGACGACCTTCACCGAGGGCAGGCAGCATTTTGCCGAGATAAACGCGGGGCTCAAGGAGGGCTTTGCCGGTCTGCCGCAGTTCAGAACACCTGGCGACGGCGACGGGCTGCGAAACTCCTATGTTCAGAACGAGGGCTGGCTGTCCTCCTCGGAGATATACTCCTATGTCGGCAAATACAACGAGGGCGCGACCTACGGCAGCACCACGGAGGGCTACTGCTACCGCGATTTCGAGGAGAAAAAGCTGCGCGTCATATGCCTGAACACCTCCGAGCTCGGCGAAAATTACGACAATGTTTCCGTTACGCAGCGCCTGTGGCTTGCGCGGACGCTCAGAGCAGTCGGGATGAAAACCGGCTGGGGAGTTATAATCCTTTCGCACTATCCGCTCGATTTCAGCGAGGCCGGCACATCGAGCTCCGCAAGCAGCGTCGGCAATCTGCTCAGGCAGTACGTTGACGGCGGCTCAGTCAAGCTCTCGGGCATGACGATGTCCTTCAAAAACGCCAACAACGCGAAGATATACGCAGCCTTCCACGGCCACACACACAACTTCAAGGCAGCCCTGCTCAACGACGTTCAGAGCACCGGCAATACGGAGTTTGACGTTCTGCGCGTCGCCGTGCCGAATATGTGCTACTATCACGGCAACGACTTCGGCCAGAACGAGGGCACGGACTCCAACGGCATTGAGTACGGCGAGGAGACAACTTACGCCAAAACCAGCGGCACGGCAAACGACACGGCCTTCGTCGTAAACGTCATAAACCCCTCCGAGAGCAAGATATATTCCTTCTGCTACGGCGCGGGCTGCGACCGCGAGCTCAGCATCCCGACATAACTACGCGCAAAAAAATCCCACGGAAAACTCCGTGGGATTTTTTGTCATCTTATTGTCAGTCTTTAAGCTTCCCGCCCGCCGCGAGGACAGCCGCCCGTGCGAGAACGAGCGTCGGGTCAATATGCGGATAGTCGAGCCTGTACATGCGGAAGGCCGGAGGCAGCTCCGTGCAGCCGAGGATGAGCGTCTGCGCTCCCTGCGACAAAAGCTCCTGCGCAGCTTTTTCAAAGGCAGCCGTGTCAAAATCGCGGCAGCCTGCCTTCACGCCGTCATATATGAGGCTCATGACGGCCTTCTGCGCCTCGGGCGAGGGATGCAGAAGCTCTATGCCGCTGCCCTCAAAGCAGCGCTCGTAAATGCCTGTCTGCACCGTGCCGTCGGTTGCAAGCAGTCCTGCGCGGCTTATACCGCGGCGCTCAAGCTCCTGCGCCGTGAGTCTTATCATGTGCAGAACCGGTATATCCACCGCTGCACAGACCCTGTCGTAAAAGCCGTGCGCCGTGTTGCAGGGCATGACGAGAAGCTCCGCGCCCGCCTGCTCGAGCCTGCGCGCACTGAGCGTGAGCTGCTCCGTGGGGTCTGCGCCGCCGGAGAGCAGAGCCGCGGTGCGGTCGGGTATGTCCGTATTGCTGTCGATGATGACGTGCATATGCTCCTGATCGCAGGCAGCCGCGCTGCTGTCTGTAATTTTTGTGAACAGATCCGCCGTTGCAGCCGGACCCATGCCTCCGATGATCCCGATAATTTTTTTCGCCATAAAACACACCCGCCTTTTTTATAATAGTCAAGGTATCAAAAGTCTGTGATTTTTGATAAGCTGAAAGCCCTGAAGTCGTTGAGACTTCAGGGCTTTTTCTTGGAGCTGCTGGGCAGATTCGAACTGCCGACCTCATCCTTACCAAGGATGCGCTCTACCTACTGAGCTACAGCAGCAAAGCTGATGCCCCTCTTTCAAGGGGCATCGGTGGCGACCGAGAAGGGACTTGAACCCTCGACCTCCGGCGTGACAGGCCGGCGTTCTAACCGACTGAACCACTCGGCCACGGCTCAGTTAATATAACAGATTTTTTGTCCTTTGTCAACAGCTTTTGAAAACTTTTTTGCCGAACGGATGTTTTTTTCAGCGCTTCTTCTTTTTCTTCCTTGCAGACTTGGATTTTTTAGCGGCCTCTTTTGCCGCCTTTCTGTCTGCCGATTTCTTTGCCTTTACCGCTTTTCTTGTCTTTATATCAACGATCAAGTAGTAAGCAAGAATGCCGAGTATCAAAAATCCGGCATACACATACCATGGCATATCCATCCCTCCCAACGAAATTAATATACAATAAAATGCAGCTCCGGTCAAGGAGCAAAAAAGATATGGACAATAGCGAGCATATTGGGCTATAATTGGCTGTACAAATTCCGAAAGGAAGAGGGCAATGAAAAAGAACCTGAGATTTATTCTTGCGCTTTTCATAAGTAAAGCCGCAATGTGGCTGCAAAAGCTGCTGGGCATGAACGCAAGCTATTTTCCGGGCAAGCTCGCAATAAAGCTCTGCCCCGATTTCCTCGGCAGGATAGACAAGCCGGGGACAATAATCACCGTTACCGGTACCAACGGCAAAACCACCTGCTGCAACCTCCTGCTGGATGTGCTCACCGACAACGGATACGAGATTCTGAACAACCGCGCCGGCTCAAACACCGATGCCGGCATCGCAAGTGCGCTCATTGCCGAGAGTACACTCTCCGGCAAGGTGAAAAAGCAGTACGCCTTGTTCGAGGTGGACGAGCGCAGCTCACGGAAAATATATAAGTATGTCCATCCGGACTTTGCCGTGTGCACGAACCTCTTCCGCGATTCGATACAGCGCAATGCGCATCCGGAGTTTATTTTCTCGTTCATCGACTCCGCGCTGCCGGACGACACGCATATGATACTGAACGCCGATGACCCCATAAGCAGCAGGCTGAAAATAAACAACAGGCGCACATACTTCTCCATAAGCCGTCTGCCGAGCGACAGAGCCGAGTGCGTCAATATCATAAATGATATGCGTGCATGCCCCTACTGCGGTGAGAGGCTTGAGTATGATTTCGTGCGCTATCACCACATCGGCAGGATGCACTGCCCGGGCTGCGGCTTTGCATCGCCGAAGCCCGATTACGAGGCGGTACCCGACTACGGTGCAAAGACCTTCACCGTTCACACCAGAAACGGTGACGAGACCTATCCGCTCATAAATGACAGCGTTTTCAACACCTACAATCAGGTGACCGTTGTCGCGCTTCTGCGTGAGCTCGGGCTGAGCGCCGGAATGATAAGCAGCAGCTTTGCGCATATGCACATAGTCAGGTCGCGGTATACGAAGATCGAAAAAAACGGCGTTGAGGTAGTGACCAATATGACAAAGGGTCAGAATCCCGTGGCATGCTCAATAGTGTTTGACTATATCCGCTCCGAGCCCGGCGTTAAAGAGGTCATAGTCATGCTCGACGATATGACGTTCAGGAAAACGACGGAGATAGTCACATGGGTATATGATGCCGACTTTGAATTTCTGAACGACGAGAGCATTAAGCGTATAATCGTCTGCGGCGTGAGGATGCACGACTATCACCTGCGTCTGCTGTTGGCAGGCGTTCCCGAGGAAAAGCTGCGCTGCGTTGAGATGGAGGCCGACGCGCCGGCACAGCTGGAGCTGGGGGACACGGACAAGGTGTTTATACTGCACGATCTTACAACTCCCAAGCTTACGGAGCAGGTACGCAGCGGCGTTCTGGCGCGCCTTGAGGAAGGAGTGAGCGAGCAATGAAGGTTGAAGTGCTGTTTCCGGAGTTTGCAAATCTTTTCGGCGATTGCTGGAACTGGAGATACCTCCGGCGCTGTATGCCGGAAGCCGAATTTATTGAAACCGGATATACCGACGAGCCGCGCTTTGCGGCAGAAGATGTCGATATGATAATTATGGGCGCCATGTCCGAAAGCAAGCAGGAGCTCGTTATAAAAAAGCTCATGCCGTACAGGGATCGCCTGCACCTGCTGATAGACTCCGGCACCGTGTTTCTGATGACCGCGAACGCCGGTGAGGTGTTCTGCGAATATATCGAGAATGAGGACGGCAGCCGGGTCACGGCGCTTGGACTCATTCCCCTGCATGCCAAGCGCGATATGCTGCACCGGTTCAATTCGACCCAGCTCTGCGAATTTGAGGGCATGGAGCTTGTCGGCTTCAAGGCGGAGTTTTCGCAGCTTTACGGAGATAATAAGGACATCTGCTTTGCCAGAGCAAAATACGGCATAGGCATAAATAAGAGCACAAGGCTCGAGGGAGTCAGGGTAAATAACTTTTTCTCGACCTCGATGGTCGGCCCGTTTATCATGATGAACCCCGAATTCGTGAAATATCTCATGAAGCTGCTGGGCGTTGAGGAGCCGAAGCTTGCTTACGAGGACACGATATATGCCGCCTATGAGCGCAGGAGAGACGATATCTTAAGAATTATGAACAGCAAAAAACGGTAGTCGGCAGACTACCGTTTTTTTCAGACCTACCTGCTCCGAAGAAATCTCCCGAGCAGTCATTTCGACCTAACGAAAGGTTGGATCAAGGGCGTTGGTGACCTCGACATATTTTTTATAGACCTCCGAATAGACCGCAGCGTTATCCGGATTCGGATAGTAAGTATCCTTGACGGAAACAAATCTTTCGGTCGCTTCTTCCAGTGACGGCCAAATACCGTTGGCAACACCGGCAAGAATTGCACAGCCCATGCAGGCAGTGTTCTCGCTGTTGCTGATGACCTTTACCGGAACGCCCAAAATATCCGCCTTGATCTGACACCACACTTTAGACTGCGAACCTCCGCCGAGAGAACGCATTTCGGTCATGACGGCACCAAGCTTTTCTTCGCATTCGACCATTCTCTTTAATGCGATAGCAAGTCCCTCCATGATTGCACGGATAAAGTGTCCTCTTGTGTGGCTGGCGCTTACACCGTAGAAAACACCGCTTGCCTTTTCGTTCAGCTCCGGAACACCGGAGCCCTGGAAATACGGCAGCATGATGAGCCCGTCTGAACCGGGCGGAGTCTCCTTGACCATGTTGTCCATCTGCGTATACGCGTTCAGGCCGGTTTTTGCCTCGATTTCCTTTTCCTTCACGCAGAAGGCATCCCTGTACCATTTCATGATCATTGAGCCTGTGCAGTAGGGCTGGTACATATATTTGCCCGGAATACCGGAGCAAAGGGTTGGGACATCACCCTTGGAATCGGGATTCAGCTTGTCAATTGTGGCAACTGTGACAAGAGCCGACCCCGTGCTTTCGGAGGCGATACCCGGCTTGATATTGCCCGCGCCGATAGCTCCGCATGCCTGATCAAAGGCGCCGACATTTATCCTTGTGTCCGGATCAAGACCGTATTTTTCTGCCGCCCTTGAATCAATCGTTCCGATTTCTGCGCCCGGCTCCGCCAGCTCCGGCAGGTATTGGCGGTCAATTCCGACAAAATCGAGCACCTCCTGCCAATAGCAGCGGTTGGTGATGTCAAAGAAGCCGTGATCACTGGCAACGGAAGCCTCGGTGATAAACTTGCCCGTCAGCTCGTAGATAAAGTAATCCTTGATCTGAGCAAACATACGGGTCGCCTCAAAGATCTCCGGATTTTTGTTTTTGACAGCCAGTATCTTGCTGATGGGGTGAATTGCGTAGAAATTATCAAAGCCAACCTTGCTGACTATGTCCTTTTTGTCAAAGTGCTCTGACAGGTACTCGGCCGCCTGGATACCTCTGGTATCCATCCAAGCGATAACCTTACACAGCGGCTTGTTGTCACCGTCGAGGAACACGCATGTTTCTGCTGTGGAGGAAAATCCTACACATTTTACATTTTTCTTATCCACGCCGGATCTTTTCATGGCATGGCGGATGGAGCTGCCGAACGCGTCAATATAAAGCTGCAGATCAGCCTCAACTTCACCGGTGGGAAGCGTTGTCAAGGCGTATTCACTGGATGCACTGCCATATACCCTGCCGTCTTCGCCAATTACGGCGGCTTTGATGGCAGTCGTGCCGATATCAATGCCGAGAATGTATTTCATAAGTCGCCCCTCTTTGGTCGGCGCCAGCCGAAACTAACGCATCACTCTTTACTCAAGTAGTTGAGGACATACTCCAGATTCTCTCTAAAGGATCCGTCCTTCACAAAATTTCCGTTGAAAAGAGCGCTGCCCATGGTATAGGCGCTGCATCCCAGCTCTGCCATGGCATCCATGCGCTCCTCGCTGCCAACGCTTCCTGCGATTGTGAGATTGTTCATGCCGATCGCATTGCCGACAGCATAGGCGAGCTCCATAGGGTCGCCGTCAGCATAGCGGTAAGAGGTCAGGTCGACACCTGCGGCGCCGGCAGCGATCAGTCGTTTGCTGTCCTCCACGATTTCCTCGATTGTGCCGGTCAATGTGACCGGACTGCCGCCGACCTTTCCCGCAAACGGATGATATTTAATATTATACTTTCTTAAAACTTTGTCAACCGCGGGATAATACACGGTGCCGGTCAGGTGATCGAAGCCGCATTCACCGGCCAGCTCCGCTCCCGCCATGCAGCCTTCCTCCGTGTAAGTTACGACCTCAAGGTATGTAGTCTTGCCGGCAGCCTTCATCCTTCTGTTCAGATCTATCATATCTTCTTTGCTGAGGCCAACGTCCTTGAAGCCCCAGTGCTGAGCGGGCAGATCCATGCAGGATTCAAATACCTCGGCCGCGTCGGGAACGGTAATATCGTTACGGGTGAGCATGATTATAAGCTTGGGTTTATTCTTCATGATGCCTTACTTCCTTTTTGGGCTGCCCGGAGCCGGGATATATATCCGGCTCCGGGTGCTTGTTTGATTTGTAAACAGTTGTGTGCGGCCGTTATCAGACGGTGATATCATCACGGTCGCGAACCATATACTTCTTGACGGCAGGGATCTGATTAACGACCAGGAAAAGGACGGCGGTAAGCGCAAATCCGAAGAAGGTGCAGGTAGTGAAGTTGAAGATCGGACTGGTGGGAACATAGCTGATCGGGTCGAAAATCAGCATATCTGCGACGATGCCGATAACGGAGCAGGCAATTGCAACAATATTGTAGCCCTTCGTGTAGACATAGCAGTCATGCCCCTTGATTTCATAGATGCCGCGGAGAGAAACCTTGCGCTTGCGAATGAAGAAGTAATCGACGAACATGATTCCCATGACAGGTCCGTAGAAGAAGGCGGCAATGGTGATCATGGCGCCAATATAATTGAGCAGCTGACCCCAGATGACCATGATGCCGGCATAAACGGCCAGCGCGATGACAATGGTGCTGAATTTGACCTTCGGGAAGGTGGATTTCAGAACCACCGCCCACATGTAAGAGCCGGTTCCCTGTGTTGCAATGTTAGCAAAGACAACAAGGACAAGTGTGGCAAGTGCCATGGAGGGAGAAGAAAGCGTAGCGAGCATTTCGGTGATATCGTTGCCCATAACACCGGTCTTGACAAGAGTTGCAATACCGAGAACGCCGCCTGCGAGGACAAAGAACGGAGCTACGACACCGTATGCGCCGATGGTTGCCCAAAAGCCGTCGCGCTCTTTCCTGCACAGTCGGGGAGTAACGGCAGTGCTTGCGCACCATGACATACCGAAAGCGAAGCCCGCTTCTATAACGATGGGATATGCGGAGCCGGCCTGATCGCCGAGGAAGGAGAGGTCGGGCTGATAGTGAATAATGCTCTCGACCGGAACGGCGGTAAATCCGACAATGCAGACTGCAATACCGACCGCGATCAGAAGCGGAACGATGATGCGGTTTGCCCATTTAATAGCCAAAGGTCCGGCAATGGCAATGACGGAGCCGATAACGATGCAGAGCAGTCCCATGGGCTTATGAATGAATGTTGGCAATGTGATGCCGAACATAGCAAACAGATTGTCGAATGTGTTGGCGAATATTTCGGCGCACTGACCAAACCACGGGAAGTTGACGGCGGTCAGAACAAGGGCTACGATGCCCGCACCCTTGGTGCCGAACACGGATTTGAGCCACTGCCACATGTCAACGCCATATCTCGTTGCGAAAAGAACCGGTAGAAGATACAGTGCAAGAATAAAAGTGTTGGCAACGATAGTGGAAATTACGAGCTGGGGGAATGTAGTATACGCAGCCTGGAAAGTTCCCTGCGTATAGCACCATGTAGCTACGCCGTAGCCGCTCAGAACAAGAAATGCGTCAAGAAGTCCGTACTGCCGCTCGCTTTTGCGCACCGGCAATGTACCGTAAGTGGCTTCTGCAGAAACCTGAGCCTCAACAGAGGCGGTGTTTTTAGCCATCTCTATTCTCCTTTTCTTTAAAGTTACATCCAGTAACCGGCAATTATCAAAGCACCGGTTACAATGATTGTACCGATTGCCAAAATCCAATCAGTCTTGCTGAATGGTTTGGGAAATTCGTAGTTCGGATCTTCCATTTCTCTGATCCTGGCCTCTGCCTCGGCCAGATAATCATCGGAAAACTTGCTGTTGTTCGCCATATTCCTGCCTCCTTGCGTTCTTTTTGATTGATTTGACTGGATCATAGCCTGAAAGCGCGTGATTCAATCGACTATGCTTGCATTGTATCATCGTTAATAATCGTTTTCAAGCGGAAACTCTAATTTCAATCATCTTAAATGAAACTTTATTGAATATATACATTTATCAATCATCGAAACTGTTCATTTTGTCGGTCAAAAAGTGATAACTCAATCAAGATTGATAGCAATTGATAGTATTTATGTTGATTTTTAATATTTGATGCTGTATAATGGTAATAAACAGACTTTAAGAAATGAGGATAGTTCAATGGCTGTTTCACAAAGCGGGTCTTTTTATGAGGAGCGGGAAGCACTCGTTATGAATCAACTGAACGAAAAAGGCAGGCTGACTGTTGCAGAGGTCTGTGAAAGCCTGAATATCTCTGCTTCAACAACTCGTATTCTTTTGCAAAAGATGCATAACAAGGGCTTGCTTGTGCGTACGCACGGAGGTGCCGTGAAGGCGGACTACCCAAATGCACTCAATTCCGATGAACCGTCGATCAGCACGATTATGACCGACATCCCGAATTTTGAAAAAAAGCAGAAGATCGCCGTTGCGGCTGCGGCAACCGTAAAGGACGGAGATTTTATTGCAATCAGCAGCGGCACGACTGCGCTTCTCATGGCGCTTTTGCTGAAGGACCGCAAGGAGCTGAGTGTGGTTACCGACTCCGTTCCGGTAGCAAATGCGCTCATTTTTCAGCCTGAAATCCGTGTTTATGTTTGCGGCGGCCAGATCCGTCACCGCAACGGTGCCTGCTTTGGTCCTACGGCTGAGGAATTTCTGAAAACACTGAAGGTTGATAAGGCGTATTCCGGCTGCGATTCCGTCGATCTGGATTTCGGCATCACTTCATTGGATATTGATCCGCGCACAGAGAAATATCTCTGCCTGTGCGGCAAGACCAGATATGTTCTTGCGGACTCCACGAAGTTTAATGTGAAGCCGTTCATGGAAAAAACGGTTGATCTGAGCGATATAGATTATATTGTTACCGATTCCGGACTGGACGGGGCACATACGCGCAGGCTGGAAAAAATAGGTGTAAAGGTTATTATAGGCTGAGACGGAACCGCCGATGTAAACGGCTGCCGCCGAGAGACGCTTTGCCGTAAATGGCGGCACTGTATGTAAAAGAACGCTTGGTGTCTCGCCTGCCCTGTATGGGGATCAAAAACATAAGCGCATCAAAAAGGCAGGACCTCGGTCCTGCCTTTTTGATGCGCGAAAAAACGGTAGTCGGCAGACTACCGTTTTTTCAGTGCGACTCCGCAAAGCCGCCGTCGGCGCAGAGCACCTGTCCGGTTATAAAGGACGCCCTATCCGATGCCAAAAACTCGACCGCGGCGGCAATATCCTCCGGTCTGCCGAGTCTGCCGAGCGGCGTAGCCCCGGCAAGCATATCAAGGGTCTCCTGTCCGAGCACCTGCACCATATCGGTGTTTATAACGCCGGGCGCAACGCAGTTTACGCGGATATGCGACGGCGCGAGCTCCTGCGCGAGAGACCTCGTGAGTCCTATGATGGCATGCTTTGTTGAGGAATACGCCACCTCACACGATGCGCCGTGCTCGCCCCATATGGAGGACACATTCACGATGCAGCCCGCGTGCTCATGCAGCATATCCGGCAGCACCTCCTGAATGGTGTTGAACGCACCGCCGAGATTCACCGCAAAAATGCGCTGCCAGTACTCGCTGCTGATATCCTGAAAAAGACACTGCCTCGCAATTCCGGCGTTGTTTACAAGAAGCGATACGCTGCCGAAGCGCTCGCGTATCGCCTGCACCATAGCGTGTACCGCCTCCCTGTCGGAGACATCGGCCCTGTATGCCATGGCCTCCGCGCCCCGGGACGAAAGCTCGCGCAGGAGCTCCTCGGCTTTATCCTCGCGCTCTATGTAGTTTATGCAGACCGCGTATCCGCCTTCGGCAAGCGTCTGTGCACAGGCTCTGCCGATGCCGCGTGAGGAGCCTGTTATAAGTGCAACTTTTTTCATTCTTCACCCCTCAAACTGGCTCGTGTACAGCTCCTTGTACAGTCCGCCGGCTTTGAGAAGCTGCTCATGCGTTCCGCTTTCGACAACGTCGCCCTTGTCCATGACAAGGATGAGGTCGGCATCGCGTATCGTCGAGAGACGGTGCGCTATGACAAAGCTCGTCCTGCCGCGTGTAAGCCTGTCCATAGCCTTCTGCACGAGCGCCTCGGTACGCGTATCGACCGAGCTGGTCGCCTCGTCGAGAATTATCATAGGCGCGTTTTCGACCATGGCACGCGCTATCGTTAAAAGCTGACGCTGACCCGCCGAGAGGCTGCTGCGGTCGTTGAGCTGGGTATCGTATCCATCCGGCAGGGTGGAAATGTAGTGATCCATGCCGACGAGCCTGCACGCCGCCTGTATCTGCTCATCGGTAACATTCTTCTTGCCGTAAGCGATATTCTCACGGTAGGTGCCCTCGAACAGCCATGTGTCCTGAAGCACCATGCCGAACATGGAATGCACCTCGCTGCGCTTGAGCTCCGATATGGGCACGCCGTCTATCCTTATCTGCCCGCTCCACACATCGTAAAAGCGCATGAGCAGATTTACCATCGTTGTTTTGCCAGCGCCCGTGTAGCCGACTATGGCCACCTTCTGTCCGGGCTCGACGCTTGCGGAAAAGTCGTTTATAACGGGCTTATCCTCATTGTAGCCGAAGCGGACATTCTCGAAATCGACCTTGCCGCGCACATGCTCAACGGTGCGTGTGCAGCCGCTGTCATCGCTCATCTCCTCCTCGCCGAGGAAGCCGAACACGCGCTCGCCCGCGGCGCCCGCGGACATAAGGCTGTTCACAGCCTGCGAGATCTGGCTGAGGGGGTTGGTAAAGAGCTTTACATAGCTTATAAACGCTATGACGGTGCCGAAGCGGATGCTGCCGCTCATCGTGAGCGCAGCGCCGACAACGCAGACCGCAACATAGCCGAAGTTGCCGACAAAGCCCATCAGCGGCATCATAAGGCCGCCGAAGAACTGCGATTTCCACGCGCTGGTGTAGAGATTGGTGTTTATCCGGTCAAATTCCTTTTTGGCTTGTCCGGTGGCTCCGTAAACGCGCACTATATCGTGCCCGGAGTACATCTCCTCGATATGTCCGTTCATTTCGCCCAGATTCCGCTGCTGCTGAACGAAATATTTTCTCGAACGGGCGATGATGACGAACATCAGGATAAAGCCGATTATCGAGGCGCCGATGGCGGTGAGCGCAAGCCTGCCGCTTGTGACGAACATTATGACGGTAACGCCGATAAACTGGACGACCGCCTGAACGAGCGTTGTTATGCTGGAGTTCAGCGCCGAGGATATGGTGTCAATGTCGTTTGTTATGCGGCTGAGCACATCGCCGACGGTGACCTTGTCGAAATACTTAAGCGGAAGCCTGTTTATCTTCCGGCTGATGCTCGTGCGCATGCTCCATGCGAGCTTCTGCATGACGGTTATCATTATGTAGCTCGATGCGCAGGTCACGAGGCTTGCACCGATGTAAATAGCGAGTATGGTTATTATCGACTTAACGATAAGCCCCATGTCGATGCCCGCCGCAAGCCCGTCGCTTATATCATTTGTAAGCTGCGCGAGCTTGTCGGGTGCAATAAGTGTGAGCGCAATGCCGATAATGCTGAACGCAAGCGCCGCCGCTATCGGCTTGTACCACGGCTTGAGGTATCTCAAAAGCTCAAGCATTGAGCTTTTTACATTTTTGGGCTTTTCGCCCGCTCCCCTTCCCGGAGGGCCTTTTCTCATACCGCTCATATGGCAAGCTCCTCCTCCGAAAGCTGGCTGAGAGCTATCTGGCGATAGACATCACAGGAGCCGAGAAGCTCCCTGTGCGTGCCGATGCCGACTATCCTGCCCTCGTCAAGCACTATTATTTTATCCGCGCTCATTATCGTTCCGATGCGCTGGGCGACTATGAGCTTTGTGCAGCCCTGTGTTTTTTCCCGGAGAGCGTCGCGGAGCTGACGGTCTGTCTTGAAATCCAGTGCGGAGAATGTGTCGTCAAATATGAATATCTCTGCGTCGCGGCACAATGCGCGGGCAATGGACAGTCTCTGCTTCTGACCGCCGGAGAAATTCGTGCCGCCGCGCGCCACATGCGCGTTCTCGCCCTCCTCAAGCTCGCTCACGAATTCCTGCGAGTGCGATATCCCGAGCGCGCTCCGAAGCTTTTCGGCATCCGCATTCTTGCCGAACGCGACATTATCCGCAACGGTTCCGGTGAACATGACCGCCCTCTGCGAAACATAGCCTATCTTCGCGTACAGTGACTCAAGATCGTATTCCCTGACATTCACTCCGTCTACGAGCACCTCGCCCTCCGTCGCGTCGTAAAGGCGCGGAATGAGGTTTACAAGCGTCGTTTTGCCGGAGCCCGTGGAGCCGATAAACGCTATCGTTTCGCCCCTGCCGGCCTTGAAGCTTATATCGCGCAGAACGCTGCCGCTGCCGCCGGGATATGCAAAGCTTACATTTTTGAATTCGACCGTGCCATGCTCCGAGCCGTCGGCGGCGGTGCCGCTTACTATCCTCGGGCTGGTCTCAAGCACCTCGCTTATGCGCTTTGCCGCCTCGAGCGCCCTCGGCGCAATAATAACGACCATGACTATCATTACAAAGCTCATTATGACCTGCATTGCGTAGGACATGAAAACTATCATATCCGCAAATATGTCGACCCTCGTCATTACTGCGGCAGCCGAATCTGCGGCGACGGCATTTATAAGCACCGCACCTATCCAGTAGATGGACATATTAAGGCAGTTCATGACAAGGCTCATAAACGGGCTGAGCATGGTCATTGTACGGTTCGCGTACAGCGAATTTTCGAGCAGATCGGTATTTGCCTTCTCGAACTTCTTTTCCTGATACTTTTCGGCGTTATACGCCCTTACGACGCGAATACCGGTGAGGTTCTCGCGCGCGGACTGGTTGAGAGCGTCCTGCAGCCACTGCATCCTGCGAAAGCGCGGGAAGGTGAGCTTTATCGCAATGCCGAGTATCACGACGAGCAGCACAACCGCAATGCCGGTAGCAAGCGACCACTGCCACGCCTTGCCGGCTATCTTCATTATCGCCCAGACCGCCATAAGCGGTGCCTTTACGACGACCTGAAGTGCAAGCACGACCATCATCTGCACCTGAGATACATCGTTTGTCGAGCGGGTTATAAGGCTTGCGGTGGAAAAGGCGTTTATCTCCTCAAGCGTAAAGCTCTCGACCTTGTCGAACATCTCTTTTCTTAAACGGCGCGAAAAGTTTGCCGCTATGCGTGATGCAAAAAAGCACACCGCTATGGAGGATATCAGACTTCCGAATGCACACAGCAGCATCCTGCCGCCCGCGCTCCACACATCGGCCATTGCACTGCCCGGAGTTTGTATAAGCGTCGTTATCGACGACATATAATCCGGAATCCTGAGCTCAAGCACGACCTGAGCACATATGAACACAAGGCTGGACAGGAAAAACAGCCATTCCTTTGCCTTGAGGTATCTGAAAAGCTTCAGCAGTTTTATCATTTTTCGGCAGCACTCTCCTCATTTTTTCTTTCCGCATCGAGCTTATCCCGGATCATTCTCTGAGCAAGCTCGGCGGTCTCGTGTGTTTTATGCTCCTTCACATACTGCGTGTCGATAACTCCGACGACATCTATGTAAACATCCGTTCTTCTGAGCGGGAAGTTGTGAACTATCTTATCGGTATTGCGCAGAGCAACGACTACGACGGGTACTCCGGCTCTCTGCGCTATCTTGAACGAGCCCGCATGGAACGGGAGCATTCCCTCCTGCTTGCTGCGCGTGCCCTCGGGATATATGACGACCGAGGTGTAGTCCTTTTCTATATAACTCGTCGCGGCCTTGACGGTCTTGAGCGCCTCGCGGTTATTTTCCCTGTCCAGCGGCAGGCAGCCGCACTTGTGCATGACCTTGCCGATGATGGGGAGCTTCAGATTGCCCGGCTTCGAGATGAAGGTGAGCTCCTCCTTAGGCATTTTGTGCACCATGACCACGGGGTCTGCCAGCGAGCGGTGGTTTGCGACCATGAGGTACCGCGTATCCTTCGGTATGAGCTCGGCTCCGCTTATGGAGACATCCGCGCGCGCGTAAAACACCAGAAGATCCGCTACCGCGTGCAGATGCCACAGCCAGAACCTCGAAGGTCTTTCCTGGAATTTTTTCTTGTCTATAAACAGCTCCGTCGCAAGGAGCATGGTCAGCGCATAGGCGATGTGTGCACCGAAGAAATACTCCAGAAAGCGCAGCAGCATAACTCCCGTGACCTTCAGAACGCCTCCGCCCTGTCCGGCTATGAGCGTGTGAAGCACGCTTCCTCCCGCGCCGATAGCGGCAAATATTTTAAGAAGCATGGCTCAGCCTCCATTTATTGAATACAATTTTTTATATTTTATCACGAGTTCGGGATTTTCCAACATGAATTTTTTGAATATTTTAATAATTTTTTTAAGCTTCCTTTAATTTTATCCGTTTACAGGCTGCGCTTGTTACTAAAGTATCAGTGTTTTTCGGCGAAGCAATACATTTTTGTGTGTTTTGTACAGCTTAGGCGCTTAATTTCACAATCTTTCGTAAAAATTGATAAATTTGTTGAATTTGAACGAAAACCGCCTATTTTAAAATTGATTTTTCACCTATAATAGTATAAAATACATAAACGAGTTGTTAACGGTATTTAGACGATAAAAGCGTTACAGCTTGTTAAATCCGTAACTAATTTAATAGGAGTGAATTTTTATGGAATCCCTTATGTATCTGGCACCTGCTCTTGCAGTTGTCGCTCTGCTGTTTGCTTTCTACAAGATAGCATTCGTCTCCAAGCAGGACGCAGGTACCGACCGCATGAAGGAGATCGCCGCCGCCATCAATGACGGTGCAAGGGCGTTCCTTTTTGCGGAGTACAAGATCCTTGCGATCTTCATCGTAATTCTTGTCGTTGCAATCGGCGTGTTCCTCAAGAGCTGGACGACCGCTATCTGCTTCCTCTGCGGTGCTCTGTTCTCCATTCTCGCCGGCTACATCGGCATGAATGTCGCCACCAAGGCGAATGTCCGCACTGCAAACGCAGCCAGGACCAGCGGCATGAACAAGGCTCTGTCGATCGCCTTCTCCGGCGGCTCGGTCATGGGTCTGTGCGTTGTCGGTCTCGGCCTTCTCGGCGCATCCGTCCTCTACCTCATCCTTGATGACACCAACGTTCTGTTCGGCTTCTCCCTCGGCGCAAGCTCGATAGCTCTGTTTGCCCGTGTCGGCGGCGGTATCTACACCAAGGCAGCCGATGTCGGCGCAGACCTCGTCGGCAAGGTCGAGGCAGGCATCCCCGAGGACGACCCCCGCAACCCCGCTGTCATTGCCGATAACGTCGGCGATAACGTCGGCGACGTAGCCGGCATGGGTGCTGACCTCTTCGAGAGCTATGTCGGCGCCATCATCTCCGCAATGACCCTCGGCGCAGTCTCCGATGTCATAACCGACTTCGGTAGTCTGACCGTCATCTTCCCGCTCGTTATCGCGGCCTGCGGCATTGCAGCCTCCGTCATCGCCACCTTCTTCGTGCGCGGCAAGGAAGGCTCGAACCCCCACGCGGCACTCAAGATGGGCTCCTATGTTTCCGCCCTTCTCGTCGTTATCGCGTCCATTGCCCTGAGCAAGGTCATGCTCGGCAATTACGGTCCGGCATGGGCAATCGTTTCCGGTCTGGTCGTCGGTCTCGTTATCGGCGTCGTCACCGAGGTCTACACCTCCGGCGATTACAAGTTCGTTAAGAAGATAGCTCAGCAGTCCGAGACGGGCTCGGCTACCACCATCATCTCCGGCACCGCAGTCGGCATGATGTCCACATGGGTCCCCG
>CAVGWF010000002.1:0-31374 GCA_963632825.1 Escherichia coli | reverse complement strand
ATATGAGCATAAACGGTCCGCGTATCGCCATGCGGATAAGCATCTGATATGCGTTTTGGAGATTCGTAACATCCGTTGTAAGCCGGGTCACGATAGACGCAGTGGAAAATTTATCAATGTTTGAAAATGCGAGGGTCTGAACATTGTCGTACATATCCTGACGCAGGTTTGCCGCAAAGCCTGTCGCCGCCCGTGCGCTCGTGTATGCCGAGAGCATACCGGTAGCAAATTGCAGCATTGCAAGCATCAGCAGCGCGGCACCGTAGCGCCAGACCTGCTGCATGCTGCCCGCCTCTATGCCGTAGTCTATCAGATCCGCCATACACAGCGGAATAATGATCTCAAACACGACCTCTATCGTTGAAAGAAATATAGTTAAAGCCGAGCCCTTTTTGTATTCCCTCAGGCTCCGTGAGAGGGTTTTTATCATGTAAAGCACTCTCCTTTTTGCTGTAGCATGCTACACTTCGGTTTTTAAAGCAAACCGGACCGTACCGGCTTGCTCATTCGGATAAATTCCGATAAATATGCTCAAGCGTGTCTATGAAGCGGGCAACCTGCTCATCCGAAAGTCCGCGCGTCATTTTTCGCTCAAACTCCTCGATCTTATTCTCCATTTCGAGCCCCGCTGAGCGTGCCTCCTCCGTCAGAGCCACGATCTTGTTTCGCTTATCCGACGGATCGAGCCAACTGTTAAGAAAGCCGTTTGCCTCCATGCGCGTCACAACTCCGACCACCGTCGGGTGCGTGACATTGAGGAAGGCCTCGATCTCCTTCTGCGTTGACTGACCCCCCTGCCGGTTCAGGAAGGCGAGCACCTTGCTCTGTGTCAGCGTTAGATTGTGCTCCTTCAGATCAGCGTCGGCATTGACCTTGATCCGGTCGTTTATCACCTTCATGAGATAGCCTATCTGCCTCGGCACCATATTATCACCTCCCGCGTTGTGTAGTGCGCTACACTTTCTCGTTCTCGGTGATTGTAGCACGCTACACTTTCAATGTCAACAGGGATTTTGTGAACTTTTTTGACATGCTGAAAATGCCGTGCTCAGCATCTGATACTGAGCACGGCATCGGAACGATTTTTAATTTTTAATGTGTATTGAAGTATTCTACCGCTGCATCGGTCGTGAGTATGAGGTCGCACTTTCCGTTATCAAGCGCATTGAAATAATCCGTTGCGCCGCCGCTCACGCGGGTTATCTGACCCAGTTTCCGGCTGACGGAGCTGTTCTGCTCGATAAGATCAAGCGCGTATTGCGTTATGCCTATGTAAAGCTGCTTGCCGCGTATCGAGCTGCCGTCCGTACCCTTTGCCGCCAGCACGGCATCCGTGGACATATAGGTAACAAGGATCGTGTATTTATCCGACTGCGTGTCCAGCATAACGCCGCCCCACGCGCAGTCTATGTTGCCGGAGTTTAATTCGACATACGCATCCTCGGAGTGTATCGGCTGTATTTTCAGCACCCAGCCAAGCCGCTCGCACACCGCCTGCGCCAGCTCTATGTCAAAGCCTATGTACTCCTCCCCGCTCTGGAACGCCAGAGGAGCCGAGTCGAGGTCAACTCCTATTATGAATGTGCGCGGCTCGATATAGCCGAGGTCATCCAGCGCATCCTTCCTTGACGGAAAGTCAACGGCGCCGTCGCTTCCGAACCACTTGCGGCTGATATCGTCTATAGTCCCCTCGTAGGCCAGCGTTCTCAGGGCACGGTCTATGTAGTGATATGTCGAATCGCCGTTTCTGAAGCCTATCGAATAATACTGCCGCCCAAGCGATTTCACCGCTTTATATTTTCCGCTGCTTCCGCAGGCGCACATGGTAAACGCCAGCGCCGCAGCCAGCAGTATGCAGACAAGCCGTTTTTTCATCAGGGTCTACCGCCTTTCAGAGAGATGATACCCTCGGATGACAAGGATACCTGATAAATGTTAAAAAATCAAGGCAATTCGACTGTGTACACGCCCATGCTCACGGCGCTTCCGCGCAGAGTGAGCTCTCTTACCATGCCGCCGGAGAACCTCGCGCCCGCGCTGAGTATGCCGCGCGGCTGCGCAAGCGTTATATCGGCGCGCTCGCCGTCAAGCTCCGCAAGGCAGGCGGCAGCGGCAGCCGTGCCGCTTGCACACGAGCCCTCCCAGACGGCAGTGCCGGTGGAGGCGACATACACGAGCGGCTCAAGGCTGCCGACCGCCTTGTCGAGGAACATGAGTCCAAGAGCCTCGGCATTGAGCTGACGGCACCACCGTCCTATGATGCCTTCGGCAAAGGGCTTTGTGATTTCGCCGGCGCAGACCATTGCATGACATATACCCGGGAATCTTACCAAAGGCAGAGTATAGCACTCAAAGCCGTCAAAAAAGCAAAATTCGGATACGGATTCCGGAAGCGGCATGGAGACGGTGCCCTTAAATACGCCGTGCTCATCCAGGCTGCCGCTGACCGTCACCGCCTCCGGTGCACCGGACACCTCGAGCATGAGCTCATACTCAGTGCCCGCAGGCAGCGAGGCATTGCTCAGCATGACCGCCGCCGCAGACAGTGAGGCATTGCCGCAGAACTCGCCGCCCATCATTTGCAGGCGCACGAGGCACTGCCCGTTCTCCGGCTTTTCGAGAAAGCCCACCTGCTCGGCGCTTTTGTCGCGCGCCATAAGCTCGGCTGCAACACGGCTCTGCTCAGCCCTCGGCACAAAGCTGTCAACTATGAGGCTTATGTTGCCGGACGGATCCATTTTTGTATATCTTATATTCTTCATTGACCGTAGTGCTTAAGAAATTGCCTTGTACGCTCCATTTTCGGCGCACCGAACACATCCTCGGGCTTGCCCTGTTCGACGATAACGCCGCCGTCCATGAATATCACGCGGTCGGACACCGCCCGTGCAAACGCCATCTCGTGCGTTACTATGACCATCGTCATGCGCTCCTCGGCGAGCTGCTTTATGACCTTGAGAACCTCACCGGTGAGCTCCGGGTCGAGTGCGCTCGTGGGCTCGTCGAAAAACAGTACATCCGGCTTCATCGCAAGTGCGCGCGCTATCGCAACGCGCTGCTGCTGACCGCCCGAGAGCTGGCACGGATAGGCGTCCGCCTTCTGCTCAAGCCCCATTTTGCTAAGTATCGCCATTGCGTCGTCCATGACCTCGCTTTTGCCGCGCTTTTGGACATTTATCGGCGCATCGGTGACATTTTTTATGACCGAAAAGTGGGGAAAGAGGTTGAAGCTCTGGAAAACGAGCCCGAAATAATTCTTGAATTTCTTGAGCTCACCGGCGGAGACATACTTCATTTTGCCGTCCGCACCGGTCTTGGCAGCGGTCTCGCCGAGATACTTTATCTCGCCCGAATCCGCAGTTTCGAGGAAGGTCGCGCACCTGAGCAGCGTTGACTTACCCGAGCCGGAGGGACCGATTATGGAGATCACCTCGCCCTCGGAGACATTGAAGCTTATATCCTTTAAAACCTCAAGCTCGCCGAAGGACTTTTTTATATTGTTCATTTCAAGTATCATTGCCGCACCGCCTTATGCTTTGTAATATGACAGCTTTTTCTCGAACCGGAGCATGACCCAGTCGACGACATAGTTGAAGATGTAGTATATAACGCCTGCAACGATAAACGAGGTGAGAGTTCCGTTGAGAGTTGCTATCTGCTTTGCACGGGTGAACATCTCGACGACGCCGATGGCGTAGCACAGTGAGGTGTCCTTAACAAGGGTTATGACCTCGTTTGTGATGCTGGGCAGAACTATTTTGATGACCTGCGGGAGGATTATCTTGAAAAATGTCTGCACCTTACCGTAGCCGAGGACATCGGCGGCCTCATACTGACCGCGCGGGATGGACTCGATACCGGAGCGGTATATCTCCGCGAAATATGCGGCGTAATTTATTATAAACGCAATAACGGCGGCGATATAGCGCCAGTCTCCGGTGACGATATTCGGCAGCAGCTTCGGCAGCCCGAAAAACACGACCCAAAGCTGGAGCATGAGCGGAGTGCCGCGCATTATTGATATGTATATCCGCGTTATACCGGATACCAACCGGTTTTTCGACATGCGCCCGAGAGCGATGACCAGACCGAGCGGCAGCGAGCCGATAAGAGTCAGAAGAAAAAGAGAAAATGTCGTGCCGAAGCATTTTGTAAGCTCGGAAAGTATTGTCTGTAGTGTCATATCATATCCTCATCATTACACCCGAAATCCCACCGCGTCAGGCGCGGTGGGGTTCGGGTATATTCTGTTGTCTGTGCCTTCGGATCACTTGCTGATCATGCACAGGGAGTCGATAACAAGACCCTGCTGGACATAATCGGAGCTCTGAGCTATCTTGAGCATGGTGCCGTCCTCGGCCATCTCCTTGAGCTCTGCGTTGACCGCATCGCGGAGTGCCTCGTTGCCAAGCAGGAAGCCGATCGCATACTGCTCGGGAGAGAGCTTTTCGTCGAGTATAACATAGGAGTCCTCGTTGCCGGTCTTGTTCATCTGGCTTATTGCGACACCGATGTCAACCGCGACCGCATCGACACTGCCCTGGTCGAGTTCCATAAAGCCCATCTGATAATCGCCAAGCTCAACGACCTCACCGAGGGTATCCTTGAGCTCGCTCCTGTTAAGCGCGGTGACCGCACTGGAGTCGGCCTGAGCCATGACCTTCTTGCCGGCAAGATCCGCAAAGCTCGTGATGCCGGAGTCTGCCTTGACGACCATTACGATCTCGTTTTCGTAGTACGGATCGGACCATGTGTACTGATCCTCACGGCCGGTGTAGGTAAAGCCGTTCCACAGGCAGTTTACATTGCCCGACTTAAGCTCCTCGGTCTTTGCATCCCAGTTGATGGGGACCGCCTCAAAGCCCCAGCCGAGGCGCTCGCAGACTTCCTTTGCAAGGGCGAGGTCAAAGCCGTCATAGCTGCCGTCGGCGGAGAGATAGCCGAACGGGGGGAACTCCGCGTCGAAGCCGACCTTCAGAGTAAAGCCCTCTTTAAGATCGTCGGCAGTAACGGTGCCGGCTTCACTCTTGGTGTCATCTTCATTGCCGTTTGAGCAGGCGCACAGCGCGAAAACCATCACGAGCGCCAGAACCATAGCGATAAGTTTTTTCATTTTTCTTTTCCTCCAAAACGCGTGGTGTAGCTTTTAATTTGTTATCACGCTGCTATAATACCACATTAGCGAAATAAAGCAAGAGTTTTTTGAAAAATAGCTGTGCATTTTCTGCACAGCTATTTCGCTTACATTATCGGATATTATACCATGCGTCACACTGCCGGAACGGCGGGCTCGGTGTTGTCCGGCGTCGGCCGCTTCATGCCGACCTTAAGCAGCAGCGGGGTTACAAGCGTTGTAACTATAACCATTAGAACGACCGCAGGGAACATGTTGCCGGCGATAAGCCCTGCCATACTGCCCTTCTGTGCAACGATCAGCGCGACCTCGCCGCGTGAGACCATGCCGAGACCGATGCCGAGCGAGTCGTACGCCTTGAAGCCCATAATGCGTGCGCCGAGACCGCAGCCGATTATCTTGGTCAGGATTGCAACCACGGTAAGAACGACGGCAAAGAGGATCAGTGTTCCGTTAAGTCCGGCAAGCTCCGTTTTTATACCGATGGATGCGAAGAATATAGGTGAGAAGAGCATATAGCTCATGGTGTTTATTCTCTTTACCACATAGGTGCGTGTCTCGTTGTGGTCGCTGAGCATGAGTCCGGCAAAATATGCGCCGGTGATATCGGCAATGCCGAAGAAATGCTCGGATACAAAGCTGAGCAGGAAGCAGAACGCCAGCGCGTAGATGGCAATACGCCTGTGGATACGGTCGAGTCTTGCTCTGAGTCTGCTGAATAGCTTGCGCACCACGATGGCAACGATCGCAAGGCAGATGAAATATGCGATTATGCGGACAAACACCATGGCGGGCTTTACGGTGCTGTCGGTAAAGCCGGTAAGCACGGTGAGGACGATGATGCCGAGCACATCGTCGATGACTGCCGCCGCCATTATTGCGGTGCCGACGCGGCTTTTGAGCTTGCCCATCTCACGCAGAGTCTCGACGGTTATCGAAACCGAAGTCGCGGTGAGCACGACGCCGATGAATGCCGCCTTTATCATCTTAAGGCTGTCCGGCTCGCTGTTGAACAGCAGATAGCAGCCCGCTCCGCCGAGGAACGGCACGATAACGCCGACAGTGGCGATAACGAGTGCGGACAGGCCGGTGTGCTTCAGCTCGTTCATGTCCGTGTCAAGACCTGCCATGAACATGAGGATTATAACGCCAATCTCCGCCGTCTTTATGAGAAAGTCGGACTCGCCTATAAGTCCGAAGCAGCTCGGTCCGAGAAGAAGGCCGGCTATGAGCGCACCTACGACCTGCGGCATGTTGACCTTTTCGCTCGCAAGACCGAGCACCTTGGTTGAAAGCATGATGATCGCAATGACCAGGATAAAGCTGTAATCCATTGTTAAAACTCCTGCAAACTCTAATTATTTTTCTCAAATCGCAAAGCGGATTGTACGCGTATTCAGGTAGAAAAGCAAGTTAATTTTTCGCGTCTGCAATAAGCTTTTTTTATACCCGGATGAAAAAAGAACAGGTCCTGTCGCTGTGCAAAAATTGCACAGCAAAATCCGTGCAGCCGCTGCAAAGGCACTTTAATTCCTATAAATAAAGTGGTATATTAATATCACACAAGGAGCATAGGAATTAGGAGGTGATCTGATGAATGTAACGAGCAAGGGCAGATATGCGCTGCGCATCATGATAGACCTTGCACAGCACTCCGGCGACGGCTTCATATCGCTCAAAACGGTATCCGAGAGAACGCAGCTTTCGATGAAGTATCTCGAAATGATAGTCGGAAATCTGAAAAAGGCGGAGCTCGTTGCGAGCACCCGCGGCAAGGAGGGCGGCTATAAGCTTATAAAGGCGCCGGAGGAATACACCGTGGGCGAGATACTGCGGTGCATGGAGGATAACCTCGCACCGGTCGCCTGTATAAAAGAGGGCGAGATACAGTGCGAGCGCTCCGGCGGCTGCCTGACGGTGCCGATGTGGAAGGAGCTTGACGATATAACCAACGCCTATCTTGATACCGTAACGCTCAAGGACCTGCTAACGGGCGAGAAATGGAGAAAGCCTCTTGACTAATCAGCCCTGAGGTGCTACAATTCCCACATATTTTATAGGATATACAAACGTGAAAGGAAGATAAATATGTTTGTTTACGCAGATAATGCAGCAACTACCTGTGTCAGCAAGACCGCGCTTGACGCAATGATGCCCTACCTCACCACTCAGTACGGCAACCCCTCGAGCCTGTACGCATTTGCGCAGGACGCAAAGGAGGGTCTCGATGCCGCAAGAAAAACCGTTGCCGACATAATCGGCGCTCAGCCCAAGGAGATATACTTCACCTCCGGCGGCTCCGAGGCCGATAATCAGGCCATAGTTTCGATGGCTAAGGTCGGGGCGCTTAAGGGCAAGAAGCACCTTATATCCACAAAGTTTGAGCATCACGCAGTCCTGCATACTCTCAAAAAGCTTGAAAAGGAGGGCTTTGAGGTCACTCTGCTCGATGTTCATGAGGACGGCGTTGTCCGCCTTGAGGATCTTGAGGCTGCCGTCCGCGAGGACACCGCACTCGTGACCGTTATGTTCGCAAACAACGAGATCGGCACCGTTCAGCCCATTAAGGAGATCGGCGAGTTCTGCCGTGCCAGAGGGATCCCGTTCCACACCGATGCCGTTCAGGCGGCCGGTCATATGCCCATCAATGTTCAGGAGATGAACATTGACCTTCTGAGCATGTCCGGTCACAAGTTCCATGCGCCCAAGGGTGTAGGCGTTCTGTACGCGAAGACCGGTATGCCTCTGTTTAACATCATCGAGGGCGGCGCTCAGGAGCGCGGCAAGCGCGCCGGCACCGAGAACATGCCCGGCATAGCGGCTCTGGCAGCTGCTCTCAAGGAGAGCACTGACCACATGGAGGAAAACACCGCAAAGATAATCCCCATGAGGGACAAGCTCTTTGCCGAGCTCAGCAAGATCCCCCACTCCAAGATAAACGGCTCGCTTGAGCACCATGTCCCCGGAACGGTCAACATGTGCTTTGAGGGCATCGAGGGTGAGAGTCTGCTGCTCCTGCTCGACGCGAAGGGCGTCTGCGCGTCCTCCGGCTCGGCATGCACCTCCGGCTCACTCGATCCCAGCCATGTCCTGCTCTCGCTCGGTCTGCCCCACGAGGTAGCTCATGGCTCTCTGCGCCTGTCTATAGGCGAGTACAACACCATGGAGGAGATCGACCACATCATCAAGGTCGTCCCCGAGGTCGTTGAGTATCTGCGCAGCATCTCCCCGGTGTGGGAGGAGCTCGAAAACGGCACCAAGCCCCATCTCATCTAAGAAAACACATCGTTTATAAATAGGAGGAACTTATTATGGCACTTTATAGTGATAAGGTTATGGACCATTTCCAGAATCCCCGCAATGTCGGCAAAATGGATGACGCCGACGGTGTAGGTGAAGTCGGCAACGCCAAGTGCGGCGACATCATGAAGATGTACATCAAGGTAAAAGACGGCATTATCACCGATGTTAAATTCAACACCTTCGGCTGCGGCAGCGCGATCGCTACCAGCTCCATGGCTACCGAGCTCATCAAGGGCAAGAAGGTCGAGGATGCTCTTGAGCTGTCTAACAAGGCCGTCGTCGAGGCTCTCGACGGTCTGCCCGCACACAAGATCCACTGCTCGGTTCTCGCCGAGGAGGCCGTCGCTGCGGCAGTCAAGGATTACTACGACCGCAACGGCATCGCATACGATCCCGCACTGTTCAGCAAGAAGCTGCACGATTGTGAGCACTGCGCCGAGTAATTGATGCGTTAAGCCCACCAAGCGCAGAAAAGGCATAGCCGTGTTTTTCGGCTATGCCTTTTTTGAGAAGCTGAAAAAGCCGCCCCTCGGGGCGGCTTTTTCTATTGACCGGTATCTTACAGCTTCGCTTAAAGAAAGTTATTTCAAGAAATCAGGGGTCGGCAGCATGTACTCAAGCACGCCAAGTGCAGGGAAAAGCAGTGCCAGGAAGCCGAACTGGGAGCTTCCGTTGGAGCCGTACATTTCAAAGCAGAAAATGCACAGTGCGGCAAAAGCAATGACAGTGAACACAATCTTACGGATGAAATTTTTTACTTCGCTACTCATTTTGAAAACTCCTTTTATATTATATTTGATTTGGTTTCTAAATTGTTTAATCTTTGTTTGTTTATTAACTATCTCTTTCTGATATCAGATTACTACAGTAAGAAGCAAAATGCAAGCGAATAAAAATCATACTATACTTGACTTTTTGGAATGTTAGTTAATTAACTATCAATTTATCAGAGCACAGATCATGCAGTTTTCTAACCGTGAGCGGCTGCACAAATTCTTTGCAGGTGAAAAGGCGCGTTTCGTTTTAAAGCGCACCTGAGACAAGAAAGCACACGCCCGCCGGGCCCTTTCGGGTGACCGCAGTTTTGAGCGAGCTTTTTCCGTTCGGGCAATATAGCAAAAATCCCGGCAATACTTTGTGTACTGCCGAGATTTTCAGTGTTTTTGCACACTCCTTGGCTCTCCTGCGTAAAGGCTTTTCAGAGGCGCATCCAGGTTGTGCCAATATATTCATTGCGTCAGCCCGACCGGTATATTGCCGCGTAACGAAGGTGCGCAGCAACATCCGACAGACAATCCCTCCGGCTCGGCTGACGCCGACCCGCCTCCCTTTGCACAAGGGAGGCATTGCCCGCCGCGGCGAGCGGTCGGCTTCCGCCGGTCTTATCTATCAGTACATACCCATGTCGCCTGCGGGAGCTGCCGCCGGTGCGGGAGGAGTGGGAATGTCGGTGACGAGGCTCTCGGTGGTCAGAACCATGGCGGCGACGGAGGATGCGTTCTCCAGCGCGCTGCGGCAGACCTTGGTCGGGTCGATTATGCCGAGCTGGATCATGTTGCCGTACTTCTCGGCAGCAGCGTCGAAGCCGTAGGAGGGCTCATCGCTGCCGTAGACCTTATCAAGGATGACCGCGCCCTCAAGACCCGCGTTTGCGGCGATCTGCATGATGGGTGCCTTCAGAGCCTTTGCGATGATGGCAGCGCCTGTCTTCTCGTCGCCTTCAAGCTCGGCAACAAGCGCGTCGGCAGCCTTTGCAGCCGCGACATATGCCGTGCCGCCGCCGGCAACGATGCCTTCCTCGACAGCTGCGCGGGTAGCGTTGAGAGCGTCCTCAATACGCAGCTTCTTTTCTTTCATCTCGGTCTCGGTGGCCGCACCGACCTTGATAACGGCTACGCCGCCGGAGAGCTTTGCAAGGCGCTCCTGAAGCTTTTCCTTGTCATACTCGGAGGTGGTGGTCTCTATCTGAGCGTTTATCTGAGCAATGCGTGCCTTGATGTCGGCGGACTGACCGGCGCCGTCAACAATAACGGTGTTCTCCTTGGTGACCTTGACCTGACGCGCCTGACCGAACATGTCGATCTGGGCGTCCTTGAGCTCCATGCCGAGGTCGGAGGATATGACCTGACCGCCGGTGAGGATGGCGATATCCTGGAGCATTTCCTTGCGTCTGTCGCCGAAGCCGGGTGCCTTGACGCACACGCAGGTGAAGGTGCCGCGCAGCTTGTTGAGGATGATGGTGGCAAGAGCCTCGCCCTCGACATCCTCGGCAATGATCAGAAGCTTTCTGCCGGCCTTTACGATCTGCTCGAGCAGAGGCAGGATCTCCTGAATGTTCGTGACCTTTTTATCGGTGATAAGGATCAGAGCGTCCTCAAGGACAGCCTCCATCTTCTCGGTATCGGTAGCCATGTAGGGGCTGAGGTAGCCGCGGTCAAACTGCATGCCCTCAACGACCTCGCTGTAGGTGTCGGCGGTCTTGGACTCCTCGATCGTGATAACGCCGTTCTGGGAGACCTTCTCCATTGCCTCTGCGATAAGGGTACCGATAACCTCGTCGCCGCTGGAGATAGCGCCGACACGGGCTATATCGCCGCTGCCGGATACCGGCTGGGAATTTGCGCGAACGGCCTCGACCGCAGCGTCGGTGGCCTTCTTCATGCCGCGCTTCATGGTCATGGGATTTGCTCCGGCTGCAAGGTTTTTAAGTCCCTCGTTTATCATCGCCTGAGCAAGCACGGTGGCGCTGGTGGTACCGTCGCCGGCTACATCGTTCGTCTTGGTGGAGACCTCCTTTATGAGCTGTGCGCCCATGTTCTCGAACGGATCGTCAAGCTCGATCTCCTTTGCGATGGTAACACCGTCGTTGGTGATCAGCGGTGCGCCGAACTTCTTGTCAAGGACCACATTGCGTCCCTTGGGTCCGAGAGTGATCTTTACCGTATCCGCAAGCTGATTTACGCCGCGTTCTATTGCCTTGCGTGCCTCTTCGCCGAAAATTATCTGTTTTGCCATGATAAGCGCCTCCTTATTCTACTATGGCAAGAATGTCGCTCTGACGAACGATGGTGTAATCAACATCGTCGAGCTTTATCTTGCTGCCGCTGTACTTGCCGACGAGAACCTTTTCGCCGACCTTAACCTCCATCCTGACCTCGTTGCCGTCAACGATTCCGCCGGGGCCGACCTCTACGACCTCGTATATTTCGGGCTTTTCCTGCGCCGACGCCGCAAGGAAGATACCGCTCTGGGTCTTCTCCTCTGCTGCCGACTGAACGAGCACTACTCTGTCTGCCAAGGGCTTGAGTTTCATCATATATACCTCCAATTACAAATATACGAAATTAAAAATTCGACCGAGTTAGCACTCTTTTGTCCTGAGTGCTAACTCGGTTATTATAATAGCACATTATTTTTAAATTTCAAGCCCCTTGAGAGAAAAAATCGTGAATTTTTTTATATATTTTTTGATACGAGTTTATTTCAGGTACATAAACAGGTCGCACTTTATCATGCCGTTATAGAGCTTGCGCTTTTTGTCCGCCGTTCTGCCGAAGGTGCGCTCAAACTCCGTGTGTGAGGACAGCAGGTACAGCTTCCAGTTTTCCGACCTTCTCCACGCCTCCCCGAAGAGCCGGTAAAGCTGCTCGGCCTCCTGCTTTTCCATAATACGCTCACCGTACGGCGGATTGGTGACGATTATACCGTTTTCGGTAACGCGATCAAATTTTGCTGCGTCCGCCTTCTCAAAGCGCACGATATCCTCAACTCCGGCGCGGCGGGCATTCTCCCGAGCGATGTCGAGCGCGGCGGGGTCTATATCCGCGCCGACTATATTATAGCTTCCGTTAAACTCGCGGCTTTTCGCAAGCTCCCGCTCCGACTGCCAGACCGACAGGTCAAGGCTCCTCCAGCGCATCGCCAAAAAGCTCCTGTATAGACCCGGAGCGCGGTTTTTTGCGATGAGCGCCGCCTCTATGGGTATGGTACCGCTGCCGCAGAACGGATCACAGAAGTCCTCTCTGCCGCGGTAGCGTGAAAGGCTCACCATAGCCGCCGCCATGGTCTCCTTGAGCGGAGCCGCGTTATGTGCGGGTCTGTAGCCGCGCTTGTGCAGTCCCTCGCCGGAGGTGTCTATGCACAGCGACGCCTCGTCCTTCATTATTGAAAACTGTATCTGATATGTCTCCGCCGTTTCCGGAAACCACTCGATGCCGTAAACGCTCTTCAGGCGCTCAACGACCGCCTTCTTTATTATCTTCTGGCAGTCGGACACCGAAAACAGCTTTGAGTTGAGGCTGTAGCCCTTGACAGGGAATGCCGCGTCACGCGGTATAAGCTCCTCCCACGGCAGAGCCTTTGTGCGCTCAAACAGCTCTTCGAAGCTCTCCGCCCTGAATCGGCCGAGCTCTAACAGCACCCTCTCGCCTATGCGCAGGTTTATGTTTGCCCTTGCTATCTCCTGTGCGCCGCCGGAAAAGTACACTCTGCCGTTTTCGTTATGTACCTGCTGCATCTTCATGCGCCTGAGCTCATCGGCTATAGGACCCTCGAGCCCCAGCAGGCACGGCACACACAGCTTGAATTCGTTCATGTAGGTTTCTCCATTATATTTGAAATTCTGCTGCTTTTCATGATACTTCATTGTTTTGCACTTGTAAAGGAGCAATTACGGCTTATATACGCGTAAATTAATAAACTTGACATTATCTTTACGACTTTTTGTGTAACATGACAAAATTTAATGTTAAAAATGCTGAATATGCACTTGATTTTCACAGAGCACAGATATATACTGTTAACATCTTTGAATAAAAATTAACAACCTTAATCATTCATTAACATTTACGTTATAGAGGTGGACAATGACAAGGTCAGAGGCTATAGACAAGCTGTGTGAAAGCTATTCGGCATACTTCGACATCGAGCGCTTTGACGGCGGTGCCGGAGAGCTTGCCGCCACCTGCTTTCTCTATGTTCACTCGGAGAAGTATGTCCTCGTAAAGGCGGCGAAGCTCTGGGAATATGACAGCAATGAGTATGTTTACATCTTCTCCGTTCCGCATCTTACGAAAGATGTTTTTGAAAAATGCAGAGACTATGCCTATACGGACGGTATGGGGCATATAGAGCCCAAGCCGGGACATATGTGCTCATACATAACCGCGCTTTTCATCTGCGACGCCTGCGATAAGGACGCAGTAAAGGCGCTGAAGAAAACGAGGATATACAAAAGCTTCCGCTTCTCCTATTACGGCTGGATGGATTTCCACACCGGCGTCATAGAGCTTGAAACGGGAATGACCGCTGCAAACGGCAGCGGACGCAGTACAGCACAGCTTTTGAAAAAAACGCTGCTGAAATAACATTTTTTTGAAGGGAGAGAACTCAAAAAATGAATGCTGCTGTATTACTTATCATCAGCATAGTCATCCTTGTCATAGGCTATGTCTTCTATGGCAGATGGCTGGCAAACAAATGGGGAGTGGATCCTAACAAAGCTACTCCCGCTCACACCATGGAAGACGGCGTTGACTATGTGCCCGCAAAGGCGCCCGTACTCATGGGTCACCACTTCTCCTCTATCGCAGGCGCAGGTCCGATAAACGGACCTATTCAGGCTGCGGTTTTCGGTTGGGTCCCCGTTGCGCTCTGGGTACTCATAGGCGGCATCTTCTTCGGCGGTGTGCATGATTTCGGCTCACTGTTCGCATCGGTCCGCAACAACGGCAAGTCCATCGGCACCGTTATCGAGGACAGCATCGGTCTGAAGGCAAAGCGGCTGTTTATCATCTTCGCTTACCTCACCCTGCTGCTCGTCGTTGCCGCATTCGGCTCTATCGTTGCAAACACCTTCAAGGCGACCTACACCGACACCGGCGCCATTGACTACGCGGCAAGCGCCGCAAATGCCAGCACCGCGATGATCTCCATCTTCTTCATCGTTCTGGCCGTTCTGTTCGGCTTCTTCGTTTACAGAAGAAACGCACCTCTCGGTGTCTCCACGATCATCGGCATCGTCCTCATCGTTGTCGCCATGTACATCGGACTTAACTGGCACCCCATCTACCTCGGCTACGAGGCATGGATGATAATCTGCGGCGTTTACATCCTCGTCGCATCGGTAACGCCCGTCTGGATTCTGCTCCAGCCGCGCGACTATCTGAGCTCGTTCCTGCTCTACGGCATGATGATCCTTGCTGTAGTCGGCATTATCGGCTGCCATCCCGACATTGACGCGATGCCTGCGTTCAACGGCTTCAGCGACACTCTTGCCCCGACCGGCACATCCCTCGGCTACCTGTTCCCTGCGCTGTTCGTAACGATCGCCTGCGGTGCCATCTCCGGCTTCCATTCCCTCGTCGGCTCCGGCACCACAGCAAAGCAGCTCAATAACGAGCGCGACGCCCGCCCCATCGCATACGGCGGCATGCTCATCGAGTCCGCTCTGGCTATCATCTCCCTGTGCGCGGTCGCGTACATCTGGAACGATTATGCCAGCGGCACCACCGTTGTCCCTACCGCGGTTTTCGCGGGCGGTCTGTCCTCAATGCTCGGCAGCCTGTTCGGCTCCGGCGCGCAGGAGATCACCTACTCCCTGCTCATCCTCGCGGTCTCCGCATTCTGCCTGACCTCGCTTGACACCGCCACCCGCCTTGCCCGCTACATGTTCCAGGAATTCTGGCTCAAGCCCGGCGAGGACATAAAGGATATGACCGGCGCACGCAAGGTGCTCGTTAATCCGTATGTTGCCACCGCCATCACCGTTGTTCTCGGCATTGCCCTCGGCATGACCGGCTACGCAAAGATCTGGGCTCTGTTCGGAGCCGCAAACCAGCTTCTGGCCGCTCTTGGTCTGCTCGCAGTCGCCGCATGGCTCGGCAAGATCGGCAGAAACAACAAGATGTTCTACTTCCCCATGGCGTTCATGCTCGTCGTCACTCTGACCTCTCTGGTGTTCACCATCAAGGCGCAGATCGGCCTTATCACCGCCGGCACCGACGTCACATGGGGCATCATCCGTGCAGTCATAGCCGTCCTGCTCATCATACTGGCTATCGACCTCGTTATCGAGGGCGTAAAGACCCTGAGCAGGCAGTCAAAGGCTGCAAAGAACGCATAACACTCACCGTACACTGTCAAAAGAAGCCGCTTTATAAGCGGCTTCTTTTTAATGCTCCCCTTTTTTACAGATTATTAACTAAAAGGCTTTCATAATCCGTATAATTAATGTATACTAAAAAAAGTATTGTTCCAAGGGGGAAAATGATATGAACAAGAAAGCCCTTGTTATTGAAGACGATGTTAATATCGCCGAGCTTCTCATGCTCTACCTTGAGAAGGACGGGTTTGATGTCAGCATCGCGCACGACGGCGGTAAGGGTATCGCCATGTTTGACGAGGTCTCGCCTGATCTTGTGCTTCTGGACATAATGATGCCCGTGATGGACGGGATGCAGGTCTGCCGTGAGATCCGCAAGACCTCCTCGGTGCCCATTATCATGCTCACTGCGAAGGGCTCGGTCGGCGACAAGGTCGCCGGTCTCGACATCGGCGCCGACGATTATATTACAAAGCCCTTTGAGGTAAAGGAGCTTCTGGCGCGCATCCATGCGGTCATGCGCCGCTCCGAGTCGGACAACACGCCCAAGGAGAAGAAGCTGTGCTATGACAAGCTCATCGTAAACCTTGATTCCTACGAGCTGATCGTTGACGGCGTAAAGGTCGACACTCCTCCCAAGGAGATGGAGCTTCTGTACCATCTTGCGGCCTCCCCCAACATAGTTTTCACCCGCAATCAGCTTCTTGACGAGGTTTGGGGCTTTGACTACTTCGGCGATTCGCGCACCGTTGATGTGCACATAAAGCGCCTGAGGGAAAAGCTTGAGGGCGTTTCTCCTCAATGGTCCCTTCAGACCGTATGGGGTGTCGGTTATAAATTTGAAGTCGTGAAATAAAAGGGGAAGGCTCTGTATGAAGAGCATTTACTTACGCAATTTTCTTGCAACTGCGCTTCTGGTGTTTTTCTCGTTTTCCATAATCGGAGCGGCATTCTTCTTCCTCGGGCGAGGTTATCTTATAAGCAGCACCCGCGATCGAATGAGCGCAAGCGCAGACGAGGTCGTGCGCTCCGCGCTTGCCGTTTCAAAGCAGGATTCGCTTTCCAGCTGGAACCTGCGGCTTACGATAAGCCCAATAGCCAATGTCACGAAAAGTCATATTTTTATCTGCGATCAGGACGGTCTTGTACTGTCCTGTTCCGATTTGACGCTCTACTGTGCCAAGCATCAGGGCAAAACTCTGGACCCCTCGGTCATATCCGCGGTGAGCGCTGCCGGTGATTTTGACAGTCTGACGACGCTCATGGGCTTTTATTCGGAAAAGCAGTATGTCGTGGCAAAGCCCATAAACTCCGGCGATGAGCTCCTGGGATATGTGTTTGTCGCCTCTGACGGCATGGATATAATGAGCGGCTGGCAGACATTTCTCGGAGTCGTGCTCGCGGTCGCGGTTGCGGTCATGCTTGTTGCGATACTCATGAGCCTGTTTTTCTCCAAAAAGATGGCTGAGCCGCTTGACGAGCTCTCGCTTGCCGCACGCAAATTTGCACTTGGCGACTTCTCCGTTCGCGTCAGGCCGAACGAGCACCGCGACGACGAGATAGGAACTCTGCTCGATTCGTTCAACCTCATGGCGGACTCTCTCGAACAGAGCGAAAACAAGCGTCAGGAGTTTATAGCGAACATCTCGCACGAGCTGCGCACGCCCATGACCACCATTGCCGGCTTTGCCGACGGTATACTCGACGGCACCATCCCCCGCGAGCAGGAGGACAAATACCTGCGCAAGATAGCGGACGAGACACGGCGCTTATCTCGCCTTGTCCGCAACATGCTCAACCTCAGTCAGGCGGAGAGCGACGCGGTGGATATATCCAAGCGCTCAAAATTCGACCTGTCGGAGCTGCTGCTGCAATGCCTGCTGAGCTTTGAGAGCCGTGCAAAGGACAAAAATCTCGATGTCGATCCTCAGCTTCCCGAGGATCCGATCATCGTTTTTGCCGAGCGCGATTCGATAACGCAGGTCATTTACAACCTCACCGACAATGCGATAAAGTTTGCCTCGCCCGGGAGCACCATAACGATAAGGCTCTATAAGAAGGGTGCCAAGGCATATGTCTCGGTAAAGAATGTCGGCGAGCCCATACCCGGAGACGATCTGCCGTACATTTTCGACCGCTTCCACAAGTCCGACCGCTCACGCAGCATGGACAAGGACGGCGTGGGTCTCGGTCTGTATCTGGTAAAAAAGATCCTGAACAGTCACGGCGAGGATGTTGCGGTGTCCAGCCGCAACGGAGTTACGGTTTTCGTTTTCACGCTGCCGCTAGCTCCGGCCGCGAAGAAGGACTCAAAGAAAGAAAAGAACGAACGCAAGTAAGCCGTGCCTTGCGCGGCGGAATGGAGGCTCTTATGAGCTGGTATAACAACAGCACAAGCGACTGGTACAAGCCTAATGTCCGCACTCAGACATGTCAGGCAGCTCCCGCGATGCAGCCGTCGGCCGTACCTCCCGCGATGCAGCCGTCGGCCGTACCTCCCGCCGGCCGGAAGAAAACCCGCGTCACTGCGCTCATCATCTGTCTGTGTGTGATCATAGCCGGAGTCTGGCTCGTTGCCGCCGGCTTCGGTGCGGAGAATGTCTCGTATGACAGCGATGGCTACCCCGCCGACTGGCACGACTACATGAGCGGCATTTACGACAGCTCCGACACCGTTTCTGCAGTGGATGTGAAGATTCCTCTGGCAGAGGAGCGCGGCAGCCTCACGCTCAGGCAGGGCGGAAGCGATGCTGTCCTCGACTTCAGCCAGATTTACGAAAAATGCGCGCCCTCCGTTGTCGGCATAAAGGTCTTCAAGAACGAAAAAACCGATTATTACGGCTGGGGCAGCGGCGTTATCGCGTCCGAGGACGGATATATCATCACAAATACCCATGTCATCGACGACGGCGACTCGGCTACGGTCGTGCTCTACGACGGCAGCGAGTATGAAGCAAAGCTCATAGGCTTTGACGCAACAAGCGATGTCGCGCTTCTGAAGATAGACGCCACCGGACTCACGGCGGCTGAATTTGCATCCAGCTCCGAGCTGAAGGTCGGCGACAGCGTTGCCGCCATCGGCAATCCTCTCAGCCCCGACCTGCGCCTTACCATGACCCGCGGCATAGTCTCCGCGCTCAACCGCGAGATCAACTATAACGGCGCCTCAATGTCGCTTATCCAGACCGATGCCTCGATAAACGAGGGCAATTCCGGCGGTCCGCTGTTCAATGACCGCGGCGAGGTCATCGGCATAACGAATATGAAGATGATCTCGACCTTCAAAACCGGCATCGAGGGTCTGGGCTTCGCCATTCCGTCGGATACCGTGCAGAGCATTGTCGGTGCACTTATAAGCGACGGCAAGGTCACGGGCAGAAGCTCCATCGGCATTACAATAGGACCGGTTTCGGAAAGCATCGCAAAACACTATGATATCCCGCAGGGGCTGTATATAAGCTATGTCACGGAGGGCTCGGATGCCGAGAAGCAGGGACTGCGTGAGGGCGATATCATAACGAAGGTCAACGGCAAAGACGCGTTCACGACCCAGGATGTAGCCGATGCAAAGGCCGCGCTTGAGATAGGCGACAGCATCGAATTCACCGTCTGGCGCGACGGCGGTACATTCTCCGTCAGCGTGAAGATCATGGATTCTGCCGATATGGTTAAATAACATATAAAAAACGAGTTATCTTCAGATAGCTCGTTTTTGGATTAGGATTAAATTAAGAGGAGGAAACGGAATGGACGAAAAACGAATAAGCACCGGCATTGACGGTCTCGACGAGGCCGTGGACTTTCTGCGTCCCGGCGACACGGTGGTATGGCAGTGCGAGCACATAAGCGATTACATGTTCGTTGCCACCCGCTTTGTAACGAACATCGCCCGTCAGGGCAAGCGCATCGTGTATCTGCGGTTCGGCGACCATGACGAGATAATGGACACCGAGGCGCTCAGCGAGGGCGGCGCAAACGCCCAGGAATACCTGCTCGATCCGAGAGTAGGCTTTGAGACCTTCGCCGTGCAGGTACACAGGATAATAGACAAGGAACCGATGGGCACATTCTTTGTTTTCGACTGTCTGTCGGACCTGCAGAAATACTGGTTTTCCGATCTCATGATCGCAAACTTCTTTCTTCTGATAAACCCGTTTCTTATCCGCAGGCAGGCAATAGCGTATCAGCCCATAGATTATGAAAAGCACACCTACGAGACCATTTCGCGCATCCGCCGCGAGGCTCCGCTGCTTATGAATATCCGCACGATCGACGGCAGCGTTTACATTCACCCCATCAAGCTGCGCGGCAGGCGCACCGCGAATACATACTTCCCACTGAAGATAACCGGAACGCGCTGCCGGACGCTTACCTCCAGCGCCGATAACTACGCCATATTTGAGCGCTTCACGCAGACCGGCGAACGCCGCGACTGCTGGAACAGCATGTTCGACGCCATAGGTCCGGACTCCCCGGAGCCCACCGATCCGGCGGGGCTGGAGCTCAAGGACAACATTATGCGCTGCCTTTTGGGCAGCGAGCCTACAAGACTTGAGCTTTGCCGCAAATATTTCAGCATGAAGGATCTCATGTACATAAAAAACCGCGAGATCGGCACCGGCTGCATCGGCGGCAAGGCCGCGGGCATGCTTCTTGCGCGAAACATTCTGCGTGACGAGGCGCCGGAGCTGTATAATGCGCGCATTGAGCCGCACGACTCGTACTACATTGGAGCCGATGTGTTCTACACCTATGCCGTTCAAAGCGGCATGTGGACGCAGCGCGTGCGCATGGTAAACGCGCCGGACTATCTCGAGTGCGCACCCGAGATACGCGAGCTGCTTTTAAACGGCACATTCATGCCGAGCGTCAAGGAGCAGTTTCTGTCCATGCTCGAATACTTCGGCCAGTCACCTATCATCGTGCGCTCAAGCTCCATTCTCGAGGACGGCTTCGGCAACGCCTTCGCCGGAAAGTACGAGAGCGTTTTCTGCCCCAATCAGGGCAGCCTTGCAGAGCGCTACGAGGTGTTCGAGCGGGCCGTAAAGCAGGTGTACGCCAGCACCGTAAATCCCGATGCGATACGCTACCGCGCCGACCGCAACCTGCTTGACCGCGATGAGCAGATGGCTCTGCTGGTCATGCGCGTTTGCGGCGATGTGCACGGAAGGTATTATTACCCGCACATTGCAGGCGTCGGGCACTCCAAGAATCTGTACCTCAACAAGCAGAACTCCTCGACCGAAAACAAGGGCATGCTCAGGCTCGTTTTCGGCATGGGCACCCGTGCGGTCGACCGTGAGGCGGACGACTATGCAAGGCTGCTGAGCATGGATAATCCCAAGGCTCCGCCCATGGTGGCATATGGCGACGAGTATAAATACTCTCAGCATAAAATGGATGTCATAGACCTCGAGCACAATGATTTTACGACGATAAATGTCGACGGCATCAGCAAGGCCGATCTCAAAACCGATGCGGGGCTTTTCATGGAGCCCGATTATCCCACGGCTGCCCGCTTCCGCGAAATGGGACTTACCGGCTGTGATGTGCCGGATATTCTTAATTTCCGGAAGCTCCTCTGCAGCACCGACTTCACCGACGTTATGACCGAGGCGATGCGGCTGCTCGAGGAAAAATACGCCTACCCCGTGGACATAGAGTATGCCTGTAATTTTGACTCCGGCGGAAGCTACCGCGTAAATCTGCTTCAGTGCCGCCCGCTCCAGACACGCGGCATCGGCAATGCCGGAGTAATGCCTAAGGTACGGCAAAAATATTTCCGCACCGAGGGCAACTTCATGGGCGGAAATGTGTGTCTGCCGATAAGATACGCGGTAATGGTAAAGGTCGAGCCGTATCTCGCGCTGCCCGAGCAGCGGAAATATCAGGTTGCGCGCAGCCTCGGTCAGTTAAACTCCCTGCTGCGCGATACCGGAACTATACTGCTCGGTCCCGGCCGCTGGGGCACAACGACTCCGAGTCTCGGCGTTCCGGTGCATTTTATGGAGATAAATCACTTTGACTGTATGGCGGAGCTGGCATATTCCTCTCACGGTCTGCGTCCGGAGCTCAGCTACGGCAGCCACTTCTTCCAGGATCTCGTTGAGGCGGGCACCTTCTATGTCGCCATCTACCCCGGCGAGGGCGGCTGCACCTTCGATCAGTCGCTGTTTGACGGCTGTGAGAATGTTTACGGCAAGCTCACCGGCGCCGGTGCGAATGATGCGATGTCCGAGGTCATCAGCGTTTACGACCTCGGCGAAAACGGTGCGATACTCTATTCCGAGGTAGAGAGTCAGGAATGCTTCCTCGCACAGCTTTAACAAGCAGAAGCCCGTGCGGTCCGTCACGGAGCGCCTGCCCTCACCCGGCAGCGCTGCGGTAAATATGGAATACGGTGAAGCCCACCATGCATGGGGCTTCACCGTATTCTGATAATTCTGCTTTATATTATTCGTAATCAACCGGAGTTGAGAAGGGCTGCTCAAGGCATTCCGGATGCTCAAGGATGTATTTGAGCAGCTTGACGCTCTTGGAGTAATAATAGCCGTCGGCAATGCGCTCGTCGATGGTAAGGCCGAGGTCAACGCTGTTGCGGTATTCCTCAACGCCATCGGCATTGCGGAAAATGCGCTCCTTCATTTCTCCGACAACGGCAAAGATGGAGGTCGTACCCCAGTTGGTCAGGTGATGGTAGCCGCTTTTGAGCTTTATCGAGCCGAGATTTGAGAGAATGACCGAGGCGTAGTACGGGTCCGCCTCAATGAGAGAGGCGGGAACCATGCCGTGGCGGTCGAGCTGACGCAGCAGCCAGATCATGAATTTTACGAGAAATCTCGGAATGGTCGTGAAGAAGTCGAGCGTATTTGCGGTACCGTTTGCCGCGCCGCTGCCCTTTTCACGCTTTATCTGCCGGTACAGCTCGTCGTGCAGAGAATCGAGCGTTGACTCCTCGGTGGCATAAATAAACGCCATGCCCTCCTCTGAGGTATCGTTAAACTGCTTCTTCACGACAAAGGATGCGCTGTAGCTGTTGCGCTGGTAAAGATTTTTGTTTGCAATGAAGCGGTTGAGCTTCGGGCGCAGGATGATGGTCTTGAGTATTCCGGCAACTATGAGATGAAACAGCGTGTATTTAAATTCAGGGTTTTCGGAATTGCGCTTTTTGATATACGCGTCTATGTTTGTAAGGTCGATGCGCTCGGAGATGAATGCCTCGTTATCGCAGCGGCTGGGGTATACCATAGGCATGATGAGATGCATACCGTCGATGTCTCGCAGAAGCTTTCCGTCGCGGCGGTCACCGAAGCGTCTTTTTTCAGTGCTCATGTTCTTCTCCTCCTTGTCAATACTTAAAAATTTTTAATAAATTTGTCGATAACGTAGCAATTCTATCACATAGTTTTAATAAGTCAAGAAATATTGCCTTCGTTATTGCTTGACAAGTGTGCTCCGGTGTACTAAATTTAACTTCAATACCAAAGTAGGGTGAGTGAAAAAGTGAGTTTTTTTGATATTTTTCTTATCGCTGTCGCGCTGAGCATGGACGCCTTCGCCGTTTCTATCTGCAAGGGGCTGTCGGTTGAAAAGGTAAACGCCAGGCACATGCTTACGGTGGGCGTCTATTTCGGCGGCTTTCAGGCGCTTATGCCGGCGCTGGGCTTTCTGCTCGGCTTTAAATTCGAAAGCTTCATAACCAGCATCGACCACTGGATAGCGTTCGTGCTTCTGGCGCTTATAGGCGGAAACATGATAAAAGAAGCGCTCGGCAAGGACGAGGAGCGTGTGGATGACAGCTTTTCGTTCAAAACGATGCTTCCGCTTGCCATTGCAACGAGCATCGACGCGCTTGCGGTCGGCATAAGCTTTGCATTTTTGGGCGTTGACATCGTAACGGCGGCGCTGCTTATCGGGATCACGACCTTTGTTCTGTCGGGCGTGGGCATCATTGTAGGAAATGTTTTCGGGGCAAAATACAAGTCCAAGGCAGAGCTTGCCGGAGGCATAGTTCTCATACTCATAGGACTGAAGATACTGCTTGAGCATCTGGGAGTTATAAGCTTTTAATGAGTAGAAAATTTGTAAGATACCTGCCGATCGTCATAATGCTGCTGACTGCGGCGGCAGTCGGCATACTCATCGCCGCCGGCGTTTTGAAGGTCGATGAGCTTATCGCCGCCGTTGACGACAGCAAGCCTCTGGCGGCGCTGGTCATACTCGCTCTTTTTGCGTTCAAGGGCTGCTCGTTTATCCCCTACGGAGTCATATCCATAGGCTGCGCGCTGATATTTGAAATGCCGCTTGCAATAGCCATAAACACCGCAGGCACGGTTCTGTGCATATCGGTGTCATACCTCATCGGCCGGTTTTCCAAGGAGCTGACCTTCGACGGGATGATGGAAAAATACCCGAAATTCAAAAGGTATTTCCACAACGCCTCGCAGTGCAGCTTCACCTTCTGCTTTGCCGTGCATACGCTGCATCTGTCCACCGAGGTGCAGGGAGTCGTGTTCGGGCTCCTGCGCACGCCGTATCCCGCGTATATCGCAGGCTCAACGCTGGCACTGCTGCCGAGCATGCTGTGGTACACGGTGCTCGGAGGCGAGTTTGACCTTAAAAACCCTCTGCTGTGGGTGTTTCTCGGAGTCGACCTGCTCACGATGGCAGCAGGCTTTATCTACGCAAAGAAGAACATAATAGACAAGTAAAAAAAACACCGTCCGTGACGGTGTTTTTTAAGCTCTAAAAGAGCATATCGCTTGAAAAAATTATATCCACTCCGCCCATGGTGACAACATCTCCGGAGAATATGCGTTCCTTGTGGGTTATCCTCTTCCCGTTGAGATACGTGCCGTTTGTCGAGCCGAGGTCCTGAATATAATAGTGATTATCGCACAGCTCTATCTGAAAGTGGCGGCGGGATGCCTTGGGCGCTGCATAAACAAAGTCGCAGTCCTCGCTCCTGCCGAACACCCAAACGGTTTTGCCGCTGGCGGGAGCGGCATTCGCGCCGTTAACGGTCGTATCACCATAGTTATTCAAAAAATCGAAAAGTCCCTTGAATTTGTCTGCTGCCAAGCTCATCCCCTCCGCCTACAGTATATCATAAGCTGAAAATTAAGCAAGAGCAAAAGGTGCACCGAGGCGGTTGAAAAAATGCATGATTTGGGTTATTATTAAGCACAAGGGGAGCATCCGAACCCCCGTTTTTAAGCGGCTCCGAGCTCCGCAGGCTTCGTTTTGCTCAATCGCAAGGCGTCAGCCTTCCTCAATCGCAAGACCTTGCCTGCAGCGCCCGGCCCTCGCTTAAAAATCACAGACCTCAGCCGTTGAGTTTTGCTCTTTATCAAGGCAGAGGACGCAGGAATACCGGTGTATTTCAAGGACAATAACGCAGAGAAAGGGCAAAAATCTCGGCTGAGGCGGAGTTCGGATACTCCCCTTATGCTTAAGCCCAAACAAAGCGAAAGAGGCATGACATTTGAGAAAGATAGCATTATGGGAGGCAAGGCACCCGAAAACGGTTCTTACGGCGGCGCTTCTGCTGCTCATACCGGCGCTCCTGGGTTTTTTAGTCACCAAGGTGAATTACGACATTTTGTCATACCTGCCGGATGATCTTGAAGCGGTGCAGGGCGAGCAGGTGCTCGACGAAACCTTCAACACCGCCGGTATATCCATCGTTATAACGGAAAACATGCAGTCCAAGGAGACCCTTGCACTGAAAAATGAAATACTCGCGGTGGACGGTGTGTCGTCGGTCATATGGGTCGATACCATCGCCGACATAGGCATTCCCGCCGACATACTGCCCGACACGCTCAGGGATATATTCTACAGCCGCGACGGCAGTCAGACGATGATGCTCGTGCGGTATGACAATAACGGCTCCGACAGCAGCCAGCTCGAGGCAATAGCACAGATAAAGGAGCTTTTGGGCAAAAACCGCTTCATGAGCGGGCTGTCCGTCGTCGTTGACGACACACGCGAGATAGCGCAGACTCAGGCGCCGCTTTATATAACGGTCGCCGTGGTGCTCGCGCTGATCGTCATGAGCGCTCTCATGGAGTCGTGGTTCCAGCCGCTTATAGTCCTGTTCTCGCTGGGACTTGCGGTGCTGTACAACATGGGCACAAACATTTTTATGGGGCAGATCTCGTTTATAACCCAGTGCGTTGCGGCGGTGCTCCAGCTCGGAGTTACCATGGACTATTCCATATTCCTCATCGACCGCTATGCCGAGGAGAAGCTGAGGTTTGAAACGCGTGAGGAGGCAATGGCGGAGGCGGTCGCAAACTCGTTTACTGCGCTCATGGGCAGCTCGCTCACGACCGTATTCGGCTTTCTCGCCCTATGCTTTATGAAGCTCGGGCTCGGATTCGATATCGGCTTTGTAATGGCAAAGGGTGTTGTGTTCGGCATTCTGACGGTCATTTTCGTTCTGCCGTCGGTCGTGCTTATTTTTGAAAAGCAGATAATAAAATACCGCCACCGCAATTTTGTGCCGCACTTTGAAGGGCTCAACAGGTTCAGCATAAAGCACAAGAAAGCGTTCGCACTGGCATTTCTGCTCATGCTCGCTCCGGCGTATCTTATCCAGAAGAACATTCAGCTTTACTACAGCATGGACAAAGCCCTTCCGTCGTACCTGACCTCGATGGAGGGACTCAGCAAGCTGAAAAACGATTTCGGAATGGCGTGCACGCAGTTTGTCATAGTAGACGATTCCCTGCCCGCGGAAAAGCTCATCGAAATGGAGCAGAGGATACAGTCGCTTGACGGTGTGTCGTCGCTTCTGGCGTATAACTCCGTCGTCGGCTCGGCAATACCGGACGATATACTGCCCGACGACATTCTCTCGCTGTGCAAGCAGGACGGCAAGCAGCTTATGATGATAAACTCCGAATACGGAGCCGCAACGGATGAGCTCACCGTGCAGCTCAATGAGCTCGACGGCATCGTCAAGTCCTACGACCCGGAGGCGTATATAACCGGTGAGGGTGCGATAACTCAGGGACTTATAGACACGACCGACCGCGACTTTGCCGTGACCTCGATCCTGTCGATAGCCGCGATATTCATCCTCATTGCAATATGCTTCAAGTCACCCACGCTGCCGGTGATACTGGTTTTGTCGATAGAGCTTGCAATATGGATAAACCTTTCGATAACCGTTCTCGGCGGCACGGTAGCATCGTTTGTCGATCCTACTGTGGTAAACTGCGTTCAGCTCGGCGCGACCGTGGACTACGCCATACTGCTTACAACACGCTTTCGTGAGGAGCTGCAGCGGCTGCCGCGCGACGAGGCGATGCTCAAGGCCGTTTCCGCCGCGCAGCAGTCGATATTCCAGAGTGCAGGCGTGTTCTTCGCCGCGACCTTCGGAGTTTACCTTGTGTGCGATATCTACATAGTCCGCGGAATGTGCGCGCTGCTTGCACGCGGCGCAATCATAAGCGAGATAGTCATAGTCCTGCTGCTTTCGCCTATACTGTGCGTGTGCGAGAGCTTCATTGCAAAAACCACTCCCGGATGGAGGATTAAAAAGACATGAAAACTAAACGGATAATATGCCTTGTGCTCTCTTTGTGTATGCTCGTATCGCTCCTGTCAGGCTGCGGAGGCAAGGACGATGACAACGGCTCCGAGCCCACCGCCGAGCCCACCCAGCGCGTGGAGTATGAGCTGGATGCCGACGCCGCCGTAAACAAGGAGGAGACCGTTTATATAAACATATCCCCCGACGGCGAGGTCAGAAAGGTCAGCGTTACCGACCGCCTGCACACGGATATGCCGCAGGTACGCATAGAGGACAAAAGCGATCTCAAGGACATTCAGGATGTAAAGACCTTTGCCCAGCCGGTATATGACGGAGATAAGCTTTACTGGGACATGGATTCTACCGATCTGTACTATTCCGGAACTGCCGAAAATGCTCCGCCGATGAAAATTTCCGTTTCATACACGCTTGACGGGAAGGAGATAAAGGGAGCTGAGCTTGCCGGAAAAAGCGGCGAGGTGACCATAAAGATTTCTGCCGAAAACACGCTGAAGAAGAATGTCGGCGGATATGAGATCACCTGCCCTATGCTGTTCGTGTGCGGCATGATACTGCCGGACGAAAGCTTCACGGAGGTCGAAACTCCCGATGGCGTTCTGCTGAGCGACGGCTCGCGCCAGCTCGTATTTTTTGCAGGTATACCGGGCATGAACGAAAGTCTCGGCCTGAGCGATATGGGTATATCGTTCGGCTCGACCCTCGGCGGCGGCGAGTTCACCGTCAAGGCGCAGGCAAAGGACTTCAAGCTCGGAAACATGATGTTCGTGGCGGTGCCGTTTTCCTCCATAAGCGCGCTCGGACCGGATGATATAAAGGTCGGCACCGAGAGCCTGAAATCACTGCTGACCGATATTCAGGGGCTCATGGGCTCGTTTGCCTCGCTCAATATAACCGAGCTCGTTCAGGTGCTTTACGGTGACGCACAGCAGATAGAAAAGCTCATAAACGCCGTCGGGCAGGCGGCAAAGCTCTATAAGGAGAACAAGGCGCTCATTGATGTGCTCAATAAGTATGTCAACGAGGGGAACCTCGCAAAGCTTGAAAAGCTGCTCGCCGATATGGAGAAGATAGACACGAGCAAACTCCAGTCGCTTGCCGAGTTCACGCACCTCGGTGAGCTTTTGGATCTGCTCGCAAAATTCGACAGCAACCTGGGCGCTCTGGCGCAGTTCGCGCGCGATTACATGGATATTGCACCGGTGTTTGAAAGTTTGAACCGCGATCTGCAATCGCCTGAGGTGCAGAGCTCGCTTGATAACCTGCCGACCATTTTAAATGAGCTGCGCTCGCTGGTCGATGTCATGCGGGAGAGCCAGCAGATGCTCGAGCGAATGAACGAAATGCTCTCCGGCGACAGTCTGGCTAAAATAATAGAATTTACGCAGAAGCTCGGAAACAGCGAGAGCATTGACAAGCTGACTCAGGCGCAGAAGCAGGATCTCTCCGAGCGTATGCAGGCCTGGCTCGACTTTGGAAACGGCTACGATATATTCACCCAGCGCACCGATAAAATGACCTCGACCGTCACCTTCGTATACAAATCCGAGGCGATAGGCTGAGCAAACGATAAAAAAGCTCAGGTCGTGACCTGAGCTTTTTCATGCTGATTGATATCAATACCAAGGGATATCAGTCCTTCGCAACGGTGTCGAGCGACTCCATAAACAGAGTGTTTTCCGCATCGGAGGGAATGAGGAAGCCGGTGCGCGGCGAGACGGAGAACGCCTCGACACTCGGTCCGTCCATGAGGCAGCTGCGCTTGAACTGCTGGCTGAAATAGCGCTTGCAGTAGCTGCGGAGCCATTTGGTAAGCTCCTCGTCGGTAAACTCGTCGCCATAGGCCGCCTTGGCAAGGCGCATGGTCTTTGCAGGAGAGAAGCCGCAGATCATCATCTTGTGGGTAAAGAAATCCTGCAGGCTGTAGGAGCCGACATTCTCCTCACTCTTCTGCTCTATCTGATCGTCGTGTATCGGCAGCAGCTCCGGGGTCACGGGGCAGTCGAGAACATCCCACAGCGCTTCGGCGAGGACCTTGTCCTCGGTATGCTGGGCAATGTAGCGCACGCCTGCGCGCACCTGTGTTTTGGTAAGACCCATGTTCACATCGTACATGCTGGTGTGGTCGCCGTTATAGGTACACCAGCCGTCAACAAATTCACTGAGGTCCTCGGTGCCGACATCAAGACCGTTGACCTTGTTGGCAATATCCATGAGCACCTGCGTGCGCTCACGCGCCTGCGCGTTCTCAAAGGCGATGGAGTAATCGTCGTGAGCATGACCTATATCGTCAAAGTGCTTGTAAACGCTTTCGCCGATGTCGATGACGCGCACCTCCGCGCCGACCTGCTCGGCAACGACAATGGCATTGGACTTCGTGCGGGAGGAGGTACCGAAGCAGGGCAGCGTGCAGGCGACGACATTCGTTGAGGGCAGACCCATGCGCTTTACGGCCTCTGCGCAGACCATAACGGTGAGCGTTGAGTCAACGCCGCCTGAGATGCCCACGACGCAGTGGTCAAGACCTGCATAGGTCATGCGCTTTACAAGACCGGAGACCTGAATGTCTATCATCCTGCGGCAGTAATTGCCCATGTCCTTTTCAAGCTCGGGCAGGTGCGGGAGCTTGCGGTAGGTGCGGGTGAGCTTTGTTTCGCACAGCTCCTCGCCCCAATAGAGCTCCGAGTGGCTGTATTTATACTCGTTTCTGCCATACTTGCCGGTTTTGCGGCGCATATTTTCAAGGTACTCGACATCTATCTCGGATACGACGAAGCAGTCCTCGCACTCGTCGGAGGCAAGCACCTCGCCGTTTTCGGCGATCATGCACAGACCGGAATAGACATTGTCGGTGGAGCTCTCACCCTTGCCGGGAGCGGCGAGCACGATGCCGCAGTGCAGGTGCTTTGAGCGGTACCTGACGGAATCCGCAGCCTCGATGGTGGAGCTGACGGTCGCGGGGAAGGATGCCAGCGACGCTATAACGGTAGCGCCCGCGAGCGCGTGACGCGCCGCCGGAGAGTCGATGGCGTCAGCATCCGCGCCGAGCTCAACGGCAACGGACAGTCCGGGGAGAACATCGCTCGTAAAAAGAAGCTCTGTGTCGAAGTACGCATCGAACTTGCCGCATACGGTCGCCTCTCCGCCCTCGTCGTCGGCGGGAGCGAACACAGTACCGTCGGTTTCGGAACGGGGAACAAGACCAAGCAGCTCACCGTCGGTTATAACGGCCGCAACGCTGTAGAGAGCGCCGCCTCTGGGCGCATAGGGCAGACCGACGATGACGAGCATGTCCATGCCCGCACTCGCCTCAATGACCTTTTCCAGAGCGTTTTCCGCACCGCGGAGGATAACGCTGTGACCGATGAGGTCATAGCAGGAGCATCCGGTGAGCGTGAGCTCGGGGAAAACGAGCACCTTGACGCCCGCATCGGAGGCTTTTTTCATGCACTCGATGACCTTACCGGCGTTATAATTGGCGTCGGCTACCTTTATCATCGGAGATGCCGCAGCAACTTTGATAAAACCGTCTTTCATTGTTATCACTCATTTCTCAGAATTTTGTATGTCAATCAGATCTTTGCTGTAATAGCGGTAAATTATAGCCGAGGCCGAGTCGAAGCTCTCGGAATCAATAACGACAACGACTCTGCCGTTTTCGGTGCGGCAGTCCTCAATGCCGTCGAGCAGCGGCAGGAGGTTTGTCTCGAGCTCCTGCTCAAGCTCGTCTATGTGCTCCGAGTAGTATTCGTTGGTGTTCGGTCTCTCATAGTCCTCGAGCGGAGGCTTTGCCGAAAAGCAGAACACCAGAAACACGGCGAACAGCAGCAGAAACATTACGCAGCCTATAGGCTTTATCGTCTTCACGAAGCTCTCGCCTGCGGTCATGATGCCACCTCCGAGTAATAAAAATTCCTGCGCATATGATATAGAAATGCAGTCAAGCCGCTCATTTCAGGCCGAAAGCCTGCCGCTGTGAGCTCTTCGGATCCGCCGCAGCGCAGACAAGGAGCATACGGCACAGGTCAGAGGGCTTTCCTGCTTGCTTTCAGCAATTGCGGAGACCTCAGAATTTTACTCTCTCGGCGATATAGTCTTTTACCTCGCTGATGGGGATGCGGACCTGCTGCATGGTATCGCGCTCACGAACGGTGACGCAGTGGTCGGCCTCGTCGGTCTCGGTGCCTACGGTGTTGAAGTCAAAGGTGATGCAGAACGGAGTGCCGATCTCGTCCTCGCGGCGGTAGCGCTTGCCGATGGAGCCGGTCTCGTCGT
>CAVGWF010000001.1:0-54328 GCA_963632825.1 Escherichia coli | reverse complement strand
CCATCGACGAATTTACCCGTCTGCGGTTTCTCGCGGCCTATCCGGAGCAGTCCACCTACTCCTCAGCGGACTTCCTTCGCAAACTGACCGCGTGGTATGCTCGCCGGGGCATCCGGGTGGAATGCGTCCAGACGGACAACGGTTTTGAGTTTACCAACCGTCGTTCCAACAGCCTACCCATGAGACCCCTCCGCTGGCTTTCTCCCAACGAGTTCACTGTCCAATATGTTTGACAAACCTACAAAAGCGAGCAAGGATGCGAGATGATAAATCTTTACAGCGCGGTTTTGCCGGTCGAATGCGCGATGTGGAACGCGGCAGCCATTTTGTCTGTTGATCGCTTGAATACCCGGTGCGCACATGATACAATCTGTCAAAACCTGAATTTATGAACAGCCGACTGCGCATGGACAGGTCATATTAAAAATGTATGCATATGATTTGAAAAGGCCGGTCGTTGATCTTGCAGAGAGTTTCTATGCGTATGCGGCTGTGCGGCGGAGGAGATCTTATGAACAACACAATAAAAAAGGAAGTGCTCGGCAGGACGATCGAGGCATGGCTTACATGGCGAGGGAAAGACCTGCTTGTCACCGTGACGGGCGGGGACGCCGCGCATATCGGCAGTGTTTCGGTGTGCCGGATGTGCGGCGGCGAGCCCAGGCTTGAAAAAATACTGCTGCCAGCACATCGCGACGATGTCGTTGGCGACAAATTCGCGCAGGCGCTGGCGCAAAGGCTGAACACGACCGTGTGTGTGGTGAGCGGGATCCATTTTGACGGCGTGTCAAAACAGGACATAGCAGAAATTGTGCGGGCAAGTGACGAAATGCTCGTGCGCATATTGGAGCATTTTGATTGACAAATCGGCGGAAAAACGACAATAATAGAGCGAAACGGGATGCGTTGAAAAACAAAAAGCCTGTTTCGCTCCTTTTATTTTTCATATTTGGTCGGATTACGCACTTTTAATTGTGCAAACAGCACAAAGATTTTTTTGCGAATTGTGTAAAAAGCAGAAAACTGCACAACTGCCGTTTTGGCGACGAAAACGAAGGAAATGCCCCACAATGCCAATGGGCACTGTGATACGCTTTTAACGCAAGGAGAAAGACCCCAGACGAAAACCAAAAAAGAAAAAGGAAAAGGAGTGATTTATGGAATGAAAAACGATAAGGTCAAAAAATGGCTATGCCTCATCCTGATCTTCGGCGGCTTCTTCATTCTGCGCAACTTCGTTCCCAGTGGACTGGATCAGGCTGGCTGGGACGGCTTCCTGGTTCTGTTCGTTGCAGTTCTGCTGTGGCTGACAGAAGCAGTCCCCATGGCCGTTACGGCAGTGTTTGTGCTGTTTTTCGGCGCATGGGTCGGCTTTGAAAAAGAGGCCAACATTCTCGCGAACTTCGCTTCCACCGGCCCGTTCTTCCTGCTGGCGGCGATGGTCATCGGCCAGATCTTTACCAAGGTTGGCCTCGGCCACAGAATTTCACTTTACATTTTGCCGATGTTCGGCAACAAGGCCAAGGCGGTGCTGCTGGCAGTTATGATGGGCACCTGCATTGTCTCCATGTTCCTGGCGGATATTCCCACCGCACTGGTGTTCTTCGGACTGTGCGCGCCCATCCTTGAGCAGAACGGCTGCGAGCCGGGCAAGTCCAACTTCGGCAAGGCCATCATGCTTGGTATTCCTGTCGGCGCTGCCATCGGCGGTATCGGCACGCCTGCAGGCAGCGGCATGAATGCCGTGACCATGTCCCTGCTCAAGAACATCTGCGACGTTGAGATCAGCTTTGGCCAGTGGTCCCTCGTCGGCGTGCCGGTGGCATTGGTCAGCATCGTGCTTGCATGGCTCATTCTCTGCTGGCTGTACAAGCCCGAGATCGATGTTGTGAAAGGTCTTGACTCCCTGAAAGAGGACCGCAAGAATGTGGGGCCGCTCAAGGGCGACGAGCTGAAGTTTACGATCGTTTTTGCGATCATGATCGTGCTGTGGTTCATCCCCAAGCAGACCGGTATTGATATGTACATGACTGCATGGGGCGGCATCTTTGTCATGTCCCTGCCCGGCATGAACCTGGTCAACTGGAAAGAGGCCAGCACCAAGATCGACTGGTCTGCGTTCCTGATCTGCGGCGCTGCCACTGCGCTTGCAACCGTTGTTGCAAACCTCGGCACCGGCGCCTGGCTCAGCGGCATTCTCTCGAACCTCTTCCTGTCCAAGGTCGCAGGTATGGGCCTTGTCGTGCTGCTCCTTGTGATCAATGTCATGATGGCCGTTGGCCATTATCCGATGCCTCAGGGCGTCTCTCTGGCCGGCCTTTGCCTGCCCGTTGTCGGCGCGCTGGCTGTCAACCTCGGCCTCAATCCGATCGTTGTCTGCCTGCCCGTCTGCATGTCCACCAGCATGCTGCTGCTCGTCCCGATCGATCCGACCTGCTTTACCACCTACTCCGGCGGTTACTGGAAGATCAAGGACATGATGAGTTCCGGCATTCTCATTACCATTGGCTACATCCTTGTTTCCTCGCTCTGGACTGCAGTTATCGCCGCTACCGGCGCGCTCGGCTGACAGCATTCTCTAAACGATCCTTGCGCCGGGCGGTCCAACCGCCCGGCGGAAGAAATAAAAAGTGAAGGGACAAACAGATATGGCGATACTTGACGAAACGGATTACAGGATACTGGATATTCTCCAGAAGGACGGAAGGATCACGTTCTCGGATCTGGCGGATCAGGTGAATCTGTCGCGCTCGGCTGTGCGCGAGCGCATCAAGAATATGCAGGACAGCGGCATTATCCGCGGCTTCACGGTGATCATCGACGCAAAGGCCTATGAGAAGTTCGCGAGTGTCTTCATGGACATCGAAGTGGAGCCGATGAAGATCAACGATGTCGCCAAGGAGCTCATGAAGCTCAAAGAGATCGCGATCGTCTCCCAGCACACCGGCTCTACCGGGCTGCATGTGCATGCATATATCGACAGCGTTGACATGGTGTCAAAATATCTGAAAGACAATATATACACGATAGACGGCGTCAGAGGCGTGCATTTTGAACTCCTCGTACACCAGTACAAGACGACTGCCTATCTTGCAAGATATTCAGAATAAGGTCCAAGGCATCCACGACTAAAGGAGGAATTACTGTTATGTGGGAATTCAGATTCTATTCCCGCGGCGGTCAGGGCGCAGTCACTGCGGCCAAGATTCTGACCAACGCCGCAATTATTGAGGGTAAGTTCGCTCAGGCGATCCCCTCGTATGGCCAGGAACGCAAGGGCGCTCCGATCCACACCTACGGCCGCATCTCTGATGAGCCCATCGAGGTGAAGAGCTATGTTTATCGCCCGAACTGTGTCATCTGCTTTGACACCAGTCTCGCAGAGGTCGGCATTGATATCACGGAGGGCATCCGCCCCGGATGCACCCTCGTCGTCAACTCTCCCGTGCCGGTGTACGAGGACGTTTTTGCCAAGGTCTGCAACATTGACGCGGACAAGCTGACGCATGAGATACTCGGCGAGGTTCCGCCCAATGTGGCAATGCTCGGTGCGCTGGTAAAGGCGACGGGCTGTGTTTCCATTGACAGCCTTCTGCAGGCGGTCAAGATCAAAATTCCGGGAAAGGCTGGTGAAAATAATGCAAAAGCTTGTGCAGCAGCGTATGAAAATGCTTGAGGGCATGCCTCGGCTGATCGGCCCCATGTCCGTGAAGATCTCCGATGTGCCCACCGGCACCTGGCGCTATCATCGTCCGGTCATTCGCCACGACGACTGCGTTAAGTGCGGCATCTGCGCGGAATACTGCCCGTGCGGCGTTATTGAAAAAATCGACAACAAGATGGTCATTGATTATACATACTGCAAGGGCTGCGGCATCTGCACCGCCGAGTGCCCGAAAAAGGCCATCGATTTTGTGCTGGAAGCTGACTGTGCAAAGGAGGTCAAATAATTATGGGTGTTATCAAGGCTCTTGACGGCAACGCCGCTATTGCCCATGGCGTTATGCGCTCCAAGGTTCAGCTCGTCGCCGCGTATCCGATCACGCCGCAGACGCCGATCGTCGAGACCATTGCGTCTCTGATCGACAAGAAGGAGTATGCAGCAACTTATATCACTGCCGAGTCTGAGCACTCCGCGATCAGCGCTGTGGTCGGCGCCGCCTCCACCGGCGTGCGCACCTTCACCGCCAGCGCGTCCCACGGTCTGGCGCTCATGCACGAGCTGACCGGCGCCTGCTCCGCGTCCAGACTGCCTGCAGTCATGGCGGTCGTCAGCCGCGCCATCCCCGGCCCCATGGCACTCTGGTGCGACCACTCCGATATCATGACGCAGCGCGATCAGGGCTGGATCCAGATTTTTGCAAAGGATCCCCAGGAGGCGCTTGACTTCACGATGATCGCTTACCGCGTCAGCGAGGATGAGCGCGTGCTCATCCCGACCATGGTCGACATCGACGGCTTCTTCTGCTCGCACCTGACCGAGCCTGTCAACGTCCCGACCGAGGAGGAGGCAGAGCGCTTCGTGAAGGAATTCAAGCCCGTGAACGCACACCTGGATACCGATCTGCCCTATGCCATGAACAACCTGACCTCCCCCGCGATCTTCACGGAGATCAAGCGCTCTCAGGATCTCGGCATGCGCGCCGCCGCAGGCGTGATGGACGAGCGTTTTGAGGAGTTCGGCGAGCTGTTCGGCAGAAAGTACGGCCGCATCATGTGCGACCATGTTGAGGGCGCAGACACGGTCGTCCTGTGCATGGGCTCCATGTCCGGCACCGTGAAGCATGTCGTCAAGGAAATGCGCGCAGCGGGCCGCAAGGTCGGCATCTGCCGCGTGGTCGCATTCCGTCCCTTCCCGACAAAAGAAGTTGCCGAAGCACTCAAGGGTGCAAAGAACATCGCCGTCATCGACCGCGTTTCCGCAATGGGCAGCTTTGGCCCGCTCTATGAGGAAGTGCTCGCTGCCATGAATTACGGCGGCATCAAGGCAAACGCATACAGCTTCGTCGCCGGCCTCGGCGGACGCGACATCTGGGAGCAGACGGTCGAGAACGTCATCGACAAGGCAGAGGAGCTGGGCGCAAAGCAGGAACCCTGCGAGGCGCCGATCTGGATTGATCTCAAGGAAGAGGAGGTAGTGTACAATGCCTGAACTTGATCTCGTAAGTAAAGGAATGACTACCTGCCAGGGCTGCGCGATGGAGCTCATCGCGAGATCCGCTCTGGAGGTGCTCGGCCCCAAGACCATCACCATGACACCGCCGAGCTGCTCGGCGATCATCACCGGCAACGGCGATGAGACCGGCTGGGGCATCCCCTGCGTGCAGACCGTTCTGATGAGCCTGCCTGCTTTTGCCTCTGGCGTGTCCGAGGCGCTGAAGATCCAGGGCAAGAACGACGTCAACATCATGGGTTACGCCGGCGATGGCGGCACCTTTGATATCGGCTTCCAGGCGCTGTCCGGCGCGATCGAGCGCGGCCACAAGGCGATCTATATCTGCTGCAACAACGAGGCATATATGAACACCGGCGGACAGCGTTCCAGCGCGACCACCCTCGGTGCGACCACCAAAACCACGCCGACCGGCAAGAAGGAAGTCAGCAAGAATATCGACTTCATGCTTCTGCACACTCCCCTGGCATATCAGGCCACTGCATCCGTTGGCGATATCAAGGACTTCAAGCGCAAGGTCGCAAAGGCCGCGACGAAGGATGGCCCGTGCTTCATCCACGTCATGAGCCCCTGCCCCTCTGGTTGGAAGTTCCCGACCGATCAGACCATTCAGATCGCGAAAAAGGCCATCAAGAGCGGCATGTGGCTGCTTTGGGAGCGTGAGGGCGGCAAGATCACCATCAACCGCAAGCCCACGGATTTTGACGCGATCCCTGAGTATCTGCACAGCCAGCACCGCTTCGATCGCCTTACGGACGAGCTTACCGAGCGCATTATCAACGACGCGAAGGCGCGCTATGATACGTTGCTCAAGCTTTCCGAGATCGACATCGTATAAAAACAGTATCCTATGGGCGCAGGCTGCCGCTGAAAGCAGCTTGCGCCTGATTTGCTAACAGCAGGAGGTTAAAAATGGCAAAGATAATTACAGCTGCTGAAGCTGCCGACCTGATTCAGGACGGAATGACGCTTGGCGTCAGCGGCTTCGGTGCTTTTGCGTCTCCGGACTATGTGATGGAGGCGATGAGCCGCAAGTTCAAAGAGCAAAACACCCCGCGCGACCTGACGATCGTTTCCGGCGTTGCGCCCGGCGATTTCGTTGAGGATGGCTGCGGCCTGTCCAAAATCAAGGACGAGGGCATCATCAAGACGCTGATCGCCTCCCATCTGCGCATGTCCCCGGCGATCGGCAGGGCGTGCAGTGAAAACAAAATTGCTGCTTTCTCCATGCCGCTCGGCGTGTATGGCCAGCTTCTGAACGCCATCGGCAGCAAGCGCCCCGGCATCATTACCCACGTCGGTCTCAACACCTATGTCGATCCCCGTCAGGACGGCTGCAAGATGAACGAGCTTGCAAAGGCCGACGGCAGAGAGATGGTGGAACTCATCCACGTTTCCGGGAAGGACTACCTTTTCTACAAAGCATTCCACATTGATGCCTGCATCCTTCATGCGAGCTATGCGGACACCGAGGGCAACATCTCCCTCCAGAACGAGCCGGTTCACGGCGATTTGCTGGAGCTGGCGCTGGCGGTGCACAACAATGGCGGCATCGTCATCGTGGAGGTCAACTCCATCTGCGAGGCGGGCACGCTTGACCCGCGGCACGTGCTGATCCACAAGTCCTGTGTGGACTATATCGTGAAGGCTGAGGACGAGAACAATGTTGCGCTTGCATATCATCCCGAGATGGTTGGTGATATCCGCGGACTCGCGGGTGATGTTGCGCCGCTGCCCTTTGGCTATAAGAAGATCATTGCCAGAAGAGCCGCCATGGAGCTCAAACAGGGCGCGCTTGTGAATCTTGGCATCGGCATTCCCGCCAGCGTCGCTAACGTCGCGAACGAGGAAGGCCTCAGCCGGGATGTCACGCTCTCGCTTGAGACGGGCGTTTTTGGCGGTGTGCCGCTGGATGGCCCGCTGTTCGGCGCGGCCGTGAATCCGGACTCCATTTCCCGCTCTGCGGACACATTCAGTCTCTACGATGGTGGTGGTCTTGACATGACCGTGCTCGGCTGCGCAGAAGTGGACGCGACCGGCAATGTCAATGTTTCCAAGTTCTCCGGCCGCTGCGTCGGTCCCGGCGGCTTTGTCAACATCTCGCAGAACACCCCGAAGATCTGCTTTGCCTTTGCCTTCAACTCCGGAAAGTGCGACATTGGCGTCGAGGATGGCAAGCTGGTTATCCGCCACGATGGGAAGCCCGGCAAGTTTATCACCAAGTGCGACCACATCACCTTCTCCTCGCAGTTTGCGCAGGATACCCATCAGGAGGTCCTGTTCATAACCGAACGCGCGGTTTTCCGTCTGGTCGACCGCAGGATGATCCTCACCGAGATTGCGCCCGGCGTTGACCTCCAGAAGGACATCCTTGACCAGATGGGCTTCGCGCCCGAGATCTCCCCCGAGCTCAAGCGCATGGACGAGCGGCTGTTCCGGCCGGAAAAGATGGGGCTTTCGTTCTGACATGAAGAAGATCATCGTTGGCATCAGCGCCGCAGACGGCGTGCAGATCGGTGTCAGACTTCTGGAGCTGCTTCGGGAGATACCCGATGTGGAGACCCACCTGGTTATGAGCCGCAATGCAGACACGAACCTCCGACTCGAGCTTGGCATGGACCGCGCGGCGGCGGAGGCATTGGCCGATGTCTGCTATCCGCCGGAGGATCTGGCGGCGGCGATATCCAGCGGATCGTTTTATACCGACGGCATGATCGTCGCGCCGTGCAGCATGAAAACACTCTCTGCCATTGCAAACGGTTATTCCGACTCGCTGCTGATCCGCGCGGCGGACGTATGCATCAAGGAGTGCCGCAAGGTGGTCCTGATGCCGCGCGAAATGCCGCTCAGCCGGATCCATCTGCGCAATATGAGCCTTGCGGCGGAGGCCGGGTGCGTCATCGTTCCGCCAATGCTGACCTTTTATAACGGCAGTAAAAGCGTGGACGACATGGTAAACCATGCGCTCGGCAAGGCGCTTATGCAGTTTGGCATTGTGCTGCCCGGATTTCAGAGCTGGCGCGGCGACCATCTTTCAAAGGAGGACAAATAAAAATGGATCTGAAAGATTGCCTCAAAAAAATGGACGCGGCCGGCAGGCTCGCGTATGTGCACACCGAAGTGGATGCGGTGCATGAGCTGTCCGGCGTAGCTGCGAAGCTCGACGGCGGCAAGGCGGTCATGTTCGAGCACGTGAAGAGCTATGATTATCCGGTATCCACCGGTATGTGGTGGAACCGTGAGAACATTGCCGCGATTTTTGACCGCAGCGTGGATGCGCTTCCGGCTCTGTTTGCCGCGGCTGTCGGCTCACTGCATCAAAACCCCGTGGAGCCCGTCGTCGTTGACGATGCGCCTGCGCAGCAGGTCACGATGCCCGAGGTCGATCTCGGGCGCATCCCGGTGCCGACGCATGCGCTCAAAGACGGCGGCCCCTATTTTTCCAACTGCATCATCGTCGCCAAGGACCCGGACACCGGCGTCCGAAACACGTCGATCCACCGTCTGATGGTCACGGGCAAGGACCGCCTTGGCCTGCTGATGGACATGGGACGGCATCTGAGAAATTATTATGAGCGTGCGGAGGCGAAGGGCGAGCCGCTGGAGATCACCATCAACAACGGTCTGCATCCGGCATATTTCGTCGCGGCGACCACGCCGAGCTCCGCTGCTCCCATCGATGTGGATGAGCTTGCGGTCGCATCCTATCTGCTGGGCGAGCCGGCACGGCTGTGCCGCAGCAAAACGGTTTCCGTCGAGGGACTTGCGGATGCACAGATGATCATGGAAGCCGAGATCCTCCCGTATGCACGCGAACCGGAAGGTCCGTTCGGCGAGGTCAGCGGCTACTATGCCACCCGCGATGATCGCTGGGTCGTGCATGTCAAAGCGATCACCATGCAGACCGAACCCGTGATCCATATGCTGCATCCCGGCCGCGAGGTCTGGATCGGTCAGGGGCTGAGTGTGGAGTCGAATCTGTTCCAGACGATCAGCAAACAGGTTCCGGGGCTGAAGAAAGTGTACATGACGCCCGGCGGCAGCCACTATCATGTCATTCTCCAGATCGACCCGCCCAACAACGGCATGGCGAAAAACGCGATCCTTGCAGCGTTTGCGGCGTTCCCCGATCTGCAAATGGTCACCGCCGTCAACAGTGATATCGATATATATGACCCCGAACAGGTCGAGCGCGCGATGGTCACGCGCTGCGATCCGGCGAAGGATATCATCATCATTCCCGGGGCGTTCGGACATGAGCTGAACCCCGTCGTCAAGGACAACCTTGCGGCAAAGATGGGCTTCGACTGCACGTATCCCGTGCCGAAGCCGGAATCCTATACGCTCGTGAGCTTTCAGGACGTCGATATCAGCAAGTATGATATAGATTAACTTCTTCTCTCCCTTCTTTCATTTTTCAAGAGATCCCCTCTGTGATGCCAAAACAGAGGGGATCTTGCCTTTGGTGCTGAGCCGAATATCAGAAAAAGCAAGAACGTTCCGGCATCGTCGGAAACGGCCTTGCTTTTTTCGGCATGTGCAGAATTCTTGACGGTACCCAAGCGGGAATGCATAGGTTCTCGGGGCAATTTGCGAGCTCTTTACCATCAAGTCCTGCAAGAATGCGACCGGGATCTGCATGTATTTCATGCGCCGAGATAACATGATCGAGGTTTGCTCTATAAACCTTCAGTAATGTTAGCAAAACAATTAGGAGTTATTTTTAATATTGATTGGACGTTATTTTTTGAGGATATAAAACCAACGGTAATAGATATTAATGACGGGGAGCATATCAACAGGTGTTTAAATTGCTGTAATGAAATTTGCACAAATTGTATCGGATAAACGGCAAATAAGCGGCAAAATCCACTATTTACTATTTAAAAAATAAACTTGCCGAAAAAGTTAGAAAAACAGCCGCTTTCTTACTGAAAGCGGCTGTTTTATGGTTGCGGAGGAGGGATTTGAACCCACGACCTTCGGGTTATGAGCCCGACGAGCTACCGGACTGCTCCACTCCGCGATATCCGTTTGCTATCTAAAGCTTATATATAGTAACACAGTTCGCCGGTGAAGTCAATACCCAAGTGTAAAATTTATAGGGCAAAAAACCGCAGGAGCTGCTGCCCCTGCGGTTTATCCCTTTATTCAAGTTATTTGCACAGCTCGGCTGCGGTTTTCGCGGCAACGGCGGCGTTATTGAGAACGAGCTTGATGTTGCTCTCGAGCGAGTCGCCTCCGGTGAGCTCTACAACGCGGGCAAGCAGGAACGGAGTGGTCTCCTTGCCGTGGATCCCCTTTTCGCGGCTCTCGGCGATCGCCTGCTCAATGGCTGCGTCGATGACCTCCTTATCCATGGCATACTGCTCGGGTATCGGATTGGTAACGAGCATGCCGCCCTTCATGCCCAGCTCCTGCTGAGCCTTGAACATGGCAGCCAGCTCCTCGGGAGAGTCAACGCGGTAGTCAACGCCGAAGCCGCTGCGGCGGGTGTAGAATGCGGGCAGCTCATCCGTGCCGTAGCCTATAACGGGAACGCCCTTGGTCTCGAGGTACTCCAGCGTAAGGCCGAGGTCGAGAATGCTCTTTGCGCCCGCGCATACGACCATAACGGGAGTATTGCCGAGCTCCTCAAGGTCTGCGGATATGTCCATTGTGGTCTCCGCGCCGCGGTGCACGCCGCCGATGCCGCCGGTGGCAAAAACGCTTATGCCGGCCATATGCGCGATGATCATGGTCGTGGTGACGGTGGTGGCACCGTCGGCTCCGCGGGCAACTATCGCCGCCATGTCACGGCGCGATGCCTTTGCGACCTTGCGGCCGGATTTGCCGAGGTACTCGATCTCCTCGGCGGAAAGGCCCGCCTTGAGTCTGCCGCCGATGATGGCGATCGTCGCGGGTACCGCACCGTTATCGCGTATAGTCTTTTCCACGAGCATCGCAGTCTCGACATTTTTCGGGTACGGCATACCGTGGGATATTATCGTGCTCTCAAGCGCAACGACCGGCTTGCCTTCGGCTAAGGCCTGCTTAACTTCGGGAGAGATGTCCAGATACTTGTTCATAGGGTTTAACTCCTTTATAATTCTTTGAAATGCGAATTATACACACCCATTGCTCAATTGTCAAGCTTTTGGAGGCGTTTTTTTGCACCCGCCGATACATATATTTCCGGTATCCCGACCGGCAGCTGCCGCACGAAATCCGAAGCCGCTATTCAAAGATGCTCGTTGTGCCGAGATAGGCGGAGATATTGGTGACTATACCGTGCTCAAAGCTAAGCTCTACAGTGACCTGACCGCGGTGCGCGCGGCAGGAATTGAAGCCGCCGCCCTGCATGGTATAGCCCGAATCAAGCAGCGTCGTTTTTGCATCGAGCTCATCGTCGCCCACGCGGATGCCGAGCACGGAATAATACTTCTCGGACGAGGAAAAGCCGATGACCTTATACCCGCCGAGCCCGCTGTCGGGATGGCTGCCGAGGTAATAGCGCGTGTCGGTGGTCTTTGCGGATATACCGCTGCCGCGCTCGTCGGAAAACCACTGATAGTGATCCTCGTCGTAAGTCTTTGCATCATCAGGGCTTCTGACATATTTGATGCTGCTTCCGAGCCGCCAGTCCATGAGCGAATGCGAGTTGAACTGCGCAAGCTCTATCGTGCCTAACCATGAAAAAACCAGAGTGAGAATGACCGCTGCCGCAAGAACGATAATAACGGCGAGCTTTATTGTCCTTTTCGGTATTTGTTTCAAACGCTGCATTGTTAAACTGACTCCCAAACGATCGGATAATCAGCAACATAATACATTTAACAAAGGCAAAAGTCAAGATTACTTACCGCCTTGCTCCCTTTATGCAAGGGTCAGCGCAGAAAATGCCGGTGCAGCATTTCGAGCGCAGGCAGAAGGTGCTCCGGCGCTACCGTGAGCGTGCACACTCCGTCCGTGCACCGGGCGTCGGAAACGAGCATGTCGCTGTGCGAAAGCACCGCCGCGGCCTCGGCGAGCATATCGGGGCCCGCTCCCCTGCCGACTATGCTGACGGTATTCCTGACCTTATCGCGCGTAACGCCGCACACCTCCGGGCGGTGCTCAAAATGCGTCAGCACCGTGCCCTCACGCTTTACGAAGCTTGACAGCAGCCTCACCTCGACACCGTGGCGCATCGCGGCCTCCACGCTGCGCGAGTGAAGCACCTGCGAGCCGCCGAGCGACAGCCGCAGCATATCCGCATAATCTATTTTGCCGAGCTTTCTTGCGCCGGTGACAAGGCGCGGGTCGGCGGTGTACACGCCGTCAACATCCGAGTATATCTCGCATTCGTCAGCCCCGAGGGCGGCGGCAAGCTCGACCGCCGTCGTATCCGAGCCGCCGCGTCCGAGGGTCGTGAGATCGCCGTTTTCGTCTGCCCCCTGAAAGCCCGCGACCACGGCGACTCTGCCGGCACCGAGCTCCGAGACGAGCCTGCGGGTGTCGATATCGAGTATCGCAGCGCCGCCGTGACGGGTGTCGGTGCGTATGCCCGCCTGCCGGCCGGACAGTGACACGCTCTCTGTACCCAGCGCGCCGAGCTGCATCGCCATGAGCGCAGCCGAGGCGAGCTCGCCCGTTCCGAGGAGCGCATCAAGCTCCCGCGTGCACGGCATGGGCTCTATCTCCAGCGCGGTTTTTATAAGCTCATCCGTTGTGCCGCCGCGAGCGGACACCACAACGACCGTCTGCGCACCGCCGCGCGCACGCTCCGCAGCTATTCCGGCAGCACGCCTGAACCTCTGTGCGTCAGCCAGTGAGCTGCCTCCGAATTTTTGTATTACAAGCATTTCATCACCCAGATAAAAAGAAGTAGGGCTTACTGCCCTACTTCATTCTATTCGGAGGCGTTCAGCCTGCCATAAGCTCGGCTCCGACCACTCCCGGAAGGGAGGTCAGCCGCGCCATGAGCTCATCGGTGCTCCTCGTGAGATTTTCCGGCGCGATCGAGATCGTTACAAGCGCGACTCCGTTCGCCGGTATCGACTGATTTATCGTGAGTATATTTGCGCCCGACTCGGTAAAGATAGACAGCAGGGAGGCAAGCTTGCCGGGCTTGTCGTGCAGCTTTATGTGAAAGGTCATTATCGCGTCGCGCTTCATGTCGCGGAAGGGCGCTATGCAGTCCTTGTACTTGTAAAACGCGCTCCGGCTCAGGTCAACGCGCTCGACCGCCTCGGCGACCGTTCGCGCCTCGCCCGTTTCGAGCAGCGCCTTGGCCTCGGTCACCTTGACGAAAACCTCGGGCAGCGCCGTTGCCTCAACGAGATAGTATTTGGGTTTTGCACCTGTCATTTTCAAGCCTCCTGTCTGCAACACGATGACATTTGTTTGCGCACTATGGATTCTATCACATTGTCTCATTCATATCAATAGCATTGCGAAAATTTTTGGAGGGGTAAAAATATGCTGCCGGGAATAATTCTGAGCCTCGTTGCAGGTATGGCGATGAGCATTCAGGGCGTTATGAACACGCGTCTGGGAGAGGGCATAGGCAGCACCGAGGCCAATGCCTTTGTTCAGGCTACCGCACTCGTTATGTCGCTCATAGTGCTGGCATTCTGGCGTCAGGGCAGCTTCACACAGCTCGGTCAGGTCAGCAGGCTGTATTGGCTCGGCGGTGTTTTGGGCATTGTCATAACGCTGACCGTTATGCTCGGCATAAAATACCTCGGGACAACGCTCGCGGTATCCGTTATACTCATATCTCAGCTCCTCGTCGCCGCGCTTATAGATGCGTTCGGGCTCATGGGCAGCGAGAAGGCGGTGTTCGGCTGGAATAAGTATGTCGGGCTTGCTCTGATGACGGGCGGGATGCTGATGTTCAGATTCCGTTAGGGCTAAATATTGGGACTTGAATATATACTCCGTGTATGCTAAACTATTGACGAAACAAATTTTGCGTATATGGAGCTTGAAAGTGGAAAGGCATCAGATATTCAAAAAAACCGTAGCCGATGCGCACGCCGCCGGTATACGGGACAGCCGTCATTTCATTGCAATGTACAGAGCGTATCTGCACGGTGCATCGCAGGCGGCGGAGGCTCAATATGACAGCGAGCAGGCGCACGGCTTCAGGCTTGCGGTGGCTGCCATGGTATTTGCACTCCTCAGCTGGGCCGTTACAATGTATTTTGTTTTTAAGTGAGTCCTTCGACGGGCCGGCGCATCCCCGTATTCCGTACGGGGTATTTTTTACGCCCACCCTTCGACAAATAATTACATAGTTGGGATAAAAACGACGCATTTCCTTCTTATTCACTGCGCGGCAGTCGAATTATGTCAACAAAAACTCAATTCTATCGACATAATATGCGCGCCAAAACATTTCGGATATGGTAAGTTTATACCACAAAAGCGGCTGTTTTGCTTAAAAAAGTACAGACAGCGCTGTTCATGCAACTTACTGGAGGAAAATAGTTATGGAAACCAAAACACGCGTTTTGATCGCGGACATCGACGAGGATTTTCGGAGAGTGCTCGCAGACATCCTGTCGCAGGAGGAGGACATGGAGTGCATCGGAGGCACCGACAACGGAATCGACGCGCTGGAAATGGCGGCGGAGCAGAGACCGGATGTAATGATCATGGATCTTGTGCTGCTCAAGCTCGACGGCATTGAGGTGCTCAGCCGCCTGCCCGAGGCCTGCGCCGACACGAAGGCGATAGTGGTGACAAATCTCTATCGCGGCGAGATCGTGCGCCAGTGTACGGCGCTTGGAGCCGTATACTTTATGCCGGAGCCGTGCGATGTGAACCTGCTGCTCGAGAGGGTCCGCCAGATCAGCTCATTTCATCAGGAGCAGCCGTCGGCTCAGGTGCGCACGAACGACGCAAACCTTGAGGCGCTCGTCACGGAGATAATCCACGAGATCGGCGTGCCCGCTCATATCAAGGGCTATCAATATCTGCGCGAGGCGATAATACTTACGATAAACGACATGGATATAATAAACGCCGTGACAAAGGTGCTCTACCCCGAGGTAGCCAAGAAGTTCGGCACAACACCGTCACGCGTAGAGAGGGCGATCCGGCATGCGATCGAGGTGGCGTGGGATCGCGGTGACATTGAGGTTTTGCAGAAATTCTTCGGCTATACGGTGTCAAACATCAAGGGCAAGCCGACAAATTCGGAATTCATCGCCATGATAGCCGACTGCCTTTCCCTGCGCCAAAAGCAGGGCGCAATGCGGTAAAAACACAGGCGGATCAAGAATTTGCAGCATGAAACAATGTGGTATAAATCCGATAAACCTTTAAAGATCCCTGTAATAACCCCGCATCAGCGCTATAAACTGTTTTAGTGCGTTAGAATAAACTCTCTTGATTTATCGGGTAATAATGCCGATAGTCAGGAGAGTTTTTTATGTCAGATTTAAGTTTTGGTTGGCAGATCGATGAGTATATGCCTGCCTTTGCTTTTGTCATGCTCAACCTAGTTCCCAATCGCTGAGGAGACTGTCGACCGTGACACCGAGTGCGTCGGCTATCGCTTTGAGCTCAATGTCCGTTGCGACACGCTGCTGCCCTTCGAGCTTGGACAGGCTGCTTGGATTCATGTCGACACCACGCAGCTGCAGCATCTCGACTAGGGTGCGCTGCTTCATGCGCCGCTCCTTGCGAAGCAGCTCAATTTTAGCGCCGCATATGTTTTTCGTGCCGTATGGCTGCTTTCGAGGCTTCATGTTCTCACATCCATTTTAATTCTTTTTGGGAATTATAATGGCCGAAACTCTTGAAATAATTCCGAATTAGAATTATAATGAAAATAACTTTCACACAAAGGAGAGATAGAGACCTTGAAAACGACTAAATTAATCCTCGGCATCCTCAGCGGAGTACTCTTCATTGTTATCGCGCTTCAGTCCTGCGCCGTGACCGTCGGCGATGCACTTGCCGATAACGGCGGGAGCGGCGGCATCAGTGGGATAATGCTGGCTTTCTGCCTGCTCATTGGCGGCGTTGTGGGTGCGGCAGCGAGAAACAGCAAGGCTGGCTCGATAGTGGCGGCGGTGTTTTACCTCTTGGGGGCGTTCTTTGGCATGATCTCGGACGGCTTCGGCGATCTCGTCATATGGACGGTCATCAGCGCAGCCTTCGGAGTGTTCTTTATCGTCGGAGCGATCGTCATGAAAAAGCCGAAAGGAGATTGAGCCGTGGACGAGAACATGAGTTCAAACACAGTCTGCCCGAAATGCGGCGAGCCGCTGAGCGAGGGGCAGCGTTTTTGCCCCAAGTGCGGGACGAAATACCATGAGCCGGGCAGCAAGACCGCAAAGCTCAAGAAGCTCGGCAAAAGGGTGCTCATCGGTCTGCTTATCGCACTGGGGCTTTTTGTTGCGCTCATTGTGGTCATTTTGTGCATGCCCGATACGCACAAGCACGATTGGGTCGCTGCGACCTGCACCGAGCCAAAGACCTGTGCCGATTGCGGCGAGACCGAGGGTGAAGCCTTGGGGCACACACCCGGCGAATGGGAGCTTGACGAGCCGAGCTACACCACCGCCACCGTGTGGCTGCGGCAGAAATGCACGGTGTGCGGTACGCAGCTCGATTCCGAGCTCAAGAAGATGAGCACCCTTTGCGAAAATGGCGAGCTCCTGCTCACGCCAGATGAGTTCACGCAGCGCTACGGCGATGTGCTCAACTACTGCTTTTCCGAGTACGGCACGAAGCTCGTTGCTGCCGACAGCGACAGTGTCGGGTGCTGCATCGTGAAAAACGGAAGCACGCTCGTCGGCACTGTGTTGTTCTTTAAAACGGGCGACAGCTTCATTGCGGACAAAGACGCTCACGGCATCGTAAAGCTCACGGTCGGCTTTAAGTCGACCGACAAGACCGAGATAGTCAAGACTATCGTCCCGCTCGTCATGACCGTCGACCCGTCGCTTGAATTTGAAGAAGCAAAGAGTATTGCAGTGAAATTTTTCGATGACCCGTACACATATAACGGGATCAGATACGCCTTTGCGCACTACGCAGGGGCATACTACATGAATATCAGCATCAAATGAGCCAAAAAGCCGCCTGCCGAGCAAAACTCAGTAGGCGGTGTTATTTTTCACTATTGCTCATTGAGTAATCTTGCGAAAACCTCAACTATGAGGTGTAAAAAAATTTGCGTCTTAATAGGGGATAACAAAAAATTCACACCGATAATATACAGTCCTCAAAAATCGCAAACCATAGCGGTAGACTTTTGCCTGCGGCAACAATTTTGCTTTTATCAATTGTACAGTGTTTATGTGTGTATCAAAGCGTGATATGAGCGAATTTTGAGAGTTTATAGGCATCACGCTTGACACACTTTCCGTATGCTGATATCATCAGCACAAACCCGATAAATACAACAGAGTTAATGCAATAAACTGGGCAATAAATCACACGAGGTTTTGCAGAAATTCTTCGGCTATACGGTGTCAAACATCAAGGGCAAGCCGACAAATTCGGAATTCATCGCCATGATAGCCGACTGCCTTTCCCTGCGCCAAAAGCAGGGCATAATGCGGTAAAAACATAGGCGGCACTTTGCGTGCTGCCGGTATTTTTATATTTTTGTCAGAACGCAATTTTTTCCAAAGCCACACTTTGTTTCCGTATATTGCCAAGTACGCGTTAGCTCGGCTGTTACATCACTCCCTGAAGTCAAAAAGGTCCTTTGGGTTAACCTCCAGCACCTCGCAGAGCCTGAAAATGACATCGAAGGAAACACCGACATTGCCAAGCTCGATAGCGCTTATATGGCTCCTATCAATATCCACGAGCTCCGCGAGCTGCAGCTGCGTGAGCCTTTTCCTTTTCCTGTAATAGACTACATTCAGCCCGAACTTTTCATAGAGCTTTTTGTATTCCGCTTTCATATGCATCACCCAAAATAAATGATAAAGAGAGTGACATGCTCCATAAACCTTGTGTCAATAGCGTAATGCTATTGACACAAGTCATTTCAGGCGTTGTAGTGTACACAAAGACCGATTTGGAGTATCGGCGGAAAAGAAACAGAAAAGAAAGGTGACTTATGAAAAAGATTATTGCATTGATTCTGGCAGTGCTTATGTCGATGGCGCTTGCCTGCGGGAACGACGGCGACGGCGACAGCAAGGACAAAACCGAGGTCGCGTATTATGACGAGTGCGCGGAGCTTCCGACGCTCAATTCGGTAACGACGGCTACGCCTTCGACGCGCACGACCAACAGCACAAACGGAGAGGTAACTTCAATAGTATATGTCTACACCGGCGTGAGTGAAGAGGTCGTAAAATCTTATATCGACAACATCACGAAACTGGGCTTTGAGGTCGAGCAGGGAGACGACGGAGAGTACACGCTCTGCAAGGACGGCTACATTCTGGCGAATTTCAGCGCCGAGGGTGAGACTCTGACGATGAGCTTTCTCCCCGTCAAGCAGGAGAAGGATGCCCCGGTATGGCAGTGCAGCGCTTATGTTGATGAGTTTGAGCAGCCGACGGACGAGAAGTTTGTTACGAACATAGACACCATTTACGGCAAATTCAGCAACAGCGCGACGACGGACTCCTCTCTCGCGGTTCAGATATTAGCGGACAAAACATCTGGCATCGGCATTGTCCTGTGGGAGTACGGCAGAAATCAGGTAAAGAATGCGTTCAGCTACGCTGACGAGTACAGCATAACCATCCGCTATGCCGACGGAAGCAAGGAAAGCTTTACCGGCGTCATCTACGGCGGCGGCGGTGACCGCATTATGGTAACGGGAGACAGTGCTGATATCCTGCTGAACGCCCTGCGCGGCGACAGCGATTTCAGCCTCTACATAGCCGACAGCAATAATGCTGCTACAAACTACCTGTTCACACTGTCTCCGTCGAACTTTGCGGAGCTCTATGATCAGATCTGAGCAAGCAACAATCCCCTGCCGAGTCGAAACACCCCCGTTTCCTTTTTTGTACCGGAAACGGGGGTGTACTGGATATGGGTTTTTGACTGTCGTTGTCTATTGTTCATCCGGCAGCGCGTCATGGCGCAGCAGCAGGGAAATGCACCAAAGCGCGGCAAGACCGACGAGCGTGTAAATAACACGGCTGACCGCTGCGGTCTGTCCGCCGCATATCCACGCGACGATATCGAAACGGAACAGACCGATGCTGCCCCAGTTTATGCCGCCGATTATGGTCAGAATAAGCGCTATGCGGTCGATTATCATCCTGCAAACACTCCTTTCCCACTCAGTATTCCCGCGCGGGAAAAAATTATTTGCGGAAATTTTTCGTTCGACAAAAGTAGTGTCCGTTCGCTCTTTACAAGAGCCTTCAGGCGATGTATTATCTAAGCACAGCTTATCCAATAGGTCTTGCAGGGCAAGACCGCGGCTCATATCTTTATCCCACAACCCTGTTCAGCAGACCGGTCTCCGGTCTGCTCTTTTTATTTGTGGCTCCGCCGGCACACACACCGGTCGGGATACCGCAATGACCGTATCCGCAGGCGCGGAAAACCGCCTCCGAAATTACTCGCGGAGGGACATGAGCTTTTCATAGAGGGTGTCGGAGCGCGTGAGAAACACAAAAACGAGCGTCTGCACGGCGAGCATAATGCCGAACTGCGCAAGACGCGTAAGCAGCAGCGGAGTAAACGGCGGTCCGTATACGGCGGAGATCATCGCGGTATTCAGCAGCAGCGACACGATAACGCCGTTGCACAGGGCCGCGAGAAAGCACCGGAGCACCGTCGGCCGGGAACCGTACAGGGCAAGGCCGAATATTGCGCCGCCGATGGCCGCGGTGACGGTAAAGCCGGGGAAGTATGCCCCCGTCGGAAACAGCAGCGAGCCGGCGAGATCGCCCAGACCCGCGCACACGGCCGCCCACGCCGGACCGTAGAGCATCGCGCAGACGGCTGCCGCCGCAAAGCCGATGCCGATCTTCGCCAGCGGCATATTCAGCGCCAAAACGCGCGTGAATATGACATCAAAGGCAATGAGCATTGCGCACACTGTCATTTTTTTCGTACTGAACCTGTTATCCTCAAACACATCCTTTATGAGAATTTATATATGATCCGGCCGTCCGGTCACAAACTGTGAGGGCGCGCCCTCACACGAGGTGGGAGGCGGCAAAAACGGCATAGGCGTTAATGCTCATGTGGAAGAATATGTTCGTCCACACCGAGCCCGAGCGCTCGTATACCCAGCACAGCGCGAACGCGGCGGGGATATACTGTATCGACATGAGCAGATAGCTCGCATCACCCAGTGCGATGGCGTAGCGCCAGACATGGTAAATGCAGAACAGCAGCATCGACACCGCGTAGGCCGCAAAACGGCTTTTCGGATAAAGCCCGCAGAACAGCCCGCCGCGGAACAGGCTCTCCTCCACTATCGGTGCGAGAAACACGACCATGGCGATTATGATCCCGCGCTCCTGACCGAGCATGGAGCTTATCGAATCCTGATTCAGGTTCTCGCCCAGGCCGAGGACGCTCATAACGCCCGATGCCGCTATGGTCAGCAGCAGATACAGCCCCCAGCCGATAGCGAAGCTGGAAAGGCACCGCCCCGGAGCGTCGGCAAGCCCGTCAAAGCTGCGGCGCAGATATTTTCCGAGAAAAATGCACACAAGCAGAGTCGACACGGTGTAGTAAACGAGGTTTATCTCCGCGTTTGTCATAAGCTCCGGGTGTGCGGATGCAAGCAGGCTCAGCATGTTCGGGATCAGCAGCGTGTGGAGCAGCAGGAGCAGCAGCGCGCTCCAGAACTCGGATTTTTTCAGTCTGTCTCTCATCAGTCCCTCGCCTTCTGCTGAAGCTCGCTGAGCAGATTCAGCGCCTCAAGTGGCGTCAGCGAGTTTATGTCGGTTGCCCGAAGTATCCTGCCGATCTCGTCCTGACCGGCATCGACAAGGCTTATCTGCGCCTCGGGCCGCTTTTTTTCGACCCTGGGAGCCGCGCCGGAATCCTCAAGCTGCCGCAGATAGGTCTTTGCCCTGCTGATGACCTTATCCGGCACACCGGCGAGCTTTGCGACCTCTATTCCGTAGCTGTCGTCGGCCGAGCCGGGCACTATCTTGCGCAGGAACACCAGCGTGTCGCCCTGCTTTTTCGCGCTTATCGAGAAATTGTGCACGCCCTCAACGCTGCCCTCAAGCGCGCTGAGCTCGTGATAATGCGTTGCAAACATCGTTTTCGCGCCGAGCCTTTTCCTGTCGGCGCAGTATTCCAGCACCGCGCGGGCTATCGCCATGCCGTCGTAGGTCGAGGTGCCCCTGCCGATCTCATCGAGGATGAGCAGACTTGACGAGGTCGCGTTTTGCAGGATATTTGCAACCTCGCTCATTTCGAGCATGAAGGTCGATTGCCCGCTTGCAAGGTCGTCGGATGCACCTATGCGGGTGAATACCCTGTCGACAACGCCGATGACGGCGCTTTTCGCCGGAACAAACGAGCCTATCTGAGCCATGAGCGCAATGAGCGCGGTCTGGCGCATATAGGTGCTCTTGCCCGCCATGTTCGGTCCCGTTACGATGGCAACGCGGTTGCCCTCGCAGTTGAGCTGCGTGTCGTTCGGCACGAATGCAACATCGCTGAGCGTCTGCTCGACGACGGGGTGGCGGCCGTCGCGGATCGTGAGCTCGCCGGAGGCGTCGATCTCCGGCATACAGTAATCATTGCGCACCGCCACATCGGCAAACGAGCAGAAGACATCGAGCCGCGCCACCGCCTCTGCGGTCGCCTGCACCTGCCCGACCATGCCCGCTATCGTGTGGCACAGATCAACGAAAAATTCATACTCAAGCTGCTTTATCTTGTCGGATGCCGTCAGCAGCGTGGTCTCCATTTCCTTGAGCTCGGGGGTGAAATACCTCTCGCTCGACATGAGAGTCTGCTTTCTGACATACGATTCGGGGATCTTGCCCTCGGCGGCGGCGGATTTAGGTATCTCTATGTAGTAGCCGAACACCTTGTTGTAGCCTATCTTGAGCTTTTTGATGCCGGTGCGCAGCTTTTCGGCACGCTCAAGCTCGGCTACCGACTCGGCGCCGTTATCGCGTATCCTGCGCAGCTTGTCGACCTGCTCGGAGTAGCCGGTTCTGAGCATTCCGCCCTCGCGCACGGAGAAAGGAGGATCGTCACAGATCGCCCAGTTTATGCGCATGTTTATCTCGTGCAGAACATCCAGCTCCGCTATCTGCTTAAGCTGAGCGCTTTTAAACGGGGCGAGCAGCTCGACTATCCTCGGCAGCACCGCCGTGCAGTCACGCAGCACGATCAGGTCGCGGGCATTTGCCGTACCGTAAACCACTCTGCCGATGAGCCGCTGCATATCGCCCATGCCGCGCATGGTCTCTATAAGCTCACCGCGCGCGACATTGTTTCTGCACAGCTCGTCCACGGCGGAGAGTCTGCGCTTTATCGCAACGGGGCTCAGCAGCGGACGCTCTATCCATGAGCGCAGCAGTCTGCCGCCCATGGGCGTTTTCGTTTTGTCGAGCACCCACAGCAGAGAGCCGCGCTTTTCTCCGGTGCGCAGCGATTCGGTAAGCTCGAGCGAGCGGCGCGTCGCCCAGTCGAGCTCCATGTACCTGCCGCCGGTGAAAAGGTCTATCCTGCGGATGTGCGCCATGTCGGTTTTCTGCGTTTCGCTTATATAGCGCAGAAGCGCCCCCGCTGCGCAAACGGCAGCGGGCGTGTCGCCAAGCCCCGCATCGTCTATCGACGAGAGCTTGAACTGCTCGCAGACCCGTGCCGAGCACTCCATATATTCATAGTCATTGCCGCCCATTTCGAGCATGCAGCCGAGCTTCATGCGCGCAAAATTGGGGATGGTGCCGGTCTCGGCGGCAGCCTTGTTCATAATGAGCTCCCGCGGCGCGAACCTGCTGAGCTCATTGAGTATATGGTTTAAATTGTCACCCTGCATCGCGGCAACGCAGAACTCGCCCGTCGATATGTCGCAGAACGCCACGGCACCGTGTCCGGCCTCGTAGTAAACGGCGCCGAGATAGTTGCTCTTGCCCTCGTCGAGCATGGCGGCATCCGTCACCGTGCCGGGAGTGATGACGCGGATAACATCGCGCTTTACCAGCCCCTTCGCCGTGGCAGGATCCTCCATCTGCTCGCATATGGCGACCTTGTACCCGCGCGCTATGAGCTTTGCTATGTACGATTGGCTGCTGTGATACGGCACCCCGCACATGGGCGTGCGCAGCTCCGGATCGGCAACGCCGCGGTCGCGCGTCGTAAGCGCGAGATCGAGCTCCTTGGACGCGATCTTGGCATCCTCGTCGAACATCTCGTAGAAATCGCCGAGACGGAAAAACAGCAGGCAATCACTGTACTGCTCCTTTATCTGCCGGTATTGCATTTTCATCGGTGTGAGTTCTGCCATTTTTTCAACGCGCCTTGGCGCTTCTCCTGTATGTTTTTTTGTGGGTACGGGCGCGCTGCTGTAGTGCACCCTTGGCTCCCTTGCGTAAAGGTTTTTCAGAGGCGCCTTGACGCACCTGCCAATACATCTATCGCGGCTTCCCGACCGGAAGGTACCGACGAAACCGGTATATTGCCGCACTGAATCGGTGCACCCATGGGGCAGAAGCATTCTCCGCAGTGCGTTACCGTGACAACGCAGTTAGAACAACTGCCAACATTGGTAGCGCATTGCCCGCCGCGGCGAGCGGACAATCCTTCCGGCTCGGCTTACGCCGATCCACCTCCCTTTGCACAAGGGAGGCAGCGCATCCCGTAAGTCTGCCTAATGAAATGGCACCGCCCTTGGCTTCCCCTCGGAGGGGAAGCTGTCGGCGAAGCCGACTGATGAGGTGGAAATATATCATCGGCGCAAGCCTACACAATATTGTTGCCTGCGGCTCGGCTTACGCAAGTCCGGCGGCCTTCCTGGCGCTCTCAAGCTCGCCGCGCAGGCGCTCGGGGGCAAACCGCATGAGCTCCTCCCATGTGTTGTCGGCATAGCTGAAATAAAAAACGCCCTTTTCGACGAACTCGGGGAACTCCCTGCGCTCCTTATCGCTCAGCTCGTGGTCCGAGACATAGCACCACCACGAGCGGCGGGTCTTTTCCATGCCGCAGCATTCCGCGTCGCTCCACGCAAGCCGGTACTCGGTGCTGTTCTCGCCGCCGGTGCGGAAGATGATGCAGCTTTCGGTAAACGAGACATTGGCAAGTCCGAAGCTCGTTTCCGAGATATAATTTGCCGCGAACAGCCAGATGACCGACAGAACGCTCAGTATGATTGCCAGACCGCGCACACCGGCGAGCGCATCAATGAATATTCCCAGCACGACGACTATGACGCACAGCGGCAGCAGGATGAGTCCCGCATAGAAAAACGCCTTCATTATGTTCGACGGGAAGCGCAGAGTCTGCGTTACCTGATATTTCTTCACTTTATCGCTTTTCATTTTTCCTCAACCTTTCCGTAAAGCGCCCATGTATTGCCCGAAACTATTTTCACATCAATGAATTTGCCTATAAGCGACTCGTCACCGGCGAGGTGAACGAGCCTGCCGCCGTTCGTGCGCGAGGAGAGGTTGTACTCCTGTCTGCCGGTCTGCCCGTCAACGAGAACGCGCACCGTTTTGCCGATATACTCGGCGTGCTTTTCCGCAGACACCCTGTTTGCCGCCTCAAGCAGCCTGTCAAACCTGCGCTGCTTATCCTCGCGGCCGGCGGCATCCGGCATGGATGCCGCCGGAGTCCCCACGCGCTTTGAGTATATGAATGTAAACATCGCATCGTAGCGCACGGTATCGCAGAGCCTTATGGTATCCTCAAACTCCTCCTCCGTTTCTCCCGGGAAGCCCACGATTATATCCGTTGTTATAACGAGATCCGGCATATAGCTTCTGGCAAGCTCGACCTGCCTGAGATACTTCTCGGCGGTGTAATTGCGGTTCATCGCCTTGAGAATGCGGTCATTGCCCGACTGCACCGGCAGGTGGAGCTGGTGTGCGCACTTTGAGCACTGCGCCATGGTCTTGAAAAGCTTTTCCGTCGCATCCTTGGGATGACTCGTCATAAAGCGGATGAGAAACTCGCCGGGAATGTCGTTTATCATGGCGATAAGGTCGGCAAAGTCAACGCCCGTGCCGAGATCCCTGCCATAGGAATTTACATTCTGACCGAGCAGGGTTATATCCTTTACTCCCGCCTCGACGAGCTCGCGCGCCTCGGCGACTATGTCCTCCGGACGGCGGGATCTCTCCCTGCCGCGCACATACGGCACGACGCAGTAGGTGCAGAAGTTGTTGCAGCCGTACATGACGGACAGCCACGCCTTAACGCCGGAGTCGCGCTTCTGCGGCATACCCTCGGCGACATAGCCGTCGGTGTGCTCGGTGGCAAAAACGCGCTTGTGACCGGTCATGACCCTGAGCAGCAGCTCGGGGAAATGCCACAGGTCGTGCGGACCGAAGGCGAGATCGACGACGGGATACGATTTCTTTATCTTCTCTACCATGTGCTCCTGCTGCACCATACAGCCGCAGACGGCTATTATCTGCCCCGGACGCTGCTTTTTGCTGTGATTGAGCTGCCCGACATTTCCGAGAACGCGCATCTCCGCGTGCTCACGCACGGCGCAGGTGTTCACGACAATGACATCGGCTTCAAACTCGTCCTGCGTAAAGCCGTAGCCCATTTCGGCAAGGTAGCCGCGCAGCTTTTCGCTGTCGGCCTCGTTCTGCTGGCAGCCGTATGTGTCGACCATTGCCAGCGGATGGCTTTTCGCGCTCACGAAGCCGTCGTATATCTCGCGGCAGATATCCTCCTGACGGCGGATGTCCTCTATGCTTATCTCTTTTCTTTCGTATGCCATATTTCAAATTCCTTACAATCAGCAGATTACATTACATATTAACATTTTTGAGTGGAATTTTCAACAAAAATCATATATAATAGCGCCATCGTCCGATCGGAGGCATGATATGACACGCATTAATATTCTCCCGCCGCTGCTGGCGGATATGATAGCTGCCGGCGAGGTGGTCGAGCGTCCCGCATCGGTCATAAAGGAGCTTTTGGAAAACTCCTTTGACGCGGGTGCGAAAAAGGTGACGGTCGAATTTAAAAACGGCGGCGCGACATATATAAAGATAGTTGACGACGGCTGCGGCATGAGTCCCGAGGATGCGGGACTTGCCTTCACGCGGCACGCCACGAGTAAGCTGCACGACGAAAAGGGGCTTGAAGCCATCGGCACGATGGGCTTCCGCGGCGAGGCTCTCGCTGCGATAGCGGCAGTCAGCCGCATCGAGCTCATAACGCGCGAAAAGGGCGCTGCCGAAGGCGTTTCAGTCACCGTGGCGGCAGGCGATATAGTCGATATGGTGCCCTGCGGCTGTCCGGAGGGCACGAGCATAACCGTGCGCGATATATTCCACAACACGCCGGCACGGCTCAAGTTTCTGAAATCCGACCGCTCGGAGGCATCGGCATGCTGCGCCGCCGCGCTGCACTGCGCGCTCGGCAGACCCGAGGTATCCGTCCGATGCAGGCGCGACGGGCAGGAGATGTTCTTTACCCCCGGCGACGGCAGAGCCGACTCAGCGGTATACTCGCTGCTCGGCCGCGAGATATCGGGCTCGATGCTCCCGTGCAGCGGAGATGACGGCACCATGAGCATCGACGGCTTCACCTCGTCTCCCGCCGCGGGACGCGGCAACCGCGCAAATCAGTTTTTCTACTGCAACGGCAGATATATAAAATCCGCCCTGCTGCAATCGGCGGTGGAGCAGGCATATAAAAACACGCTGCTCACCGGGCGCTTCCCCTCCTGCGTTCTGTACCTCACGCTCAGCAGCGGCGCCGTGGATGTCAATGTGCATCCGGCAAAGACGGAGGTCAAGTTTTCCGATGAGCGCAGGGTGTTTGACCTCGCTTATCATGCGGTGCGCTCAGCGCTCGAAAAGCAGGACAGACCGGTCGAGATAACGCTCTCCGAGGGCACTCAAAGGGCGGTCGCCGCCCCGAAGCAGGGCTTTTTCAAGAGCATGAGCGCGCAGGAATACCGCGAAAAGGCTGAGGCCGCGCCTCCGTCGCGCACGGTGCTCCGCGCACCGGAGAGCTATGGCGCGTCGCCGAGGCCGGCTTCGCCCGCAGCTCCGGCATACGCGCCTCCCGCTCCGAGACCCGCACCCGCCTCCACACCCGCACCTGCACCCGCGCCGGAGCCCATGCGTGAGGTGAGCGGGAGCGCCCACCGCGTTATCGGCGAGGCTCTCGATACCTACATTCTCGTCGAAAACGGCGAGGAGCTGCTGCTCATCGACAAGCACGCGGCTCACGAGCGCATGATATTCGACCGGCTAAAGGCTCAGGACAGGCAGATAATGAGCCAAGCGCTGCTCGTTCCGGTCATAATAAGACCCGACGGGGCGGATGCCGAGATAATAGACGGCAATTCCGAGATCTTTGACGAGTTCGGCTTTGAGATAGAGCCGTTCGGCTCGGACAGCTACGCCGTGCGCGCGGTGCCCGACGATATTGACCCCGCGGACGCGGCGGTCGCCGTCGAGGAGGTCTGCCGCAGGCTGCGCACGGGCAAGGCGTCGCCCGGGAGTGCAAGAGACGAGCTGCTGCATACCGTCGCCTGCAAGGCCGCGATAAAGGCAGGCAGAAGGCATGAGCGCGCCGAGCTTGAGCGCATCGCCGCGGCGGTGGTCTCCGGCAGCGTCAGATACTGCCCACACGGCAGGCCCGTCTCCGTGAGCCTTACGAAAAAGCAGCTTGATAAATTCTTCAGCAGGACGGTATGATGAGTACACCGAAGATAGCCGTTGTGACCGGCCCAACCGCGACGGGCAAAACGCGGCTTTCCGTTGAGCTTGCAAAAGAGCTCGGCGGTGAGATCGTATCCGCCGACTCCATGCAGATATACAGGGGCATGGACATCGGCACCGCCAAGGTCACGGGCGCAGAGATGCAGGGCATACCCCATCACATGATAGACATCGCATCCCCCTTCGAGCCGTACTCGGTCTCGCAGTATGTAAGGGATGCCGGCGCGTGCATAGACGATATACTTGCACGCGGAAGACTCCCCATAATCGTGGGAGGAACAAATCTCTATATCGACTCGCTGATCGCGGGGCTCGACTTTGCCGGCAGCGATCAGGATAACGCGCTCAGAGACGCACTCGGCAGGGAGTACGACGCCATAGGCGGCGAGAAAATGCTCGACAGGCTGCGCGGCTTCGACCCCGACAGGGCGGAGAAGCTGCACCCCTCGGACAAGCGCCGCATCGTGCGCGCCATCGAGGTCTACCGGCTCACCGGCAAGACCATAACGCAGCACGACCTTGAAACGAGGGCGCGCCCGAAAAGGTACGATGCCGCGCGCATCGCGCTCTGCTTTGAGGACAGGCAGAGGCTCTATGACCGCATAGACGCGCGCGTCGGCGAAATGGTGCTCGCGGGACTTTTTGACGAGGTAAAACGGCTTCTTGATGAAGGTCTTTCGCCGGAGTGCACCGCGATGCAGGCGATAGGCTACAAGGAGCCCGCGGCGTACTTCGCCGGAAAAATAAGCATGGATGAGGCGACGGAGCTTATAAAGCTTTCCTCGCGCAGATATGCAAAGCGCCAGCTCACATGGCTGCGGCGCGATGAGGAGCTTTTCTGGATACGCTGGAGCACATCGCCCGACTTTTCCGAAGCGCGACGGCTTTCGACCGAATTTTTGCACTCGCGTGGTTTATGATATGGCTTGTCCGAAAGGGCAAAACGTACATAGACAGGAGCGCACATCATGCAAAAAACACAAAACCTTCAGGAAGCCTTTCTCAATCAGGTACGCCGCGACAAAACGAATCTCACCGTTTTTCTCATGAACGGCTTTCAGATGCACGGCGTTATCCGCGCCTTTGACGGCTTCACCGTGGTCCTCGACTCCGACGGCAGGCAGCAGCTCATTTACAAGCACGCGATCTCCACCATCATCCCGCCCAGGCCCGTGGACTTTTCTCCCGAGGCGCAATGAGGGGCGGCAGCTACCTCCGCTATGCGGCGCCGGCGGTGTTTCTCGCCTGTGCCGCATGGCTGGGAGCGTCGTTCTGGGCGCATGAAAACGCCCCGTGCACCGTGACTGCGGTCTCCGCGAGCTTTGAGCAGACCGTCACCCTTTCCGGAACGGTCGTGCGCGACGAGATCGTCGTGGTATGTCCCGATGCCGGGCGCGTGTACTGCCGGACGGGCGAGCGCGTCCGGGGCGGCAGCGCCGTGGCGGAAAACGCCGAGGGCACGGTATATGCTCCCTGCGCGGGAATCTTCAGCTCGCTCGTCGACGGATATGAGGGGCTGAGCACCGGCAACTTCGGCAGCTATACCCCGTCCGTTCCGGAGGGCGCAGTCGGCAGAATAGTAGCCGGAGGATGGTTCTTCGCCGCGGATTCCGCGGACCCTGAGCTGTTTGAAAAGGGCGATACCGTCACGCTGCACCTGCCCGACGAGTGCAGGGCGCGCGTGGTATCCGCGGAAAACGGAACGGTCATACTCCGCTGCCGGTCACAGCTCGGCTCGGTCATAAACGCAAGACGGCTCACGCTTGAGGTCACGATAGCCTCGGAAAGCGGCATCGAGGTGCCCGAGGATGCGGTGCGCCAAGACAGCGGCGGCGCGTTCGTCTTGGTTATGCACACCGGTGATCAGGTAAAATGCCCCGTTGAGGTCATAGCCCGTAAAAACGGCAAATGCCTCGTGCGCGGCGGCGGACTCACTCAGGGCATGGAGATAGTAATCGACGGATAACAACAAATTCAAATAGAAACGCTGGGATAAAAATGAGTATTTCGGAAAATGTGAAAGCCGTTAAGCGCAATATCGCGCTCGCCGCCGAAAAAAGCGGCAGAGCACCCGACAGTGTGCGCCTTTGCGCGGCGACAAAAATGAACGATGCCGCCAGAGTGCGCGAGGCGATAGCCGCCGGAGTCGACATCTGCGGCGAAAACCGCGTGCAGGAGCTCACCGAGAAGCTCGAGGCCGGTGCCTACGAGGGCTGCCCGCTGCACTTCATCGGACATCTGCAGAAGAACAAGGTCAAGTACATCGTCGGGAAGGTCAGCCTCATAGAGTCGGTCGACTGCCTTGAGCTGCTGGAGGTCATTGACAAAAGGGCCGCCGCACTGGGCATAAGGCAGGAGATCCTGCTTGAGGTGAACATCGGCGCGGAGGAGGCAAAGTCGGGATTTTCGCCCGAAGGTCTCACGGAAAGTCTGCCTCGGATGGGCGAATTTTCCGCGATAAATGTGCGCGGACTCATGGCAATACCCCCGATTTGCGAAAAAACGGAGGAGATACGCCCATATTTTCGCCGTATGAAGCAGCTTTTTATTGACATTGGCGCAAAAAAATACGATAATGTCTCCATGGACTTTTTGTCCATGGGCATGAGCGCGGATTATATGACCGCGATAGAAGAAGGCGCGAATATCGTTCGCGTCGGCTCCGGCATCTTCGGAGCCAGACATTACTGAGCACAAGGAGGCAGTGCCATGGCATGGTTTGATAACATTAGAAACGCTATGCACCCCTATGACGACGATTATATAGAGAACGAAGAAGCGGCAGCAGAGGAGGAATTTGCGCAGGAGGAGGAAGCCGAAGCGCAGGACGATTATGAGGAGCGCCAGCCCCGTCCCGTTTTCTCCCGCCGCGAGAACAAGACCGCACCTGCACCCGCACCCGCTCAGGAAAAGCAGAAGATGAAGCTCAAGTTCGTAAAGCCCACCGATTTTAACGAGGCGGCAGAGATCGCCGACAGCCTCAAATCGCGTCAGGCGGTGCTGATGAACCTTGAGATGACCGAGTCGGACACTTCCCGCCGGCTGCTCGATTTTCTCTCCGGCGTCGCATATGCGCTCGGCGGAAAGATAATGCGAGTTTCCGCGCAGGCTTATATAATTGCTCCGACGAATGTCGATCTCGTGGGCGATGCCGTCGCCGATTTTGAGAGCGCGGGGCTTTACTTCTAAACAGCAAGCAACTACTGAAAGGTGGATTTTAAGATATGACAACTCCCCAGGAAATCCGTGAAAAGAGCTTTGACAAGGCCAGAAGCATGTTCGGCGGCTATGATATGGCCACCATCGACGAATACCTTGAGGATCTGGCAAATGATTTTGAAGTTCTGCAGAAGGAGAATGTTGCCCTCAAGAGCAAGATGAAGGTGCTGGTCGATAAGATTGAGGAGTACCGCACGAACGAAAGCGCGCTGAATATGGCGATCCTCTCGGCACAGAAGCTGAGCGTTCAGATCGAAAACGACGCAAGGGCGCGCAGTGCAAGCATCGTCTCCGAGGCGGAATCAAAGGCTGCCGCACTGCTCGGCAATATCGACGACCGCATCGCGCAGGAGGAGTCCCGTCTCCAGGCGGCAAAGCTCAGCTCGGCGAAGTTTTTCGAGAGCGCGCGCGACCTCTGCCAGAAGCAGCTTCAGACTCTTGACACTCTCAGCGGCGCGGCGCGTGCCGAGGTGCTCAAGCAGGCTGAGCAGATACGAATACCGAAGGAGCAGTCCGCTCCGGTTTCCGAACCCTCTTCCATGGATTCAGGCAACACTCAGGTATTCAATTTTGTAAAAGACGAGATCTGAGTTTTTTGCCGAAGCGGAAGCTTCGGCTATCGGTACATGGATGTTTAAGGCGTGCGGAAACCGCACGCCTTTTTTCGCTTCCGCGGCGCCGCCCGCCGCAGCGGGCAGCGCACTGCTGCAAAAGCTTTTCCCTTGCCTTCCCCTCAAAAGGGGAAAGCGGCGATCCCTCAGTCGGCTTCGCTGACAGCTCCCTTTACGCAGGGGAGCCCAATGCGCACCGGTTCTGACCGCAGGGCGGAATCGGGCACAAACAAAAATGTATAGGTGTGGCGATAAATCGCCACTGAAAAATGGAGGATAAATTTATGGCACAGAAATACGATGCAACACTTAATCTGCCCAAGACCGAATTCCCCATGAGAGCGGGGCTGCCCAAGCGCGAGCCGGATATGCTCAAGCACTGGGAGGAGCTCGATGTTTACAGCCTCTTGCTCAAGAAGAACGAGGGCAAGCCCCTGTTCAATCTCCATGACGGACCTCCGTTCTCAAACGGCGCTCTGCACATGGGCCACGCGCTGAACAAGTCGATCAAGGATTTCATCACCCGCACCTACGCGATGCGCGGCTATTATACCCCGTATATCCCCGGCTGGGATAACCACGGCATGCCCATCGAGTCTGCCATCATCAAGGAGCAGAAGCTCAACCACAAGGCAATGAGCGTTGCCGACTTCCGCTCTGCCTGCCACGCCTACGCCGACCATTACATTGACGTGCAGCGCGAAGGCTTCAAGCGCATGGGCGTTATCGGCGACTGGGAGCACCCCTACAAGACCATGGACCCCGGCTTTGAGGCGATGGAGACCCGCGTTTTCGGCAAGATGTATAAGAACGGTCACATCTACAAGGGACTCAAGCCCGTTTACTGGTGCGCCCACGACGAGACCGCGCTTGCCGAGGCGGAGATCGAGTACAAGGACGATCCCTGCACGACCGTTTATGTCAAGTTCCCCATGCACGACGATCAGGGCAAGCTGAGCCATCTGGACAGCTCCAAGCTCTTCTTCGTCATTTGGACGACCACCATCTGGACGCTGCCCGGCAACCTTGCGATCGCACTGCACCCGTCGGAGAGCTACGCCGTCGTCAAGGCTCCCAACGGCGAAATGTATATCATGGCAGAGGCTCTGACCGAGAAGGTCATGGGGCTGGGCGGCTTTGCCGACTATGAGATCGTCGAGACCCACGAGGGCGCATTCTTCGAGAATATGCTCGCGGACCATCCCTTCCTTCCCAAGACCAGCCGCCTCGTTCTTGCCGACTATGTCACCATGGACTCCGGTACCGGCTGCGTCCACACCGCGCCCGGCTTCGGCGCCGACGACTATCTGACCTGCAAGCGCTACGGCATGGATATGGTCGTTCCCGTGGACGATCAGGGCAAGCACACCGACTATGCCGGAAAATATGCCGGCATGGGCACCGACGAATCCAACCCCGTCATTCTCAACGACATGAAGGAGAGCGGCATGCTCTTCGCCTCCGAGGATATCATCCACAGCTACCCGCATTGCTGGAGATGCAAAAACCCCATCATCTTCCGTGCCACTCCGCAGTGGTTCTGCTCGGTCGATTCCTTTAAGGACGAGGCCACCGGCGCGTGCGAGGCCGTGCGCTGGGTGCCCGCATGGGGCAAGGACCGCATGCGCTCCATGATCCTCGAGCGCACCGACTGGTGCATCTCGCGCCAGCGCCGCTGGGGTCTGCCCATCCCCGTATTCTACTGCGACGACTGCGGAAAGCCCGTCTGCACCGACGAGAGCATCGAGTCCGTCGCCGCGATCTATGAGACCGAGGGCTCGAACGCATGGTTCGAGCGCGATGCAGCCGAGCTCCTGCCCGAGGGCTTTACCTGCCCGCACTGCGGCGGCAAGCACTTCACCAAGGAGACCGACACCCTCGACGGCTGGTTCGACTCCGGCTCCACGCACTACGCCGCAATGGAGCGCGATCAGGGCTTCTGGCCCGCCACGATGTATATCGAGGGTCTTGACCAGTACCGCGGCTGGTTCCAGTCCTCTCTGCTGGTGGCCGTCGGCGCACTGGGCAGAGGCGCACCGTTCAAGGAGTGCGTCACCCACGGCTGGACGGTCGACGGTGAGGGCAAGGCCATGCACAAGTCCCTCGGCAACGGCATGGATCCCGCCGAGATCTTCGAGAAATACGGCGCAGACCTGCTGCGTCTGTGGGCGGGCTCGTCGGACTATCATGTCGATGTCCGCTGCTCGGACGAGATCTTTAAGCAGCTTTCTCAGAACTACCTCAAGTTCCGCAACACCGCGCGCTACTGCCTCGGCAACCTTGCGGAGTTTAACGCCGACGAGCTCGTCGCGCCCGCGGATATGCTTGAGCTTGACAAGTGGGCGGTCACAAAGCTCAACAAGCTCATCGAGAAGGCGTTTGCAGCCTACGACGAGTACGAATTCCATGTCGTGTCGCACCTTATCAACGACTTCTGCGTCGTCGAGCTTTCAAACTTCTACCTCGACATCATCAAGGACAGACTCTACTGCTCCGGCAAGGACAGCCTTGAGCGCCGCAGCGCACAGACGGCACTGTTCCTGATCCTCGATACCCTGACAAAGATGTTCGCGCCCATCCTCGCCTTCACCTGCGACGAGATCTGGCAGGCAATGCCCCACCGCAGCTCGGACGACGCGCGCAATGTCGTGCTCAACGAGATGAACAAGACCTTTGACGAGTACGCGCTCGACGACGCCGAGATGGTAAAGTGGGATAAGCTCATCTCCGTCAGAAACGATGTAAACGGCGTGCTCGAAAGGGCACGCGCTGATAAGCGCATCGGCAAGCCCCTTGAGGCATCCGTCACTCTGCGCGCCTCGGGCGAGAGCAAGGCCGTGCTCGACAGCGTTTCCGATATGAATCTCAAGGAGCTGCTCATCGTCTCCGAGTGCCTGATCGCCGACGACGATGCGGTCGAGGAGGGCTCCGTCACCGCGTCCGGCTCGTACAATACCGGTCTGACCGTATCGGTCAGAGAGGCTGACGGCGTGAAGTGCCCGCGCTGCTGGATGCACTCGAAGGACGCCGATCCCGAGACCGGTCTCTGCCCGCGCTGCAAGACCGTTCTTGAGGAGGACGCGAGGGCGTAAGGCTCCCTGCGCGCAGTGCTTCCGATCATGATCACACCCCCGTTTTCGCATTGCGAAAACGGGGGTGTTTATGTGGTGTCTATATGTATTTACTCGTGATATTCCGCCGCGAACATTGGCGGTTTCAAGGTTTTGCCGGCACCCACCGGTCGGGATGACGCAATAGCCGTATCGGCAGGTGCGGAGGTTCGCCTCCAAAAAACCGGATGAGGTGTGTCAAATCGTGCCGCAGGCAGCAATATTGTTTCGGCTTGCGCCGATGATATAATCTCACCTCATCAGTCGGCTTCGCCGACAGCTTCCCCTCCGAGAAGCCAACGATCCCTCAGTCAGCTTCGCTGACAGCTCCCTTTACGCAAGGGAGCCAAGGGCGCACTATTGTAGCGCGGCGGTTTACCGGTTTCGCCGGTACTTTCCGGTCGGGACACCGCAATAGCCGTATCCGTAGGTGCGGAAAATCGCCATTGAAAAAACTTTACGCAGGGGAGCCAAGGGACAGGCTGTGCCTGTCAATGAAAGGGCAATCACAGGCTTTTTACACGCTGAGCTCAAGCCGTATGCTTTTCGAGCTTTTCGATGCCGATGCACATTCTGCGAAGTGTCTCGTCCTTGCCAAGGATGCGGCATATCTCGACCGCACCGCCGGGCGTTACCGCCTTGCCGGCTGCCGCGATGCGCACGGGCCACATGACCTTTGCGTTTTTGCACCCGCACTTTTCCGCCATGCCGGTCATTGCGGCGAGGATGCTCTCGTCGCACCAGTCGCTGATGCCCTCGAAAACGGGCAGCATCGCGCGCAGCATCTCAAGCGAGCCTGCCTCGTCGGTCTTGCTCTTTTTGTGGATATACAGCGCGGTGTCGTACTCGGGCAGGGCGTCGAAGAAATCGAGCTTTTCGGGAATGTCGGTGAGCACCTCGGTGCGCTGCTGGAGCAGAGCGGCGACTGCGGCGGGGTCAATGCCGGGATTCTTCACCGCCTGACGGATAAAGGGCTCGGCGGCCTTGGCAAACGCCTCGGGGCTCATTGCACGGATGTACTCGGCGTTAAAATACCTGAGCTTTTCAATGTCGAATATCGCGGGGGACTTCGAGATGCCCTTTATATCGAATATCTCGGCAAGCTCCCTCATGGTGAATATCTCGCGCTCACCGCCGGGGCTCCAGCCGAGCAGCGCAACATAGTTTACAACGGCATCCGTAAGATAGCCCTGCGCGATAAGATCCTCGTAGGAGGGGTCGCCGTGGCGCTTGCTCATCTTGCTGTGAGCATCACGCATGACCGGTGAGCAGTGGACATACGCCGGTACATCCCAGCCGAAGCTTTCGTACAGAAGGTTATACTTCGGTGAGCTGGACAGATACTCCGAGCCGCGCACGACATGGGTTATGCCCATGAGATGGTCGTCCACGACATTTGCAAAGTTATATGTCGGCAGGCCGTCGCGCTTTATGAGCACCTGATCGTCGAGAGTCGAGTTTTCGACGGTTATGTCGCCGAATATCTCGTCATGAAAGGTAGTAGTGCCCTCGGCGGGTATCCTCTGGCGCACGACATAGGGCTCGCCGGCGGCAGCCCTTGCGTCGCTTATCTCACGCGGTAGGCTGCGGCAGGGATCGGCGGTCTTTTCAAAGCCCTCGCTCTCCTCCTGCTTTTCACAGAAGCAGCGGTAGGCACAGCCCTTTTCTATAAGGAGGTCTGCGTACTTACCGTAGAGCCCGCGGCGCTCGGTCTGCACATAGGGACCCACCGGTCCGCCGACATCGGGACCCTCGTTGTGGTCGAGCCCGCACTCGGCCATGGTGCGGTATATCACATCCACCGCACCCTCGACATAGCGCTCCTGATCGGTGTCCTCTATGCGGAGGATGAATGTTCCTCCTGCGTGGCGGGCGATGAGCCATGTGTAAAGCGCCGTGCGCAGATTGCCCACATGCATATAGCCGGTAGGGCTTGGAGCAAATCTCGTGCGCACCCGACCGTGGGGTATGCGGGCTTCAAGATCGTTGTACCAATTCATATCCATACATTTTTCCTCCGAAATGCGATTATTAACAGTGTAAATTGGATTTTAGCAGTTGTCAAGTGAGAACTAAAATGGTAAAATGCTATTTTAGAGTAGTGGCGGTATCGGTTTGCGCCGATGATATAATTCCACCTCATCAGTCGGCTTCGCCGACAGCTTCCCCTCCAAGGGGAAGCCAACGATCCCTCAGTCAGCTAACGCTGACAGCTCCCTTTACGCAAGGGAGCCAAGGGCGCACTGTTGTAGTACGGCAATACACCGGTTTTGCCGGTAGTCTCCGGTCTGGAAACCGCAATAGATGTATCCGCAGGTGCAGAAAATCGCCATTGAAAAAGGAGATATAATACATATATGGAAAACGAAATAAAGAAGAAAATAATGCTTTCGGGCATCCAGCCGTCGGGCGATCTGCATCTGGGAAACTATCTGGGTGCCGTGAAGAACTGGGGCGCGAGAGCCGAGGAATTTGACTGCTATTATTTTATGGCCGACCTGCACACGCTCACCGTGCGTCAGGACCCTAAGCTGCTGCGCCGCCGCAGCCTTGAGCAGCTCGCTCAGTACATCGCCTGCGGTATAGATCCGGAGAAGAATGTCCTGTTTTTGCAGAGCCATGTGCACGAGCACGCCGAGCTCGGCTGGATACTCAACTGCTATACCATGTTCGGCGAGCTCAATCGCATGACGCAGTTCAAGGACAAGTGCGCCAAAAACGCCGACAACATAAACGGCGGCCTGTTCACCTACCCCAGCCTCATGGCGGCGGATATCCTGCTGTATCAGGCGGATTTCGTGCCCGTGGGCGAGGATCAGCGCCAGCACTGCGAGCTGACGCGCGACATTGCCGTGCGCTTTAACAATATCTACGGCGAGACCTTCAAGGTGCCCGAGGCATATGTGCCCAAGGCGGGCGCACGCGTTATGGGTCTGGGCAACCCCTCGTCAAAAATGAGCAAGTCCGACCCCAACGGCTGCGTGTTCCTCATGGAAAAGCCCGAGGATATAGCCAGAAAGTTCAAGCGCGCCGTTACCGACTCCGACACCGAAGGCTGTGTGCATTTCGATATGGCAAACAAGCCCGGCGTTTCAAATCTCATGAATATCTACTCTGCCGTCACCGGCAAGAGCTTTGAGGAGATAGAGCGCGAGTTCTCCGGCTGCGGCTACGGTGTGTTCAAGCCCGCCGTGGGCGACGCGGTCATTGAGACTCTGCGTCCGATACGCGAGGAGGCGACCCGCCTTCTCGACGATAAGGCTTATCTTTGCAGCGTTTATACCGAGGGCGCGCAGAGGGCGAGTAATATCGCCCGCAGGACCCTGCGCAAGGTGTATAAAAAGGTCGGATTGGTCGAAAAGCCTTTTTAAATTCCATTTGATCCCGGAGAAATACATATATGATAGATCTCAGTTTTGATGTCTGGAAGAATATCCTGCTGGCGATGGCAGTCGCGTTCGTGATATCGTTTGCGGCAACACCGGTGGTCAGCTCATTTGCAAAAAAGGTCGGAGCCATCGACATTCCGGACAAAAAGCGGCACATCCACAGCCACCCGATCCCGCGCATGGGCGGGCTTGCCATCTTTCTCGGCTTTCTGCTGTCGGTTCTGCTTTTCGTGAATATAACCCCGCAGGTGCGCGGCATACTTCTCGGCGCCATACTCATCGTCGTCGTGGGTGCGATAGACGATGTGATGAACCTCAACGCATGGCTTAAGTTCTGCGTGCAGATAGTCGCCGCGGTCGTCGCGGTGCTGTCGGGAGTTATAATAAATGTCGTTTCAAATCCGCTGCTTATAACCAGTGAGCAGGCCGTCACCATCGGCATACTCGCAGTTCCCGTAACGGTGCTGTGGATAGTGGGCGTTACAAACTCCGTCAACCTCATCGACGGACTCGACGGACTTGCCTGCGGCGTTTCCGCGATAGCCTCGATGTCAATGCTCGTCGTGTCGCTGCTGGTGTCGGATTCCAACATCAATGTCGCCACCATCCTTGCCGCGCTCGTCGGCGGATGCCTCGGCTTTATCCCGTATAACCTCAACCCCGCGAAGATATTTATGGGTGACACGGGCGCGCTGCTGCTGGGCTATGTTCTGGCAACGGTGTCGGTCATAGGCATGTTCAAGTTCTATGCCATCGTCACATTCGTGCTGCCGGTGCTCGCGCTTGCCGTTCCGCTGTCGGACACCATTTTCGCGTTCACCCGCCGCATTATTCACGGTCAGAGCCCGTTCCATGCCGACCGCGGTCACTTCCACCACAAGCTGCTTGACATGGGACTGAACCAGAAGCAGGCGGTCGCTGTGCTGTATGCCGTTTCCGCGATACTCGGGCTTGCGGCCGTGCTGCTGACCTCCACGGGTATCATGAAGGTAATAGTTGCCGTTATCGCGTTTGCCATCGCCGTGAGCGTGTGGCTGTTCGTGTTCAGGAATAACAAAAACATCCATCCGCTGCCGCATGAAAAGCCGGCAGAAAAGACCGGGGAGAGTGAAAATGAGTAAGCTCAAAGTAATGTCCGTTTTCGGAACAAGACCGGAAGCCATCAAAATGGCTCCTTTGGCACTGGAGCTTGAGCGCAGAGATAAGCTTGACAGCCTCATCTGCGTGACGGCGCAGCACCGCGAAATGCTCGATTCCGTGATGAACTGTTTCGGACTGAAGGCGGATGCGGACCTCAATATCATGGGGAAAAATCAAACGCTGACCGATGTCACCGTCCGCGCACTCGAGGGTCTGGAGGAGTGCTATGCGCAGCTCAAGCCTGATCTTGTTCTCGTGCACGGCGATACGAGCACGACCTTCTCCGCGGCTCTGGCGGCGTTCTATGCCAAGATACCCGTGGGTCATGTCGAGGCGGGTCTGCGCACCTATGACAGGTACAGCCCGTTCCCCGAGGAGATGAACCGCTGCCTCGTCGGAAGGCTCGCAACGCTGCATTTCGCGCCCACGGCTAAGAATGCGGAGAATCTGCGCCGTGAGGCGGTCACCGGAGATATTTTCGTCACCGGCAACACCGTTATCGACGCCATGAAGTACACCGTCGGCAAGGGCAGCTTTGCATCTCCCGAGCTGCGGCAAATAGACTTTTCAAAGCGTGTCATCGCCATGACCTGCCACCGCAGGGAAAACTACGGTGAACCGATGCAGAATATTTTCTCCGCCGTGCGCGAGCTGTCGATAGAGCACCCGGAGATCGAGATAGTTTATCCCGTGCACCTGTCGCCGATAGTGCGCAGCGCCGCCGGTGAGCTGCTCGGCGGACTGAGCAATGTGCATCTTATCGAGCCGCTCGACGCAATGGATATGCACCGGCTTATCAGCGCAAGCTATATGGTACTGACCGATTCCGGCGGCATTCAGGAGGAGGCTCCCGCGCTGGGCAAGCCCGTTCTGGTGCTCAGGAGGGAGACCGAGCGTCCCGAGGCCGTCGCCGCAGGCACCGTCAAGCTCACGGGTGTTGATAAAAACGACATACTGCACGATGCAAACGAGCTTCTGAGCGATCTTGCGGCCTATGAGCGCATGGCGCACGCCGTCAACCCCTATGGCGACGGCAATGCCTGCCGCCGCATCGCCGACGCGATAGAGTTTTCGTTCGGGCTGCGTCCCGACCGTCCCGACGAGTTCACCGTCGGAAAATGATATATTCGTCAGATCAAAACCTCGGCAATGACTTGTGCGTTGCCGAGGTTTTTCAGAGGCGTCTTGACTCACCCGCGGATACATCTTTTGCGGTATCCGCAGGTACGGAAAAACGCCATTGAAAAAACGATCCCTCAGTCAGCCATGCGGCTGACAGCTCCCTTTACGCAAGGGAGCCAATGACGCACCGATTCATTCGGCAAGCTCACGGGATGCACTGCCTCCCTTGTGCAAAGGGAGGTGGGTCGGCGTGAGCCGAGCCGGAGGGATTGTCCGCTCGCCGCGGCGGGCAATGCGCCACCGGCAATGGCAGTTGTTTTAACTGCACCGTCACGGTAACGCACTGCAGAAAGACCTTTGCCCTTGCCTTCCCCTTGGAGGGGAAGACCATGGAAGCATCAGCGGGATTCGGGAGCACTCCGGTTTCGCCGGCACTCTCCGGTCGGGACACCGCAATGACCATATCCGCAGGTGCGGAAAACCGCCTCTAAAAAAAAGACGAGAAGATTATCATCAGGCAGAATCCGCCGAGAAACGCACGGGTAGCGAGCCTGCCGCTGCCGCGCATGTGCGTCTGCGGCACCATGTCGTCGACTATGACATACAGCATCGTACCGGCGGCGAATGACAGCGCAAGCGGCAGTATGCCGGCTGCCAGTGTGACGGCAAGGCAGCCGAAAAGCACGCCCGCGATCTCCACCGCGCCGCTTATAACTGCGATTACCGCAGCTCTGCGCCTGCCCGAGCCGAGCTTGAGCAGCGGCGGTATGATTATCATCGCCTCCGGAACGTTCTGAAACGCGATGCCGCCTGCAACGGTCAGGGCATCGGCCGGATCTCCCGTCCCGAAGCTCACGCCTGCGGCTAAGCCCTCGGGAAAATGGTGTATTGCGATCGCGGCGACGAAAAGCACCGTACGCGCACCGTCGCTGCCCGCGCTCATGCCCATACCGGCTCCCAGCCTTGGTGCAAGCCTGTTTATGCCGCCGAGGAATGCCGCGCCGCAGAATATGCCGAACGGAAGCAGCCACACCGCATCGGCGCCGCTGAGCTCCATTGCCGGAGCTGCCAGCCCCAGCACAGCCGCGCACAGCATTATCCCCGCCGCCGCGCCAGAGAGCGCGTCCTCCAAGGCCGGCGGGATATTTTCAAAAAGAAAGCCTATCACGGCTCCGACGAAGCTGCACAGCGCTATGGCCAGAGCCGTTATAAGTACATAATTCAAGATAATCCCCCCAAATTGAGCCGATGGGAGATCGGCTTTAATAACATCCTATGCCGGAGGGGGAGAAAGGACACTTGCCTATGAAAACAACGATTAAAAGAATCTGCGCAGCGGCGCTGGCTCTGTGCCTTGTGCTTTTGTGCGCCTGCGGCGGCAAAAAGCAGCCCGAGCCGACGGCCGCGCCGACCCCGACGCCGTTCGATGCCGGAGCATATGTCAAGGGCGGGCTCGACGCCGTGTATCTCGGGCAGTACTCGCCGGAGTATGTAGCCATGCTCGGTATTACCGAGGAGAAATGTGCCGAGAGCTACGAGCGCGGCATACAGGTCAGCCTTGAGGTCTTTGCCGGGTATTTCAGCATAGAGCTCAACGCGTGCTCCGAGCAGGTGCGGCAGTCGCTTGCCGGGCTCATGCGCACGCTCTACGGCTGCGCAAAATACGAGGTCGGGACGCCCGCCGAGACCGCCGGCGGCTACACCGTCGAGGTCACGGTGTACCCGATAGCGGCGGTGCAGCAGGTGGCGCAGGAGGATTATCCCGTGTTCACTCAGGAGGTCGCGCGCAAGGTCGCAGCCGGTGAGCTTGACCGCAGCGGACAGAATTTTGCCGACTGGTGGGCACAGCAGCTTGCCGCTCTCGTCAGCGCGCGTCTGACCGCGCCCGAGTACCTCGACGCGCAGACCGTCACGGTCACGCTCGGAAAAAACGGCGACGGCGCATATGCGTTCTCCGGCAGCAGCCTGTCGGATGTCGACGCGCTCATAGTCGCCTTCCCCGAAGCGGATTGATTGCTTCGTCCCTGTAATGGCAGGCCAAACCGCAAAAACGCCTGATAAATCTGATTTATCAGGCGTTTTTGAAGTAATCTGATTGTAAAATCGCGTCCACTTATCTCTTGCAAAACTGCGGTGCGCGGCGTGCGGCCTTGAGAGCGTACTGAATCAGTAATTGCATTTCTCCAAGTGTTTTCAAGGCTTTTCGCAGACTCACTTCCCGTTTTTCCCTATGAGTTAACCCATCAATTTACCGACTTTTCTCCATAGTCACCTTGCTGTTTTCGTGCCCAGCCAAGTACTGCACCATTTTCGGGTCAACACCTTCATGAATCAGATTCGTGATATAGGTATGCCTGAGAAGATGCTCTTATCCGTTCTGCATCTCTCACCAAGCTTAGGTCAAATGGTGTGATGGATTTTTTCACCATTGATATACCGATAGATTTTTCTTTCCTTAACCCTGCGGACTGTTATTTTTAGCCAAGTTCTCAACGGAAGTGAACTTTGACCAAAAGAAAGACCGTCCACTTTTTCAATGAACGGTCGAATCAGATTGTATTCCGTTTTACAGGGAACTTTTACCGGATTTTTCTGCTGTATGTTCCCCGTGCTGTCTTCGTTATTCCGCCTCTTCTTCAGCGTGAAAACCAGCCATAAATCTTTTCAGCAGGAATGCACAGAAGTACGGGAAGGTGTATATCCTATCCTCATGCCCAATATTGTTCTTTGACAACTTGATTCCATATCTAATATCCGGGTAGTGATCAGAGGTGATCAATGTTTTCATTGATTTTGCCCGTCCACTTTTCGCCTTTACTTCAACAGGAATCAAGGATGCGGTTGAACGAATGAAGAAATCGGCTTCCAGAGTGGAATCCTCTTTTTTGTAATAGAACAGCTTATATCCTTGCTTGATGAGAGCTTCTCCTACCATGTTCTCATAGAGGGCTCCCTTATAAACACCCAGGTTCTTATTGGCTCTTAAATCCTCCTGTGATTCATCATCCAGCATGGATACCAAAAGACCCGTATCCGCAAAATACAGCTTGAATGTGTCGGGCTCGTAATTACCTCCCAACGGCAGCTCCGGAAACTCCATGCAGTAACAGATGTTGACCATACCTGCATCCGAAAGCCACTCTGCGCATCCTCGATAATCCCGGAATCTTGCGCCGGTCGCCACCTTGGAAATCTGGAATTTTTTGTTTTCCCTTGCAAGCTGCGGCGCGACCCGGTTGAACACATTGATAATTCTTGTTTGATCGATTCCGGTGGCATACTTGCGAATGTCTTCTTTATAGTCCGCTATGAGCTGCTTCTGCGTATCAAGCGACCCCTCAAAGGTGTTTCGCTCGATATACTCCGCGACGACAGCAGGCATTCCACCAAGGATATTGTAATCCAGAAACAGCGAATGAAAGACATTCATCTCCAACTCGCTAAAAGGTTCAAATTTTTTCATATGGGAAAGCAGGTTTTCTACCGTGTCATTTCCATAGCCCTTTGCCCACAGGAACTCCTCGAAATCCAGCGAAAACATCTCATAGTCTTTTTTATACCCTACACTGTTGCTTTCGATCTTCTTGTAATTGACTCCCAGCATTGACCCACTGCAAATCACATCAAACCGCCCATCTATGCAGAAGAACTTGAGCGATGTTGCAATCTCCGGGAACTCCGTGATCTCGTCGAAGAAGATCAGCGTCTTTTCGGGCACAAACTTCTTTGACGGGTCAATGAGTGAAATGTTCTTGATAATGTCAGCAGCTTCATATCCGTCCGCAATGATTCCCTTGTATTTCTCATCGCGGACAAAATTGATCTCGATCACATTTTCGTAATGATCGGCAGCAAAATGCAGGATCGATTCCGTTTTGCCTATTTGACGGCTCCCCTTGACAATAAGGGGCTTTCTGTTTTTATCTGCCTTCCATTCCTCTAAGAAAGCATCAACTTTTCTTCTCAAATACATCTGCATCACTCTCCGGCTTGAGGTTTCTGATTCATTATACACAAAACATGGGCGATTGTCAATCCGCACTGCACATTTCATGGGCGAATCCAAGCTGCCACACGCACATTTTTAGATTATCGACCTCATTAGTTTATGATAGCCGCAAGGTTTTTACTCCCTGCGGCTATCAAAGTACTACTTCATGATTTTCAGCAGCAGCTCATTGACATTTTCGGCCGGCTTGCCCTCTGCAATCAGCTTACCGGGAGGGACAGAATGCCTCTGGATGTGCACCTTAAAGGGTCAGAATGGAGGTGGATTTTCCCCTATTTTTTAACCCATTCATCGCTCCAAACCCGGTTTTCCCCTATGGTTAATCCATTAAAAACGGGATAGAGAGCATCAAATTTCCTCAAAGGGGAACAGCAGAATCAAAAAGGAAAAACCCCGGAAACGGTTGAGTTTCCAGGGTTTTTGAGCATTTTGAGGTCCCGATCAGCGCTTGCTGAACTGCGGAGCGCGACGTGCGGCTTTGAGGCCGTACTTCTTACGCTCCTTCATTCTCGGGTCGCGGGTCAGGAAGCCTGCGGCCTTGAGGGATGCACGGTAGCTCTCGTCAACGAGAAGCAGTGCACGGGCGATGCCGTGACGGATGGCGCCGGCCTGACCGGAAACGCCGCCGCCGTGGACGGTAGCCTCGATGTCGACCTTGCCGACGGTGCCGGTGGTGACCAGGGGCTGGCGAACGATGAGCTTCAGGGTCTCGAGACCGAAGTAATCGTCTATATCACGGCCGTTAATGGTGATAACACCGGTGCCGTTGGGGATGAGGTGAACGCGGGCAACAGAGCTCTTTCTGCGTCCGGTGCCGTACATATACGGTCTTTTGCACTTATAGGTTGCCATATTCTCTTCCTCCTATCAACGATCCCAAACTTCGGGCTTCTGAGCTGCATGGGTGTGCTCTGCACCGGCGAAAACGCGCAGACGCTTGAGCTGCCACTGAGCAATGGTATTCTTCTGAAGCATGCCGCGGACTGCCAGGCGCATTGCCAGCTCCGGACGCTTTTCCATCAGGTGCTTGTACTGAGTCTCCTTCAGACCGCCGACCCAGCCGGAGTGAGTACGGTAGTACTTCTGCTCGAGCTTCTTGCCGGTGAGGACCGCATCCTTGGCGTTTATGATTATTACATAGTCGCCGCAGTCGACATGAGGAGTATAGGTGGTTTTGAGCTTGCCGCGAAGCAGATCGGCGGCAGCGGCAGCAGTCTTGCCGAGGGGCTTGCCTGCTGCGTCAAGGATATACCATTTTCTTTCAACGGTCTCCTTGGTAAGCATTGTCGTGGACATGTTTGTGCCTCCAAATAATAAATAATATCTTTGACTTTTAAGCGGCGCGCTATTAAAATATGTGCATTACAAAAATAGCGCGCTCTATTTTTATACCACAGCGGCAAAGCTGTGTCAACGGCAATTTTAATTTTCGGAGCCGAAACTCTCAAATGCCCCTGAATGCTCCCGAAAACTGCCGTATGCTTAAATTCGTTTTTATGTTTTTTCGGAGGAATTGCAATGGATGTACGGGCACTCAACGAGTTTTCGGGCATCATCCGCAAGGCGGTTGACGACTACAATATGATAAATGAGGGCGACAGGATTGCCGTCGGCGTGTCCGGCGGCAAGGACAGCATGCTGCTCCTGCTGGCTTTAAAGCACCTGCAAAGCTACTACCCCAAGCACTTTGAGCTTGAGGCAATAACGATAGAGCTCGGCTTTGAGGGCATGGATTTCACGCCCGTGCGCGATATGTGCGCGGAGCTCGGCATACCCTACACCTGCCTCAAAACGGACATCAAGGAGATAGTTTTCGATGTGCGCAGGGAGGATAATCCCTGCTCGCTGTGCGCAAAAATGCGCAGGGGCGCGCTCAACGACGCGATACGCGCTCGCGGTATATCCAAGCTCGCGCTTGGACACCATTTCGACGATGCGGTCGAAACATTTCTCATGAGCCTGCTGTTCGAGGGGCGGCTTAGCTGCTTCAGACCCGTAACATACATGGACCGCAGCGGTGTCACCCAGATCCGTCCGCTGATATATGCCGGCGAGCAGAAGATAATAAACCTTGCCGGCGCGCTGGAGGTGCCGATAGTGGAAAACCCCTGCCCGCAGGACAAAGCGAGCAAGCGCTATGAGATAAAGCAGCTCATAAGGCTTCTCTCCGCCGATTATCCCGACATGAAAAGCAAGGTCTTCGGCGCGATGCAGCGCCTGCCGCTGCCCGGCTGGGGCATAGAAAAGCCTTGAAACCGCGGGAATGAAATGGTAAAATCAAATGGAGGCATACTATGGAGAGACTTGCAAGGATACGCGGAAAGCTCGCCGAAGCCGGACTTGACGCGGTGCTCATAACTGACGAAAAAAACCAGCGCTATGCGGCGGGCTTTGCATTTACCGACGGTGCGGTGCTCATAACTGACGAAAGGGCGTTTCTGTTTACCGATTCGCGCTATATAGAGGCGGCGGAGAAAGCCGTTTCGCCGGATATCGAGCTCCGGCTTTTCGGTGCGGACAGGCGTCTGACGCAGCTCGTGCGCGAGGCGGCGCGGGAGTGCGGCATAAGGTCACTCGGCGCGGAGGAGTTTTCCCTGCCGCACGGAGAGTATCTGGCGTGGGAAAAGCGCCTCGGCATGGAGCTTACGCCGTGTCAGCGCATATTCAGCGAGCTGCGCGCATCAAAGGACGAGGACGAGCTGCGGAGCATGCGCCTTGCGCAGTCGATAGCCGAAATGGCGCTTGAGGATGTGCTCGGCATCATCCGCCCCGGCATAACGGAGCGGGATATCGCAGCCGAGATAACCTACCGGCTCTTGAAGCACGGCGGCGAGGGCAACAGCTTTGACCCCATCGCCGTCACGGGGGCAAATTCGAGCATGCCGCACAGCGTGCCGTCGGATGCCGCCGTAAAGGACGGCGACTTTGTAACGATGGATTTCGGCTGCCTCAAAAACGGCTACTGCTCGGACATGACACGCACCGTTGCGGTGGGTCATGCCACGGACGAAATGAAGAATGTGTACGGCACCGTTCTCAGGGCGCAGCTTGCCGGTATTAAAAAAGCCGCTGCCGGCGTTACCGGAGCGGAGATAGACCGTGCCGCGCGCAGCGTTATAGCTCAGGCGGGCTTCGGCGATTATTTCGGCCATGCCTTCGGGCACTCGCTGGGGCTTTATATCCATGAACAGCCCGCGGCGGCTCCGTCGGTGAAAACGCCGATGCCCTGCGGCGCTGTCATTTCCGCAGAGCCGGGGATATACCTGCCCGGCAGGTTCGGCGTCAGGATCGAGGATGTGCTCGTTCTGCGCGAGGGCGGCTGCGAGGTCATTACAAAGGCTCCGAAGGAGCTTTTGATCTTATAGGAAAAGGAGAGAGTTTAATGGCAAAGGGAAAGAAAAAAGAAAACGAAAAGAGGATAACGCTCACACCGTTTCTGTGGATCGGCTTCATTATCGTGATAGCAACGGCGCTGCTGCAAAATCTCATTCCGGATTTCCCGGCAGGGCTGAGGAACATACTGTACCTGCTCGGCGTGCTGTCCATGGTCGTTTATATGATCCAGATAGCCTTTGAAAAACGCACCGGCAAGAGAGAAAACGGCGTGCCCGTGAGCAAAAGCAGAAAATAATCTTGCAATGTGGCGCTATTTAATGTAAAATAGTTGGGCTATAGACGAATATTATATTTACAACATAGGAGGATAACCTATTATGCCTATTTTAGCAGGTGATTTCAGAAACGGCGTTACCTTTGAGATGGACGGCCAGGTCATGCAGGTCGTCGAGTTCCAGCATGTCAAGCCCGGCAAGGGCGCGGCCTTCGTGCGCACCAAGATGAAAAATGTCATCACCGGCGCGGTCACCGAGACTTCCTTTAACCCCACCGCAAAGTTTGAAAGCGCTACCGTAGAGCGCAGAAGCATGGAATACAGCTACAACGACGGCGGTCTGTACTACTTCATGGATCCTGAGACCTATGAGCTCGAGCCCGTTGACGAGGCCAACCTCGGCGACAGCTTCAGATTCGTAAAGGAAAACATGGAGTGCACCGTTTACTCCTACAAGGGCAAGGTATACAATGTCGAGCCCCCGTTCTTCGTCGACCTCGTTGTCACCGACACCGACCCCGGCTTTGCAGGCAACACCGCCACCAACGCGACCAAGCCCGCTACCGTCGAGACCGGCGCAGAGGTCAAGGTGCCTCTGTTCATCGAGCCCGGCGAGAAGATCCAGATCGACACCCGCACCGGCGAGTACCTCGGCCGCGCAAAATAAGGCTTTGCCGCGAGACGGTTTGAAGCGAATGTGTCCGCATAAGCATCAAAGCTCAATTGAAAAAGGAGGAACGAAAAATGACAGCAGGTGAAAAGGTAGCGTATCTCAAGGGTCTGGCAGAGGGTCTTGGCATCAAGGACAGCACGAATGAGGGTAAGCTCATGCTTGCCGTTATTGATGTTCTTGATTCAATGGCGGATGATATTGAAGCCGTCGAGGCTCACGCCGCCGGTCTGTCCGACTGCATAAACGATATCAGCGAGGATATGGAGTATCTCGAGGACCTCTGCCTTGCCGATTATGACGAGGACGAGGAGAACTGCGATGCCGACGACGGCGAGTATGAGGAGTCCTGCTCTGGCTGCTGCGGAAGCTGCGGCGATGATCAGGAGTACGAGGTAACATGCCCGAAATGCGGCGAGACGATCACCGTATATGAGGAGGATCTCGATTTCGGCTCCATCCGCTGCCCGAAATGCGATTCCGAGCTTGAGTTTGATCTCGATGAGGAGTCCGATTCGGACAAGTGAAAACGAAATAAAAAAGAGAGTGTGCAGATGCACACTCTCTTTTTTATTTTATCGTGGAAAACGATCCCTCAGTCAGCCTCGCGGCTGACAGCTCCCTTTACGCAAGGGAGCCAATGGGGTGCGCTGCCTCCCTTGTGCAAAGGGAGGTGGGTCGGTGTAGGCCGAGCCGGAGGGATTGTCCTCTCACTGCGGCGGGCAATGCGCTACCGGCAATGGCAGTTGTTTTAACTGCGCCGTCACGGTAACGCACTGCGGAGAATGCTTCTGCCCTTGGCTTCCCCTCCGAGGGGAAGCCAAGGGCGCACCGATTCAGCGCGGCGGTTTACCGGTTTCGCCGGTACTCGCCGGTCGGGAAACCGCAATAACCGTATCCGTAGGTGCGGAAAACCTCCTCTAAAAAGAATCGCGCTGCCTGACGGCGAGGGCGTCGCAGCGGTTATTGAACTCATTCTCCGCGTGACCCTTGACCCAATGGCAGCGCACCTCATGCTTGTCGCAGAGCTCCAGCAGCTCCGACCACAGATCGGAGTTCAGCGCCGGTTTTTTGTCCGCCTTCTTCCAGCCGTTGCGCCGCCACGACACCGCCCAGCCCTTGCCGAGCGCGTCGACGACATATTTTGAATCCGAGTACAGCTCCACGATGCACGGCTCCTTCAAGGCCCGCAGTGCGGAGATGACACCGGTCAGCTCCATGCGATTGTTCGTCGTCCGGCTCTCGCCGCCGGACAGCTCCTTTTCCGCTCCGTTGTAGCGCAGTATCGCTCCCCAACCGCCCGGTCCCGGGTTTCCGGAGCACGCGCCGTCGGTGTATATGATAACAGTTTTTTTCATTTCAGTCCGAATTTCCTCATGAGTATGTTGTATTCGTCCTTCTCAATAATCCCGTTTCTGAGCATCTCTCTGAGCTGGGCTGCACGCTTCTCGTTCGGGTCGGCGTTAATGTCCGGCTCGATGTGAACATGGTCGTCATCGCAGTCGTCGGTATTATCGCGCATCAGCTCGGTCAGGCGCTTGGAGAAGCTTTTTTCCCGAGGTCTGTCGGCGGCGGGTCGGGTAAACCCGCTCTGCGGCGGCTGCATACCGCCGGTCTGCCGTGCATCATTTCCCGCCTGCGGCTTTTTCATCCCGATAGCCGCGAGGACTATCACCGCGGCGCAGACAAGTATCACAAGAAACGCCGCACCGCTGCCGCCAACCACATTCATGAGGACAAGAATGCCGCACACAACGGCCGCCGTGAGCTTTATCTTATCGCCCTCCGGACTGCTTTTCTTATTTTTGTTCTCATTCATTTTCAGCCACGCCTTTCTTTTTAGAGGCGCCTTAACGCACCTACGGATACATTTATCTCCGGTTGCCCGACCGGTGAGTACCGGCGAAACCGATAAACTGCCGCACTACAATAGTGCGCCCTTGGCTTCCCCTTTGAGGGGAAGCTGTCGGCGAAGCCGGCTGATGAGGTGGAAATAAATCGTGCCGCAGGCAACAATATTGAAAAAGCTGTGCGGCTTACGCCGAATTTAATTTCACCTCATCCGGCTCTCCGCTGCGCTCCGACCCACCTTCCCCTCCAAGGGGAAGGCAAGGAAAAAAGCTTTCTCCGCAGTGCGTTACCGTGACGGCGCAGTTAAAACAACTGCCATTGCCGGTGGCGCATTGCCCGCCGCGGCGAGTGGACAATCCCTCCGGCTCGGCTTACGCCGACCCACCTCCCTTTGCACAAGGGAGGCGGCGCATCCCGTAAGTTTGCCTAATGAAACGGCTCCCTCCCTTGGCTACCTTGCGTAAAGGCTTTTTCAGAGGCGCCTTAACGCACCTACGGATACATATATCTCCGGTTGCCCGACCGGAGAGTACGGACAAAACCTTGAAACCGCCGCACTTAATCGGTGCGTCCTTGGCTCCCTTGCGTAAAGGGAGCTGTCAGCGTTAGCTGACTGAGGGATCGTCGGCTTCCCCTTTGAGGGGAAGCTGTCGGCGAAGCCGGCTGATGAGGTGAGATTATATCATCGGCGCAAGCCGGCACAATATTGAGATCACTCGTTATTCTCGGTTTCGGTGCTCTCTGCGGGGGCCTCCTCCGCTTCGGTCTCCTCCTTATCGGCGGGTGCGATGGAGATGACCTTCGCATCACCGGAAAGACGCATAACGCGCACGCCCTGAGTGCTGCGGGAAAGCAGGCTTATGCTGCCGACATCCATGCGGATTATCGTGCCGTCATCGGAGATAACAAGCAGATCCTCGCCGCCGGTGACGACGGCAACATCCGCTATAGGTCCGGTCTTATCGGTGATGTTGTAGTTTTTAAGTCCCATACCGCCGCGGTTCTGCACGCTGTACTCGCCGACATCGGTGCGCTTGCCGTAACCGTTTTCGGTTATGGACAGTATCGCCGTACCCTCGGCAGCAATGCCCGCTCCGACGACGAAGTCGCCCTCGCGCAGGCGTATGCCGCGCACGCCGACCGCGTCACGCCCCATTGCGCGCGCATCGGTCTCGTTAAAGCAGATCGCCATGCCGTCGTGAGTTGCAAGCAGTATCTTATCCTCGCCGGAGGTCTCGAGAACGGTCATGAGCTCGTCGCCCTCGTCCAGTGACAGTGCACGGATGCCGTTTGAACGGATGTTCTTGAACGCCGACTGTGCGGTACGCTTCACCGTGCCGCTGCGGGTTATGAACACGAGATAGCTATCCTCCGCAATGCCGCGTCCGGCGATCATGGCGCTGACCTTTTCGCCGGTCTCGGTGGGGATTATATTTATTATATTCTGACCGCGCGCCGACCTTCCCGCCTCGGGGATGCGGTAGCCCTTGCGGACATACACCTTGCCGAGGTTCGTGAAGAACAGGATGCTGTCGTGCGTGGAGGCGGTGAACACGGTCTCCACATAGTCCTCCTCGCGCGTTGCCATTGCCTTTACGCCCTTGCCGCCGCGTCCCTGCGCGCGGTATTCCGCCGTGGGCAGGCGCTTTATATAGCCGTTGTGGGTCAGGGTATAGACGCAGTCCTCCTCTTCAATGAGGTCCTCTATGTCGATCTCGTCCTCGACATCCTGTATCTCGGTCTTGCGCTCGTCACCGTATCTGTCGCGGATCTCGATGAGCTCGGTTTTGAGAACGCCCTTGATCTTCTCCGGATCGGCGAGCAGCTCCTTGTAATACGCGATGCGCGCCTCAAGCTCCTTATACTCGTTTTCGAGCTTCTCGCGATCGAGACCCTGAAGCGATTTCAGGCGCATATCCAGTATCGCCTGAGCCTGGACATCGGACAGCCCGAAGCGCTCCATGAGGTTCTGCTTGGCGTTGTCGTAGCTGCTGCGGATGATACGGATGACCTCGTCGATGTTATCCTGCGCAATGAGCAGACCCTCCAGCAGGTGGGCTCGCTCCTCGGCCTTTCTGAGGTCGTACTTTGTCCTGCGCACGATGAGCTCCTCCTGGAAGGTGAGGTACTCGTCGATGATGTGGCGCAGATTGAGTATCTTCGGCTGGGTCTGGTTATTCACCAGCGCCAGCATATTTATCGAAAAGCTCGTCTGCATCTGGGTCTGGGTAAGCAGACGGTTGAGCACTATCTGCGGGTTTGCGTCGCGCTTGAGCTCTATGACGATGCGCATACCGTTGCGGTCGGTCTCATCGCGCAGATCGGATATGCCCTCTATGCGCTTGTCGCGGACATTCTCCGCGATCGCGGCGATGAGCTGGCGCTTATTGACCTGATACGGCAGCTCGGTTACGATTATCCTCGTTCTGTCCTTGCCGAACTCCTCAAACTCCGTGCGTGCGCGCATGATGACCTTGCCGCGTCCGGTCATGTAAGCCTGACGGATGCCGCTTCTGCCCATGATGATGCCCTTGGTCGGGAAGTCGGGGCCGGTGATGTGCTGCAAAAGCTCGCTCATGGTCGCCTCGGGGTTATCCAGAACGCAGATGCAGGCGTTTATGACCTCGGTGAGGTTATGCGGCGGGATATTCGTCGCCATGCCGACCGCAATGCCCGACGAGCCGTTTACCAGCAGGTTCGGGAATCTCGACGGCAGAACGCGCGGCTCCCTGCGCGTTTCGTCGAAGTTGGGATCCCAGTCGACGGTGTCCTTTTCTATGTCGCGCAGCATCTCGTCGGACATGCGCGCCATGCGCGCCTCGGTATAACGGTAGGCCGCGGGTGGATCGCCGTCAACTGAGCCGAAGTTGCCGTGGCCCTCGATGAGGGGATAGCGCATGGAGAAGTCCTGCGCAAGACGCACCAGTGCATCGTATACCGATGCGTCGCCGTGCGGATGGTATCTGCCAAGTACATCGCCGACCGCGGTCGCGCACTTGCGGAACGCCTTATCATGCGTGAGGTTATCTTCATACATTGCGTAGAGTATTCTGCGGTGCACGGGCTTTAAGCCGTCGCGCACATCCGGCAGTGCACGCCCGATGATAACGCTCATCGCATATTCAATATAGCTGTTTTTCATCTCGCTCACGAGCTCTGACTGCTCTATGTGCTGATTCGGAAACGCTATATCCTCGGGTTTGTAATCCTTATTCTTACTTGCCATTTTTTCAGTTACGCCTTTCTGCTGTACTTATACATTTATTGCAAGGTCCCGACCGGAAAGCTCCGGTGAAACCGGTAAACTGCCGCACTGAATCGGTGCGTCATTGGCTTTCCCTCGGAGGGGAAGCTGTCGGCAAAGCCGACTGATGAGGTGAAATTATATCTCGGCGCAAGCCGATACAATATACAATCCCTCCGGCTCGGCTTACGCCGACCCACCTCCCTTTGCACAAGGGAGGCAGCGCATCCCGTGAATTTGCCTAATGAAACGGTGCCGCCCCTTGGCTCCCTTGCGTAAAGGGAGCTGTCAGCCGCATGGCTGACTGAGGGATCGTTTTTTTCAATGGCGCCTTGACGCACCTGCCAATACAGTTATCTCTGGTTGCCCGACCGGTGA